>NZ_JBLKSS010000081.1:0-17352 GCF_047607725.1 Sodalis sp. (in: enterobacteria) | reverse complement strand
AAACTCTTTTAAACGCGGTTTTAAGGCCGTTACGTTAAGTATCAAATGTTTTGCCTATAGGCTCTATTTTGTTCTTTTTTTGTTCATCGGTATCAAATACATAAATCATCCCTAAGCCTAAGAAATCCCACGAATTCCCGCCAGATCCCGCAAATTCCCGTAAGTATCAAATAAATTACTTCTCTATACGCGGTGGATAAGCGCCACCCCCAGCTCACGTTCGAGGTTTTTCAGCCGCATTGAAAGGGTCGGCTGGCTGACAAAGCTGGCGTCGGCGGCGCATTCGAAATGGCGCTCCCGCTCCAGGTTGCACAAGTAAATCAGTTGTTTGATATCCATCTATTTGATCGGTAGCCGGGCGTAGCGAACAGTATACCATCTCCGCGCAGGCGAGAGTCCTCTGAAAACCCCGTGACGCAACAGTACGCAAAGCGCGGCTAGCGTCGAGATTCACGGGCAAATCAGCGGCTGTCATCGGCTGCAGCCGCTTGAAAAACCGCGCCCGCCGTGTAAGGGCAGAGAGCAGCGCTCGTCTGAGTAAGGGGCCAATGTCGCACCCGCGTTGCCACGCCCGCGTAAACCCGCGCAAGCGCGCGCGGCTAACCACGAACATCCGCGCCCACGACATCAGCTGCTTACGCCCAGAAACCGTTTAACGTCGAGGGCGATTTTCTCCACCTGCGGCCCATAGATAACCTGCACATCGTTGCAGCTAACACGTTTGACGCCGCTGGCCCCGGTAAGCATCAAGGTGCGATCCACCACCTGTTGCATATCGCGCACCCGCACGCGCAGCCGGGTAAAACAACAGTCGACGCCGGCGATATTCTGCCGTCCTCCCAGCCCGTTAATAATGGTTTGCGACCGCTCGTCGGCGCTTTGCTTTTCCTGCTCCGGCGGCGTCTGATCGTCCGATTCCCGACCCGGGGTTTCCACATTCATCCGGCGGATAACCGCGCTGAACACACCATAGTACAGCGGACAGTAGATCGTTCCCAAAAGCACCGGATACCACCACTGGGTCTTGGCGCCGCCGAGCATCCCGAAAATGACCAGATCGATGGCGCCACCCTGCACGTTGCCAATCATCACATGCAGCATATCCATCAGCATAAACGCGACGCCGCTGAGCACCGCGTGGAAAAGGAACAGCACCGGCGAGACAAAAATAAAACAGAACTCCAGCGGCTCGGTGATACCGGTGGTGAACGACGCGTAAGCGCCCCGTGGAGGACGTCTTGAATTATTGGTGGGTTTGTTGTATGAGACAGTAAACCTACGTTACACGCTTCTGCTCATTGCATTTTCACATTATATTGATTTTAATAATTTTTATTTCCATACCGGTTTGAGTGATATGAAATTAGTGGTTCTGAAGTTTGTGATAGTGTCCATTAAAATTTAAGTGGACACTATCATCGCCGGATTATCCATGATCTGACAGCCGTCCCTTATAGGATGCTGGTTCACTAGGCATCGTAGTGGAACATATTCTTACCGGGCCATACAACAAACCCACCAATAATTCAAGACGTCCTCCACGGGGCGCTTACAAAACATCGGTCTCACTGGTCTACAAAATGCAGTGATCGAATATCGGTGCTGACGGGATAAGAGGTACCCACCGTCCGTGACCGATGTTCGATGTGATGAAGGCGCCACGGCGCCTTTTTTATCCCCCAACCGCCGCCGCTTTTCAGCTGCCGCCGTTGCTGCGATTGAGCACCGCCCATTGCGGTTTTTTCGATCGCCCCGCAGGCCTTTTCACTGGCCAACTGGCGAACTCGAAATAACGCGCAAATGGCAGGCGCGCGCCGCTTTGGCTATTCTCGCCAGGGGAAACGATCTCGGCGTCAGCACATGCCCCACCATGTCAGCGTGATCCGTGGGTTAAAATGTTTTTTTTAGCAATATTTATCACGGATTACTGATCTAATGCTGGACAAAAAGCTTGCCAATTGCTGTACTACTCGACGATACAGAGTTTGTGTCTATCATTTATTTAAAGGTAAGTTTGATGTCTAAGATTAAAGGTAACGTTAAGTGGTTTAATGAGTCCAAAGGATTCGGTTTCATTACGCCTGAAGATGGCAGCAAAGACGTGTTCGTACACTTCTCCGCCATCCAGAGCAACGGTTTCAAAACCCTGGCTTGAAGGTCAGCGCGTAGAGTTTGAAATCACTAATGGCGCTAAAGGCCCTTCGGCTGCTGACGTTACTGCTATTTAATTAGCCAGTTTCCTGAAAAACCCGCCCTGGTGCGGGTTTTTTTCGCCTTGCCTTCAGCGTAGCGTAGGGGATCGCGGCATAGGGACGTGGCCGGCGATGCCCGGCGGCCTGCCGCCGGGCTAAATCGGCCGCGGCGGCGCCAGCCAGTTCACCATGCCGATCGCCACCGCCATCATCAGCAGCGAACCGAGCAGGTTGAGCAGGATATTTCCCGCGGCCCAAAAGATCTGCCCGCCGGCCATCAGCGCCACCGCTTCGGCGGAAAACGTGGAAAAGGTGGTCAAGCCCCCGCAGAAACCGGTGGTCAGCAGTAACTTCCAGGCGGGATCCAACTGCTGCATCCAGGGGAAGAGCGCAAGCGCCAGACCAATGATGAACGCGCCGACGAGGTTGACGAGCAGCGTGCCGGTGGGGAAGGGCAAACCCGAGTGGGTCAATTTGACGCTAACATACCAGCGCAGAACACTGCCGATACCGCCGCCGATGAAGACGGCCGAAAATAAGGCAAACATAGCAACCTTTCACAATGAGAGTGGATAAAACCCGGGAAAGGAAAACGTGACGCCACGTTCCCCAATACCTGCGGGCGAACGTAGACATCATCAGCCAGAACGGCGGTTATAAGGAGGAATGTCATCTCCTGGCTGTAAGTATATCAGAATTCGCGGCGAGGAAAAGCGGTTGACGGGGGGAGGTAACAGGCGTAACGGGTGGCAATCTGTTACGCATATCGCTTGTATTGCAGCCGCATTAGCGGTAAAAAGCAGGTAATATTCATTCACTGCTGTAGTTATCAGCCAGCGTAAACCCGGAAGGTGGTTATGGAAGGTTTAAGCATTACCAAATTATTAGTCGTCGGCGCCCTGATCGTGTTGTTGTTCGGCACTAAAAAGCTGCGCTCGCTGGGCGGCGACCTGGGTGCGGCCATTAAAGGCTTCAAAAAGGCCATGAACGATGATTCGGCGCCGGCGCAGCAGACTGATGACGCGGCGCGTATCGCAGAACGCAAAGACTTATTCTTTGCGGCAAACAAGGGTGGTCGTCTGTGGCGCCCGCCCTTGTTTTTGTCCGCGCGCCGGCGCTTTATTTGACTTCGATACCTTTGGCCTGCAAATCCGCGTGGTAGGACGAGCGCACGAAGGGCCCGCAGGCGGCATGGGTAAAGCCCATCGCCAGCGCTTCTTGTTTCACCTCGTCAAATTCCTGCGGGCTCACATAGCGTTTAACCGGCAAATGATGGCGGCTGGGCTGCAAATATTGGCCAAGCGTAAGCATCGTGACGCCATGACGGCGTAGATCGCGCATCACCTCAATGATTTCAGCGTTGGTTTCGCCCAGTCCGACCATCAGGCCAGATTTGGTCGGCAGATGCGGGTTAGCGGCCTTGAAATTTTCCAGCAGCTTGAGCGACCAGTGATAGTCTGCGCCGGGGCGCACCTGGCGATACAGGCGCGGTACGTTTTCCAGATTGTGGTTAAAAACATCGGGCGGCGCGGCATTGATGATATCCAGCGCGCGATCCATACGACCGCGGAAGTCGGGCACCAGCGTCTCGATGCGGATGGTGGGATTTTTGGCGCGGATTGCGCTAATACAATCGGCAAAATGCTGAGCGCCGCCGTCGCGCAAATCGTCACGATCGACGGAAGTCACTACCACGTAGCGCAGCCCCATATCGGCGATGGTTTGCGCCAGTTTTTCCGGCTCGTTGGCATCCAGGGTGATGGGGCGGCCGTGCGCGACATCACAGAACGGGCAACGCCGGGTGCAGATAGCCCCCAGGATCATAAAGGTCGCGGTGCCGTGATTAAAACATTCCGCCAGGTTCGGGCAGGACGCTTCCTCGCACACCGAGTGCAGGCCGTTTTTACGCATCGCGGCCTTGATGCCCTGAATACGACTCGAGTCGGCGGGCAGTTTAATTTTCATCCAGGAGGGCTTGTGCAAGATTTCCTGACGTTCCACCGCGACGGCTTTGATGGGAATTAACGCCATTTTGTCAGCGTCACGGTATTTAACGCCGCGTTCCATCTGTATCGGTTTACTCATAATGGTGCAGGTCCAGTCCCGAAGTCGACAGCCTGAAGAGTAGGTAAATCAGCCTGTTACGTGAATATTAAACGAGTATCAAAAAAATTCTAAAAATTATAACATGTTGTTCACAGCAGGTGAATGCAAAACGTGCCCTGAGGAGCCAATGCGCTCGCGCAGTGCCTCCCGCCGCGGTTCAGGCGCCGTAGCGCGCCGGATCCCAGCCCTGTATTTCGCCGGCCGTGGCGTCCAACAGCCGCTGACATTGCGCGAGGAGCACCGGCGCCACATCGTCAATGCCGGTGCCGGGGGACAGATCGCTCACCTGCGTCATGCGCAGGCCAGCATAGCCGCAGGGGTTGATACGCAGAAAAGGCGAGAGATCCATTGCCACGTTCAATGCAAGTCCGTGGAAGGAGCAGCCTTTGCGGATACGTAAACCGAGCGAACAGATCTTATCGGCGCCGACGTAGACCCCTGGCGCGTCGGCGCGGGCGTGGGCGGAAATAGCGAAGCGCGCGAGGGTGGCGATGACCGTCCGCTCCAGCAGGGTAACCAGGTCGCGCATCCCAAGCCGGCGGCGGCGCAGGTCCAGCAGGACATACATCACCTGTTGCCCAGGACCGTGGAAGGTCACCTGACCCCCGCGATCGCTTTGGATGACCGGGATAGCGCCCGGCTGCAGCAGATGCTCAGCCTTACCGGCCTGGCCTTGGGTAAAGACCTGCGGATGCTGCACCAGCCAGATCTCATCGGTGCTGGCGGCGTTGCGCTCATCGGTGAAACGGTGCATCACCCGCGACACCCGCTCATAAGGCTGCAGACCCAGCTGGCGAATAACCAGGCTCTCTGACACGATGATCTCCCGGCTTACAGCACCATACGTACGATGTCTATTTTACCCAGCTCTTCATACAGTGTTTCTACCTGTTCGATATGGGTGGCGGTAATGGTAATGGAAACGGAGTGGTAATTGCCTTTGCTGCTGGGTTTAACCTGCGGCGAATAATCGCCCGTCGCGTGGCGCTGTACCACTTCCACCACCTGATCCACCAATTCCGGCTGGGCGCTACCCATGACTTTATAGGTAAACGGGCAGGGGAATTCGAGCAATTCATTCAGTTTGGTTTTCATAAGGACTCCCGGTGACCGGCATGGATATGCCGCGGCGGCTGCAAACGCCGGCGCTCCCGCCACAGCGGGGGCAGATAGAATAGGGTTATTATAGGGGCGCGGATCCGCCCCTGACAAGGGATGAACGGATTAACCGAACCAATGGTGGAACATCAGCTTGACATAATCGACCATGCAGCTGAAGAAATTGCCTTCTTTCACTTCATTGAGCACCTCCAACGGGCGTTGTTCTATGGTTTTATCGTCCAGCTGGAAATTGATGGTACCGACGCGCTGATTTTTCGCCAGCGGCGCATGTAATTCTTGATTATCCAGCACATAGCTGGCTTTGAGATCCTTCATCCGGCCGCGCGGGATGGTCAGATACGCATCGTTGTCCACGCCCAGCTTTACGCTGTCGGTATCGCCAAACCACACCGGCTCGGCGGCGAACTCTTTGCCGGCCTTCAGCGACGCCACGGTTTCAAAAAAGCGGAACCCCCAGGTCAGCAGCTTGCGGCTTTCGTTTTCACGGCCTTTCATGGAATGTCCGCCAAGTACCGCGGAAATCAGGCGCATCTGGCCTTCGGTCGCCGAGGCGACCAAATTGTAGCCCGCGGATTCGGTATGGCCGGTTTTGATGCCGTCAACGTTCAGATTGCTGTCCCACAGCAGGCCGTTGCGGTTCATCTGGCGAATGTTGTTGAAGGTGAATTCTTTTTCTTTATAGGTGGCGTATTCGTCCGGTACGTCGCGAATCAGCGCTTTACCGATCATGGCCATGTCCCGGGCGGAGCTGAATTGTCCGGGCACATCCAGACCGTGTACGGTTTCAAAATGGGTATTTTGCAGCCCCAGCGCGCTGACATAATTATTCATCAGCCCCACGAACGCATCCTGGCTGCCGGCGACGTAATCCGCCATCGCCACGCAGGCGTCATTGCCCGACTGGAGAATGATACCGCGGTTGAGCTGCGACACCGGTACCCGATCGCCCGGTTTCAGGAACATCAGCGAGGAGCCTTTGAACACGGGATTGCCGGTGGCCCAGGCGTCTTTGTTAACCGTAACCACATCATTCGGGGTGATTTTGCCGGCTTTGATGGCTTGGCCGATGACATAACTGGTCATCATTTTGGTCAGGCTGGCGGGGTCGCGGCGCGCGTCGGCATTCATTTCCGCCAGCACTTTACCGGAATTGTAGTCGATGAGGATGTAGGATTCGGCGTCGATTTGCGGTACGCTCGGAATAATGGTCTTCAGATTGACATCGTCGGCAAAGCTTGCGGAAACAACGCCCATAACCAAAACGGTACTCAAGGCTAACCGACTGAATAAGCGGGGTGTAGTTACATTCTTCATGTCAGGACAACGGCATCCGTGGGGGTAAGTTAAAATCGTGCTACACTATACCAGATGTCCAAAATGGCGGCATCAGGCAAAACGGCACCGCGTGCGGCTGAGGCAAATAATTTTGTTTCAGGGGTTTACACTGTGCATCGACTTATTGACAAACGGCCGGCAGCGCCGGTCAAATTGCGCAGGCCGAGGAACGTTCAGACGTCGCTTGCCGGGAACAGTCAGACGGCGCCGGCCAGCGGCGTCGGTCGTGACATTGTCGAAAGCCGGTTGCTGGGCTTCGCTTTGCAATCGCTGCACCAGCGACTGCGCCTGCTGACGGCTCTGGAACGGGCCTAACTGCACGCGGAACAAATTGCCGTTGGCCGACACTCTACCCGGCCCGCTGAAGCGATTACTAAGGCTTTTCTGCCAGTTGGCGGCGCGTTGGGCATCGCCGATGTCGCCTACCTGCACCATGAAGCGGCCAGCTGCGGCGGGCAATGCGCCAACCGCGGCGGGGGGCACGGTGCTGGTTGCGGTTTCGGCGCTTTGGGTTTCCACGATTCCCGCCGGTAATGCCGACGGCGCGCCGAGGAACCCGCTGCGCTGACCGGTGGCAGCGAGCGGTGCCGTCCCTTGTTGGGTGGCGGACTGTGCGGCGGCGCGGGTCAGATCGATGATGCGTCCCGGCGTATAAGGGCCGCGGTCGTTAACACGCACCACCAGTTGACGGCCGTTGCTCAGGTTGGTCACCCGCACGTAGCTGGGCAGCGGTAGCGTCGGGTGGGCGGCGGCCAGCGCGTAGGCGTCGAATGGCTCGCCGCTGGCGGTGCGGGAATTGCCGCCGCTTTCGCTGTCGTACCAGGTGGCGAGGCCCGTTTGTCTAAAGTTTTGCGGGTTTTTAACGATGCTATAGCGCTTGCCGTTTACCTCGTAATCCTGCATGTTGCCCGGATTATAGGCTCATAACGCGGTTCGGCGCCACTGATTTCCACAACAGGCCCGGTGTACGCCGGCTGGGCCGGCGCCGAGGGCTGCGTCTCCTGCTGGGTGGTACAGGCGCTGAGCGCCAATGCCATCATGCCGATAACGCACCAAAGCTTTCGCATTGCTCACCTCTATAAACTTTTAGACAACATTTTTCGATGAGTATGTATCGACATGACGATACCAAACCCCGCCATTAGCACAATCAGCGCCGAGCCGCCGTAGCTTACCAGCGGCAGCGGCACACCAACCACCGGTAAGATACCACTAACCATACCGATATTCACGAACACATAAACGAACAAAATCAGCATTAAACCGCCGGCCATGACCCGTCCGAAAGTGTTCTGCGCCCGCGCCGCGATGACCAGACCGCGCATGATGACCCCCAGGTAGAGGGTAAGCAGCACCAGGACGCCGATAAGCCCCAGCTCCTCCCCCAGCACTGCAAAAATAAAGTCGGTGTGGCGCTCGGGTAAGAACTCTAACTGCGACTGGGTGCCGTGCAGCCAGCCTTTGCCGGACAGGCCACCGGAGCCGATGGCGATTTTTGACTGGATGATATGGTAGCCGGCGCCGAGGGGGTCGGTTTCAGGATCCAGCAGCATCATGACCCGGTCCCGCTGGTAGTCATGCATCAAAAAGAACCATAGTACGGGAATAAACGCCGCCACCAGCAGCGCCGCCACGGCGATCAGTTTCCAGCTCATCCCGGACAAAAACAGCACGAACAGGCCGGAGGCGGCGATAAGGATAGCGGTGCCCAGATCGGGCTGCGCCGCCACCAGCAATGTAGGCACGAAAATCAGCACCAGCGCGATAGCGGTATTTTTCAGCGACGGCGGGCAGCTGTCGCGATTGATAAAGCGCGCCACCATCAGCGGTACGGCGATTTTAGCGATTTCCGACGGCTGGAAGCGGATAAAACCCAGGTCCAGCCAGCGCTGCGCGCCTTTACTGATTTGCCCAAAGGCATCCACCAGCACCAGCAGAAACACGCAGAAAATATACAGATAGGGCGCCCAGGCCTCATAGACGCGGGGTGGCACCTGCGCCATCACCAGCATCACCAGCAGGCCCATAACAATCTGGGCAACCTTACGTTCCATCATGCCGACATCCTGGCCGCTGGCGCTCCACACCACCAGGGCGCTGTAGACCAGCAGCAGGGTGACAAAAAACAGCAGCATCACGTCAATGTGCAGCTTGTTCCACAGGGAGGTTTGTTGCGGATTATCAGTCATGATTGGTTAATCACTCTCGCTGCCGGGCGGGGCGGGCGGCTCCGCCGGTAAGTCCGTGGTGTTATCGCCCAGGAGGATATGATCCAAAATCTGGCGGGTAATGGTGCCCACCGCCGGGCCGACGCCGCCGTTTTCCAGAATCACCACCACGCCCCCCGTAGGCTTGTCATAGGGGGCAAAGGCGGTCATCAGCTTATGATCGCGCAGACGTTCGGCGATTTTGTGAGCATTGTAGGTTTCGTTGGCCTTCAGGCCATACACCTGGGCGGTACCGGATTTGGCCGCCGCCTTGTAAGGCGCGTCGGCGAAACTCTTGCGCGCCGTGCCGTTCGGCCGGTTGGCGACGCCATACATACCGTCTTTGGCGATCTCCCAGTAACCGGAATGAGGGTCGCCGATTTGCCCATGTTCCGGTTGACGATAGGGGACCTGGCGGCCGTTTTCCCGCGTACCGTAGAGCAGATGCGGCGTGCGGACCGCGCCGTCGTTAATCAACGTCATTAACGCTTTTGACATTTGCACCGGCGTGGCGGTCCAGTAGCCTTGGCCGATGCCAACGGGGATGGTGTCCCCCTGGTACCAGGGTTTTTTGAACCGCGCGACTTTCCAATCGCGGGTCGGCATCACGCCGGCGCGCTCCTCGGACAGATCGATGCCGGTATACTGGCCGTAACCAAACTTGGTCATCCATTCGGAAAGCCTGTCGATGCCCATTTCATAGGCCACCTGATAGAAGAAGGTATCCGCCGACTCCTCCAGCGCCCGGGTGACGTTCAACCGGCCGTGTCCCCAGCGCTTCCAGTCGCGGTAGCGTTTTTCCGAACCGGGCAATTGCCACCAGCCCGGATCAAACAGCGAGAAGTTTTTATTGATGACGCCAAGGGTGAGCGCAGAGACCGAGATATAGGGTTTCACGGTGGAGGCTGGCGGGTACACCCCCTGGGTGGCGCGATTGATAAGCGGGCGGTTTTCGTCTTCCAGCAGCACGTGGTAATCCTTGCTGGAAATACCGTCGACAAACAGGTTAGGATCGTAGCTGGGGTTGGACACCAGCGCGCGGATGCCGCCGTCGCGGGGATCGACCACCACCACCGCGGCGCGGCTGCCGGCCAGCAGCTTCTCAATATATTGCTGCAGGCTGAGATCCAGCGTCAGGGTAATATCCTTACCCGCCTGCGGCGGCTGCTCGTGCAACTGGCGAATCACCCGGCCGCGGTTATTGACCTCGACCTCTTCGTAACCGGTTTTACCGTGCAGCGTGCTTTCATAGTAGCGTTCAATACCTAGCTTACCGATATCGTGTGTGGTGGCATAGTTCGGCAGGATGCCCTCTTTATCCAGACGTTCCACGTCGCGGTCGTTGATTTTCGACACATAGCCGATAACGTGGGTAAGCGCGGAGCCGTAGGGATAGTAGCGGCGCTGGTAGCCCTTGACTTCGACGCCGGGAAAACGGTACTGGTTAACGGCGAAACGGGCCTGCTGCACGTCGGTCAAACCCACTTTAAGCGGTAGCGAGGTAAAGCGGCGGGAGCGTTTACGCTCTTTTTCAAAATTGGCAGTATCGTCATCGGTTAAATCGACTATCGGGCGCAGGGCGGCGATAGTTTGCGCTAAATCGTCCACCTTTTCCGGCACCAGCTCCAACTGGTAAATGGTGCGATTCAGCGCCAGCGGGGTGCCGTTGCGGTCGTAGATTATGCCGCGGCTGGGCGCGATGGGAACCAGTTTGATGCGATTTTCGTTGGAGCGGGTGCGGTAATCCTCGAAGCGGACAATTTGCAAATGGTACAGATTGACGATAAGTATGCAGGTCAGCAGCAAAATGCCGGCGAACGCCACCAGGGCGCGGCGCACGAACAGCGCCGACTCGGCTGAATAGTCGCGGAAGGGGTTACGTTCTATTTTCATTCAGCGGAATTATTTCACGTTAACCATCTTCATCGCTTCACTCGCGGTGATAAGGGTGATTGGTAGTAATGCTCCACGCACGATACAGGCTCTCCGCGACCAGCATCCGCGCCAGCGGATGCGGCAAAGTTAACGGGGACAGCGACCAGCTTTGCTCGGCTGCTGCCTTGCAGGCGGTGGCCAGCCCCTCGGGCCCGCCGACAAGGAGACTGACATCGCGCCCGTCATGCTTCCAGCGTTCAAGCTGCTGCGCCAGCTGCGGCGTCTCCCAGCGCGCGCCGGGGATATCCAGCGTGACGATGCGATTTCCTTTCGCTACCGCGGCCAGCATCAGTTCCCCTTCCTTTTCCAGAATGCGCGCGATATCCGCATTCTTGCCGCGCTTACCGGCCACAATTTCCGTCAGCTCAAAGGGCAGCTCTTTGGGAAAATGCTTGAGATAGTCGGTAAACCAGGTCTGCACCCAATCCGGCATTTTGGTCCCGACGGCGATAAGCTGCAGTTTCAAACTTCAGCTCCAGAGTTTTTCCAGCTCGTACAGGCGGCGACTCTCTTCCTGCATCACATGCACAATCACATCGCCCAGATCGACGACGATCCAGTCGGCGGCGTTTTCCCCCTCCACGCCCAGCGGCATCAGGCCGGCGGCGCGCGACGCCTGTACCACATGGTCGGCGATGGACATGACGTGGCGGCTGGATGTCCCTGTGCAGATTACTATGCAATCGTAATGCTCAACTTGCCGCGCACGTCGAGGGTAATAATGTCTTGGCCTTTCAAATCGTCTATCTTGTCAACAACAAAATCTTTGAGCATGGTATCTAGCAAAGGTTCCCCCTCCGGTATGCTTCGCGCGCGCCACGCAGGAATCGGGTGGCGCAATAGTCTATGGGATAGCTGCCCGGCGCCGGTTGACCGCGGAATTAACTTGGATTAACAGAGCCGGCCTGGCCAGCGAAGATAAGGCGCATAGCATAGCGCGCGCACTAACGGTATAAACCCTGTTCGTCAATATAACCTTGCACCGAGGGGGAGAGCAGGCCATCGCAGGCGCGGCCTTCCCGGTAACGCGCCCGGATGTCGCTGGCGGAAATGGCAAGTTGCGGCGTGTCCGCGCAATAGATAAGCCCCGCCGGCTGCCGATGCAGCGCCTGCGGATCCCGGGTTAGCCGGCGGGTGAGCCAGCGGTTGTCGCTCTCGTCGTCCAGTCCGTCGCCATAGCCGGGACGGGCGCACACCAGCAAATTACAGAGGTCCGGCAGTGCCAGGCCGCGGTGCCATTGCGGCAGAGTGAGCAGCGAGTCCTGGCCGATAATGAAGCCCAGCGATGCGTCGGGGCCATATTCGCGGCGCAGATCTTCAAACGTATCTACCGCCCAGGAGGGCGTTGGGCGGCGGAGTTCACGATCATCAAGGGTGAACAGCACGTCCGGCAGCTCGGCGATCGCCAGGCGCGCCATCGCCAGCCGCTGCTGTGCCGACGCCACGGGCTGCGGCCGGTGCGGCGGGACATTGTTCGGCAAGAGGATCACTTGCTGCAGGTTGACAAGGCGCGCCAGCGCGATGACGGGCCGCAAATGTCCGTAGTGGATAGGGTCGAAGGTGCCGCCGTAAAAGGCCCTCAGAGCGCGGTCAGCCATCAAGCATCGCCGCGGGCAGCGTTTTGCCGCACAATAGCAGCGCCAATGCGTTCAGATCAGACCATACGGGATAGCCATAATCCTGCTTCAGCGCCAATTCAATGCGGGTCATCAGCGCTACCGTGTCCCGCAACTGCGGCAGGGTAAGCCGCCCTAACGCCTGCGTAAGCAGCGGGCGGCGATTCTGCCAGACTTTGTGGCGGTCGAATAGCTTGCGCATCGGCACGACGGCCATTTGCCGCTTAAGCGTCAGCAACTGCAGAACTTCGCGCTGAATACTGCGCAGCAGGATCACCGGCTCCGTGGCTTCCAGCCGCAGCTGACGCAGAATGTGGGCGGCGCGTTTACTTTTACCCGCTAGCGCTGCGTCGACCCAGTGGAACGGGGTAAAATGCGCGGCGTCGTTTACCGCGACGTCGACCCGCGGCAGCGTCAGACTACCGTCGGGATAAATCAGCGACAACCGCTCCAGCGCCTGGGCTAGCGCCAGCAGATTGCCCTCGTAGCAATAGCACAGCAGCTGGCAGGCGGCGTCATCCAGCGCCAGCTTCATGCTTTTGGCGCGCCTCGCCACCCAGCGCGGCAGTTGCCCCTGCTCCGGCGTGGCGCAGCTCACCAGCACCGCCCGTGGGCTGAGCGCTTTAAACCAGGTGGCATTCTCCAAGGCGCGGGTCAGCTTGCTGCCGCGCAGGATCAGCAGCAGATCCTCATGGAGCAGCGACGCCAGCTGAAGCAACTTTTCCCCCATGGCGGCTTGAATGCCGCCGTCCGGCAGGACAAGCAACAGCGTCTGGCGGCTGGCGAACAGGCTGCGCGCCTGGCACAGGCTGAAGAGCGCGTCCCAGTCGGTGCCGGCGTCCAGCGTGACGCTGAAATGTTCGTCGAACTGCTGTTCCTGGGCCCGATCGCGAATACAATCCTGGCTTTCCTGCAGCAGCAGCGGATCGTTGCCGAACAGCAAATAACAGGGGCGCAGTGACTCTTGCAACTGCGCGCCCAACTGCTCGGCATAAAGCCGGATCATTGCGCCGCCGTCGGCCGCGGTTGCTGCTGTTTCAATTTCGCGTCCAGCGCATTATCCGCCTCCTCGGCGGCATGCACCGTCAGCAGTTTACGCACCAGCTGCTGCGCCGCCTGCTGGCGCAATTCTTGACGGATGATATCCCCTTCGGCATCTTTCGCCAGCGCCGTGAGCGGGTTATCAAAGAACGAACGATAAACTTTCACATCGATTGGGTAATAATCTTTGCCGGGCATCAACACCTGCGCCTGTACGCTCAGCGTCATCTGGTATTCGGCGGTTTTACCGTCCTGGAATACCGACGCGGTCACCTGACTTTCCGACGAGTTGGCAATCCTAAGCGACGGCAGCGTTGTGTTCTTGTCCTTGGCGTCGTCAACCAGCGTCACATCGTTTAGACGCAGCTCAGCGCGCACGGCGCGGGTCAGCGGGCCGTAAGGATCATAACTGTTCAATGTCATGGTTTTCATTTCGGTCGGCATCTGGGCGGTGGTGCCGCGCAGGTGATAACCACAGCCGGCTGTGGTTATCACCGCCAAGCCCAGTATCAGTGCTAAAGCCCGATATCGCACAACGTCTCCTTCTGTTAACCCACGACCAGGTTAAGCAGTTTACCCGGTACATAAATAACCTTGCGTACCGTGGTCCCTTCCAGATGTTTCGCCACCAGATGTTCCTGAGAGGCGCGCTCACGTACCAAGGCTTCGTCCGCGTCCGCGGGCACGGTAATTTTGCCGCGCCGCTTGCCGTTGATCTGAATGACTACCAGCTTGGCATCTTCCACCATAGCGGCTGCGTCGGCGATCGGCCACGGGGCGTTATCGATATCCCCCTCGCCGCCCAGCGCCCGCCAAAGCGTGAAGCAGGCATGGGGAGTGAACGGATAAAGCATCCGCGCCACCGCCACCAGGGCCTCCTGCAGCAGAGCGCGATCCTGCCCGGTCTGCTGCGGCGCGCGCGCCAGCTTGTTCATTAGTTCCATAATGGCGGCGATGGCGGTGTTGAACGTCTGGCGGCGGCCGATATCGTCGGTGACCTTGGCGATAGTTTTATGCACTTCGCGACGCAGCGTCTTTTGCTCGTTGTTCAAGGCCGCGATATCCAGCGTACCCACCGGGCCCAGCGGCGTATGCTCATACGCCAGTTTCCACACGCGTTTCAAAAACCGATTGGCGCCTTCCACGCCGGATTCCTGCCATTCAAGCGTCATTTCCGCGGGGGAGGCGAACATCATAAACAGGCGCACGGTATCGGCGCCGTATTTCTCCACCATTTCCTGCGGGTCGATACCGTTGTTTTTCGATTTCGACATCTTGCTCATGCCGGCGTAGACCAGCGCGCGGCCCGTGGCATCGGTCGCTTTGACGATGCGGCCTTTCTCATCGCGCTCCACGCTGACCTCCACCGGCGAGACCCAAATGCGTTCGCCGCTGTCCCTAAGGTAGTAAAAGGCGTCGGCCAGCACCATACCCTGACACAGCAGGCGCTTTGCCGGCTCGTCGGAGGTGACCAGGCCAGCGTCGCGCAGCAGCTTGTGATAGAAACGGAAATACATCAGGTGCATGATGGCGTGTTCGATGCCGCCAATGTACTGATCCACCGGCAACCAATAGTTGGCGGCGGTGGGATCGAGCATGCCGCGGTCATAATCCGGGCAGGTATAGCGCGCGTAATACCAGGAGGATTCCATGAAGGTATCGAAGGTATCGGTTTCACGCAGCGCGGGCTGGCCACGGTAGGTGGTTTTGGCCCACTCGGGATCGGCCTTCAGCGGACTGGTAATACCGTTCATCACCACGTCTTCCGGCAGCACAACCGGCAATTGGTCTTCCGGCGTCGGCACCACGGTGCCGTCTTCGAGGGTCATCATCGGGATCGGCGCCCCCCAATAGCGCTGGCGGGACACCCCCCAGTCGCGCAGGCGATAGTTCACCTTCCGCTCACCGACGCCGTGCGCCACCAGCGCATCGGCAATGGCATTGAAGCCGGCCTGGAAATCCAGACCGTCGAATTCGCCGGAATTGAACAGCACCCCCTTTTCGGTCATCGCCTGAGTGCTGATATCCGGCTCGCTGCCGTCGGCGTTGAGGATGACCGGCTTGACGGGCAAGTCATATTTGCGGGCAAACTCAAAATCGCGCTGGTCGTGACCCGGTACCGCCATCACCGCGCCGGTGCCGTAATCCATCAGCACGAAATTGGCGACCCAGACCGGCAACGTCTCGCCGGTCAGCGGATGCAGGGCGTGCAGGCCGGTATCCATTCCCTTTTTTTCCATCGTGGCCATGTCCGCTTCCGCCACTTTGGTGGTGCGGCATTCCTGGATGAAATCGGCCAGCGCCGGATTGGACGCCGCCGCCTGCAGGGAAAGCGGGTGACCCGCCGCGACCGCGACATAGGTGGCGCCCATAAAGGTATCCGGGCGGGTGGTGTAGACCGTGAGCGTCTCTTCGCTGTCGGCGACCTGGAAGGTGATTTCAACCCCTTCCGAACGGCCGATCCAGTTGCGCTGCATGGTTTTCACCTGCTCAGGCCAGCTCTCCAGCTTATCCAGATCGTAGAGCAGCTCGTCGGCGTAAGCGGTGATTTTCACAAACCACTGCGGGATTTCCTTGCGCTCGACCTTGGTATCGCAGCGCCAGCAGCAGCCGTCGATCACCTGCTCGTTGGCCAGCACCGTCTGGTCCTGCGGGCACCAGTTAACCGCCGACGTCTTTTTATACACCAGGCCCTTTTCATACAGGCGGGTGAAAAACCACTGCTCCCACCGGTAATATTCCGGGCGGCAGGTGGCGAATTCACGATGCCAGTCGTAACCGAAGCCCAACAGTTTCAGCTGGCTCTTCATATAATCGATATTGGCGTAGGTCCACGGTGCCGGCGCGGTATTGTTTTTCACCGCGGCCCCTTCGGCGGGCAGGCCAAACGCGTCCCAGCCGATAGGCTGCAGGACATTTTTGCCCAGCATACGCTGATAGCGGGCTATCACGTCGCCGATGGTGTAGTTGCGCACATGCCCCATATGCAGGCGGCCGGAGGGATAGGGCAGCATGGATAGACAGTAGTATTTTTCCTTGCCAGGGTCTTCGGTGACCTTGAACGTATCATTTTCATGCCAGTGTTGCTGGACGGTGGATTCTATCTCTTCCGGGCGATAAAGTTCTTGCATGGCAGCCAGTGATCCTTAAGTGAAAATACGGCGACACCCGCGCAGGGAGCGTATTAAAGCATAATGCTAGGATCCGCCTAGCATAGCTGATAAGCGATAGCGGCAACAACACCCAGCGCCCGGCTGGGCCGTTTTTCTGCCAATATTCGCGGCGCGCGCGGCAAATCCACCGCCCAAACGGCCGCCGCGCCGCGCGGGCAGACAGTTTTGAACTAACATTATGGGGATAATATCAACATGCCGGCAGCGCCGCCGGTCAAGGAGAGAATAATGGACAAGGTCGCGCATCATTACCATCAATTGCTTACCTCGCTGACCCAGCGGCTGGAACAGGGAGAACGGGATATCGACGCGCTTGAGGCGGATGCCCGCCGGCGCCTGCTGGCCAGCGGTGATCTTACCCCCATCGAGGTGGAAAACGTGACCCGCGCGGTGCGGCGCGATTTGGAAGAGTTCACCCGCAGTTACGATAAAAGCCGTGAGCAAGATGACGAAAGCGTTTTTTTAGTAAGCGTACGCCCAGCGCAGTATTGACAGTTATTCAGCAGGGATGGTGAGGTTCCACGGCAGGAGCTCTTTGATTTTGTTGATGGGATGATCCGCGATAATCGCCAGCACATGGCGCAGATACGCTTCCGGCTCCACGCCGTTCAGTTTGCAACTGCCG
>NZ_JBLKSS010000080.1:0-17809 GCF_047607725.1 Sodalis sp. (in: enterobacteria) | reverse complement strand
CATCGCCGGATTATCCATGATCTGACAGCCGTCCCTTATAGGATGCGGGTTCACTAGGCATCGTAGTGGAACATATTCTTACCGGGCCATACAACAAACCCACCAATAATTCAAGACGTCCTCCACGGGGCGCTTACATATGTAGTCTCCCATCATGAAAATAGAACAAGCGTAAAGAGTAGTACACTTGTCATTCTGCAACTTGGAGTATCATCGGGATCGTATTTATCATGATCACACTAACACACAGGATATTTTATTTTTCAACCAATTAGTTAGTTTTACTTCAATGTATTTGTGAAAGAAATAAGCAACACTTATAGAAGTGATTATAGCTAATATTGAATAGAGGATTCCTAGCAAAGGAGCCTTGGCAGCAGGATCTAAATGGAAAAATAAAGAAAAGATAAGTGGCATGTGTATCAAGTATAGAGAAAAAGGTATATCTCCCAACCATAATAAGCTTTTTGGCAAAAGTTTTGAATTTTATTTTCAGCAAAAGATAAAAAAAGAACAAGTAACCCAATTGGAGCTGCAACACTTACACTAATAGGATGTTCTGAACCTGTTAATAACTCATAGGTAATGTATGCAAGTAATAATATGGCAATAATGCAAGATATGTTCTCAGGGTTGTACCTTTTAATAAGTTTGAAGTAGATAAATCCACTTATGGCTCCAATTAAGAATTCTATAATTATAGGATTGGAAAGAAATCCATATAATGCTATTTTTGTGTGATAACCAGATACATTTAAAGTTATGTTGCTACCAAAAGCATTGGTATAATGAAAACGGCCGAAGAACACCAAATTGAAAGAATTGTGACTCTAAATCTAGATATTAGACAGATAGAAAAGATAATATAGAAATATACCTCATAATTTATTGTCCAACGGACAACGTTAAGCCCATAGTTCATATCTATATAATGGGGTGCGGCACTCGCGTAATATGGGATGAATGTTACTGCGCTAACTAAGTCTTGTGTTTTTTTTCATAATGGAATGTATTCATTGCGCCATTACATAAAAAAAGAACAAATAAAACAATGTAATATACAGGAAGTATTCTGATTGCTCGATTAAATATGAATTTTTTAAAAGATGAAAATTCTGCGGAATAGTGAATTGTTGTGTAAACCATAATGAATCCGCTGATTACGAAAAACAGATCAATACCAATTGCTCCCCACCCTAACAGTTTGCTCCATAAAAATTTATATTCCTCATTCCTACTTAAGTATATGTTGCAGTGTCCTAAAACCACAGCTATCGCCGCAATACCACGAAATGCTTGTATTGTTTTTAATTTTTCATTCATGGAAACCCCGTACCGAAAAAGCTAAGTTAGCATCATCCCGCAATTCCGGCCTTAGGCCTAAACTGTGTCGATGGTTAAGATTCATGAAAAGAAAACTACAAACAAGCCAAATCATCCAACTCATGGTCGGATAGTCCGGTAGTGATTTTGATAAGATTACGTTCCGCACCGTTAGCCAACAGCTGCCGGGCAATCTTAAGCGAGGCAAGCTTTTCACCTTTTTCTATGCCTTTCTGCTCGCCAAGCTGGATGCCTTGTTGGATGCCCCTTTGCTCGCCCTTAGCTTCAAGCTGTTCTGCAATGGTCATGAATGTCCTCCCGGTAGTCAGTGGCTTTGGCGGCGATATTTTGTAGAAATTGCGATTCATCCGAGGTGTTTCCCCGCTCTGCGATATAGTAAATCAGGCTACGGAACTGCTCTTTCGGTATCGCCCATAGCTTGAGTAGACGGGCGATATCAGCAGCCAGTTCTAGCATATCTCGCGTTCGGATGTGCTTCTGTACTAACTCTAGCAGAGCCACCCGCCGATGGGACAATATTTCATCATCCGGCATAGCGGTGATATCAACCAGCGGGAATGCTTGCCTATAGACTGATTCTGCCAGTTCAGGGTCAGCAAAGCAATCGAGCCATTGGGTTGTTGTACGGGTAAGGCGACGTGGTGCCGTGATAGAACAACAGAGGGATCACCACCGGCAACTGATCGTTGCCCTGCTCAAGGTGCCGCTGCATCGCTGCGACGGCATACCGCATCAGGCGAAACGCCATCAGTTTTTCCGGGCGGCTCTGGTGCTCGATAAGACAGTAGACGTAACCATCATGGCCCGTCGTGGTCTTCAGCGAATACAGCATATCCGAGCACTGGCCCTTGAGGTCGTCTTCGATGAAGCTGCCAGAGGCCATCGCCAGTGTGCCGAAATCGCAGCGTTTGCGCAGATGTGGTGGCAGATGAATTTCCAGAAAGTCACGAGCTACAGCGATATCGCCGAGGAACTTTTTGAACAGGGAGTCGTGTTGGGATAGTGAGGATGTAGACATATTTACACCGACTTTGACACGGAGTGTAGCACCTTACCGTTTCTGCTTATCTGGAGGCAAGGAGTATTGAAATGCTGGGTACAGCGTATGAGATTTCCTTCGTCAAATGTAGAAAGTTCGGCAGTCAAATTTGGGTGATTCTGACGTGGTCAGCAAGTCGAAATGAGCGGTAAATTACTGATAAAAATGTCGTGCTTTGTTGTGTTTTGTCGCCTATTTTTTGAACGATAACTTCAATTAAATAATTGATATTTATAGTTTTTATGTATTATGACGCAGCTATGATGCCGATGGCCTGACGCGTCGTCGCCCGGCGCAGATTTGCCAGTCGGCGGCCTTACCGCTATGGTTGATGAGGGGCGTGATTTTTTGTTGCGTCGCGTTCGCGCGACGGCCACAGGCCTCTGAGGTGACCTATAGAAAATCTGGCAGATAGCCCGGCGGTTTTCGACCCAGGACCGACAGTGAGTCAACCAGCGCGTTCCAGCGCGAAGTTGAGGCGTATCTGGAACGCTATCCTCATACCCGGCAGGTGGATCTCCTGCTGACGGATCTTAACGGTAGTTTTCGCGGTAAACGTGTTGCTCTCTCCAGCGTGAGCAATCTGCGCCGCGGTTTTTATTTCCCCGCTTCGGTGTATGCCATGACCGTGACCGGCAAGACGGTCGCGGCGGTAGACCTGGCCGGCGGGGACGGCGAACCTGACCTGCTTTGCCTGCCCCTCGCAGGCTCCCTTAAACCCTCCGCCGCCGATCCCACGCACTGCGCGCAATTACAATTAACCATGCGCGACCGCGACGGCCAGCCCTATGACGTCGAACCGCGCAACGTGCTCAACCGCCTCTGGCAACAGCTGTGCGCGCGGCATCTTTCCGGTGGTGGTGGCGGAGCTGGAGTATTATCTGGTAGACCGGCGGCGTAACGGGGCGCAGATGCCGCAGCCACCCCGCCTGCCCGACGGCCGGCAGCGTGAAAATCAGTGTCAGGTTTATTCCCTGGACCGACTCGACCACTGCGGCGCGGTGCTTGACGATATCGCCCGGCTGGCGCGCCTCCAGGGATTGCCGACAGAGGGCGCGGTGGCGGAGTCCGCCCCGGGCCAGTTCGAGATTAACCTCGCCCATAGCGATCAGGTACTACAAGCCTGCGATCAGGCGCCTACAGTTGAAACGGCTGGTGCGTCGGGTGGCGGAGCAGCACCGCCTGACCACCACCTTCATGGCCAAACCCTATGAAGCCTGGACCGGGAGCGGCCTGCACATCCACCTCAGTTTGTGGGATGCCGCGGGCAACAACGGTCTACTGGATCCCCTGGGACGCCCGTCGCCGCTGATGGCGCGCGCTATCGCCGGGGTGCTGGATCTGCTGCCCGAGTCCATGGCGCTGCTGGCGCCCAATGTCAACGCCTTCCGCCGCTTTCAGCCGGGCGGCTATGTCCCGCTGCGCGCCAATTGGGGCGTTAACAATAGGACGGTGGCCGTGCGTATCCCCTGTAGCGATGCCGAGAATTATCGCCTGGAATATCGCGTCGCCGGGGCGGACGCCAATCCGTATCTGGCGGCGGCGGCGCTGCTGGCCGGTATTGTGCACGGGCTGGACGGCAATGCGCCGCTGCCGCTGCGCCAATGCGAAGCCCTGGCATTGTTCGCCGACGATGTTCGCCTGCCGGCCCTGCTCGGTGAGCGTTTTTGCCGACTCTTCCATACCTGCAAAGCCGCCGAATTGAGTGAGTTCGAGCGACGGGTGACGGCTACCGAAATCGATTGGATGCTGAACAACGCCTGACGCCGCGCGTCTTGCCATCTTGCCGTCGCTGTAGCAAAATACTGCCCGCAAAAACAACCGGCGCCTTTCGGCGCCGGTTGTTTCATCGCTGTTACGCGCAAATGTTGCACGCGCGCGACATGACCGTCACCCGAGGAGGCACCCTCGCGCGTGCATGAGGACGTAAATGAGTATGGGGCAGAAAGTTGTGGCAGGGCAGGCGCCCGGCGAACGCGCTACGTTGAGAAAAACCCTGACCCTGTTTCAGGTCGTGATGATAGGCCTGGCCTACCTGCAGCCGATGACGTTGTTCGATACCTTCGGCATTGTCTCGGGCCTGACCGATGGGCATGTGGCCACCGCCTATGCGGTGGCGCTTTGCGCCGTTCTCTTTACCGCGCTCAGCTATGGTAAACTGGTCCGCCGCTTCCCCTCGGCCGGGTCGGCGTATACCTATGCCCAGAAAGCCATCAGCCCTGGCGTGGGTTTTATGGTGGGCTGGTCGTCGCTGCTGGATTATCTCTTCATGCCGATGATCAACATCCTGTTGGCGAAAATTTACCTGCAGGCGCTGTTCCCGTCGGTGCCGGCCTGGATTTTCGTCGCCGGGCTGGTGGCGATGATGACGCTGTTCAATTTACGCGGCATCCGTTTGGTCGCCCATTTCAACAGCCTGATTGTGGTGCTGCAGGTGGCGATTATGGTGGTATTCCTGGGGCTGGTGATCCACGGGGTGATGCAGGGGGAAGGCAGCGGCACCTTAGTGAGCATCACACCGTTTTGGTCTGATAATGCCCATGTTATCTCCATGATTACCGGCGCCACGATTCTGTGCTTCTCGTTCCTGGGATTTGACGGCATCAGCTTATTGTCCGAAGAAACGCCGGATGCTGGACGGGTGATCCCTCGGGCGATTTTCCTGACCGCGCTGGTTGGCGGCGTGATTTTTATTATCGTCTCCTACTTTTTGCAGCTGTTTTTTCCGGATATCACGCGCTTTCAGCATCCAGACGCATCGCAGCCGGAAATTATGCTGTATGTGGCGGGAAAACTGTTCCAGTTGGTGGTGCTGTGTTTTTCCTGCGTCACGGTGCTGGCTTCCGGTATGGCCTCCCATGCGGGGGTGTCGCGTTTGTTGTACGTCATGGGTCGCGACGGCGTATTTCCGGTGCGATTTTTCGGTTTCGTGCATCCCACCTGGCGTACGCCGGCCCTCAATGTGCTGCTGGTAGGCCTGATTGCCCTGTCGGCGGTGTCGTTTGACTTGGTGACCGCGACCGCGCTGATTAATTTTGGCGCGCTGGTGGCGTTCAGTTTCGTCAACCTTTCGGTCATTGCCCAGTTCTGGCTGCGGGAGCGGCGCCGCCGCCGGTTACGCGATCACCTACACTATTTGCTGCTGCCGCTGGTCGGCGTGCTGACGGTCGGCTTGCTGTGGCTCAACCTGGAGGCCAGCTCCATGATGCTCGGGCTCTGTTGGGGCGCCGCAGGCGTGGCGTATCTGCTGCTGATGACGCGCGGTTTTCGCCGGGCGGTGCCGTAATATCGTGAAGAACTGGCGGGGTAGCGTTTCGCCCCTGCCTTGCCGTCACAACGTTTGCAAATAGTCAAATAGCGCGCGCAGCAGCCGCGCTTTTTGCTCATTCCCTTCATGGGCCTGATACAGCGTCTCCAATTGCTGTACATAGGCCTCCAGTCGCGGCTCGGTAAAGCGGGTTTTGCGGTGCTCCAGCCAGCGTAACTGCTCATCGTGATCCAGCGTGTGGGGGAAATTACGCGCGCGGTAGCGAAACAGCAGCGGCTTCAGGCGCGAGTCGACAAAGCTGATATCCAGCGCCGGCAGATTTTCCGGGGCGGTGGCTTGGATAATATTCATCGCGGCGCGATCGGCATCGCTAAAAAAACCGTCATATAACTGCGCATCCACGTCGTCCAAAGGGGTAAAGGGCGCGCTTTCGGCAAACAGCGCCAGCACTTTTTCCCTGACTTCCGGCCGGCGCCGCAGCCAGGTGAGGTTATCTAGACAACGCTGGCGATGGATGCCAAGCCGTTCGGCATCCATCGGCCGCAGGGTGTTGGCGGGCGCCAGCACCGGGCATTTATTGAGATGTACCAGTTTCAGCGGTACCGCGGCATCTTCCCCCAGCGCGCCGCGCCGCGTGTACAGCCGGGTGCGCAGCGCATCGCTGTCCAGATCCTCCAGGACCTGCATATCGCCGCTGAGATCGCAGACGATGAGCGCGTTGGGGTTATCGGGATGCCAGGCCAGGGGCGCAATCCAGGCGGTATTGCCCCGGGCGGCGCCGAACATACCAGAAACATGGACCAGCGGTTTCATTGTTGCAATGTCCACCAGCGTCTTCAACTGATGCTTGCCGCGGTGGCGGTAAAGATAATCAAACAGCTTCGGCTGCGCCTTACGCATCAATTTGGCCATCGCCAAGGTCGCGTAGACATCGGCCATGGCGTCATGGGCATTGGCATGTTCAATACCGTTGGCGCGGGTCAAATGCTCTAGCCGAAAGCTGGGCAGCCCCTCGTCATTCGACGGCCATTCAATGCCGTCGGGACGCAGGGCGTAGCAGGCGCGCACGACATCCAGCAGGTCCCAGCGGGAATTACCCTGCTGCCAGCTCCAGCCGTAAGGATCGTAAAAGTTGCGGTAAAACAGGTTGCGGCTGACTTCATCATCGAAGCGCACATTGTTGTAACCCAATATGCAAGTACCGGGCACGCTGAATAATTGGTGGATGCGGCGGGCGAATTCGGCTTCGGTGACGCCGTCACGTAACGCCTGTTGGGGCGTGATCTCGGTGATGAGCACCGCCTCCGGCTCCGGTAGATAATCGTCGGCCGGGCGGCAAAAAAAGACTTCCGGCTCGCCTAGGGTCTCGAACTGGCTGTCGGCGCGAATACCCGCGAACTGCGCCGGACGGTCTAGGGCGGGATGTTTACCGAATGTTTCATAATCGAGGACCAGAAATGTGGGCTGCGCTAACGGGTTAGCCATGGCGTGGTCCCCTCCTTTTAGGGTAGTGGCTTCCTTCATAGGTCATGTTTAAGACGTTCAGTATGTACACGGGGTTCCCTGTCGCGTGGTGCTGATGTAGAGATAATTGCGCCTCCCCGATTGCGCCAGGCCAAGTGGCGAGGGCACGTATCGACTGTGGGGCGCAAGGCGGATATCACGCTGATCTTTCGTCATGATAACTCATCTTCGTTAATGGCTGAAAGTTTGACTCGCGTCCTGCGGCGCAGCAGTGATCCCGTGTCTGGTTTTCATGTCGTACGACACAGACACCACATCGAGCGGCAAAGCATCCGTGTACCGACTCTCGGCCTTGGCCACCGTCTTTCCCCGTTCGGCTTCCAGTACCGCCTCCTATACCGCTTCCCGTTCTCGGTCAGCCCTATCGTCGCAAGGATGCCGAGGCGAAGGGGATCACCTCGGACGGGCGCTAGGCACAAATAACAGCAGATTAATTGAGTAAGCGACAATAACGCTAACGGCATAGGTGAAAGGATGAAATAACATTACGTCCGTCGTCCAGGCCGCACTGCATGATGCGGGCGAGCGCCGGAAATTTATTGAATTACCCCACCTTGTGTCGGCGAAGGTCCAGAGTTTATCCCATGGATTGGCGTGTAATACGGCGTTGACCGGATAACGCGTAATTAATTAATCAGCGACAGTAAGCGTCAAAATGAATAAGCCAAGGTAAGCAATGGACATAAACCATGAATATGTTCCATCGATGAGCGCTTTACACTCAGGCATGGCCGAAGCCCTGTCAGGGGTGACTTCATCTGACAGTATCTTGCTGAACATAAACACTTTTGTTACGTTTGTTCGCCTAATAGAGAATAACGAGAAACCGTCAATTCAATTTGAGACATCCCTGGCTGAGACATTAATCAAAGTGGCGCCCGCGGGTGGCGTGGCAAAAATGGTTGAATCTAAATTTGCCGGTAGAACGCTCACATTGACTTTACCTGAACCCTATGCCGACAGCCATGAGGTCGCAGTGAAACGACAGCGCGATAAACGGGTCCACGATGAGAAGATAAAACCTGAGCCCTACCTGAAAATAGGGCGCGCGTTACAGTTTCCTCATCGGCATGAACCCTATCCCGGTCGCCTAGCTTCTCGCTGTACTGATTATATCCGTTCGGCACGCCCGGATGGGGTGCTTAAAAGCAAAGAGGGACCCGAATTACCTCCTCCGAGGTAATCGGGCCATGTTTTCCCCACGAATTTATTTTAATCAGTCTGTTATCGCGGCGTGCCGGGTGGATTCACTCGCAGGACAACTTACATTAGCCTGATTTATGCCGGCGCTACCTTCATCCCCGGGCATTTACTTTATAGTTAATAGACGGTCTTCGGTGGGTGGGTTCCTTGAGCGGAGCCGATGCAGGCCGGAGCAAGATAACTACAGTGCGCCCGGAAGGAACCGCAGGAAATAAAACAACGCGTCAGCATAAAAACGGAATATTACCTGTTTTTCAACCGATTTGGACGCGGGATGCCCGTGTCCGCTGCTAAATAAAGGGTGATAGTGATGACGTTTGAACAATTATTACAGGTGCTTTCTGTGGAAACCCATTTAAACCTTGACGAAGCGATAGACAGCGGGGGTTGCACGTTGGAATTCGATAAAAATATCCGGGTGACGTTGGAGCACCATAATGGCTGCGTCTATATTTTCTCGCCGGTTATGGCAATCACCGGTGAATTGTCGGGGGAGTTTTTCGCCTCTTTGCTACAGGTACAGCTATTTGGTATTGCCACGCACCGCTGTTGGTTTGGTTATGATGTGGGCGGCCAGCGTATTATCCTGTTTTTCCTTATGGATCTGGCGTACAACAGCGTACAAAGCGCGCTGGAAAACATCGAGAATCTAATCGACCAATCCCATTACTGGCTAAAAACCTTGCCCGATATCGCTTGCCACCTTGGCGCTCAGGGCGGGCGCCCCGCGGCCGGCAAACCACTTTGCACCGAGGTGAGTATGGAACCTGTCTCCCGCGCCGGTTTTGTTCTGCGCACTGCCACCTATGCCCTGCTGGATAAGGCGGCATGGCTGGATACGTTGGCGAGCCGTATCACGCGCGGCAGCTTGAACCGAGACCGCCTGGCTTATCGCGTCGGGGGGAGACTTATTCCGTTCGCTGTATCGACAAAAGGGCCTCCTCTATCAGCGTCTGGGCATCCAGCCAGCGGCGAGCGATATCGGGACGCTGTTTGTTCAAGGCTTCCCCTGCACGATCAAAGCCACCGCCGACATGACGCCGGCGGCGCTGACCCGCTTGGTGCTTAAAGCCTATGTTAGCGGCCGTTTGCCGGCGCTTGAGACGCCGTTGGCCACGCTGCCGACGTCGGTCGGCCAGGCTTTCCGCCAGCAGCGGGACAGTATTCTAGCCTTCATCGACCGTTTGCCGGACGCGAAGATTACCGCCACCGCCGGCCTACCGGATGAAATTACCGCGGTGACCGCCACCTTAGCGCGGGAAATCGAGCCGGATGAAAAGCGTCGCCTTGACAAGCGCCGCGGTTTCCCGCTGCCGGTAAAACATCCGGTCATGCGCGGCAAATGGGCGGTGGATCCCGGTTTCGACCGGGCTTGGGACGAGGGTATGGCGCTTGTCATCCACCCGGCGGAGCATGAGTTGCGGCTGTGGGTGCAAAAGGGCGTGCGGGCGTGGCACAGCGCCTGGCAAGGCGCCGGCGGCGCCAGGCCCGCCCCAAGCTGTGACGATGCGCTGGGTTTATTGGCCGTTACCCGTTTGCTAAATCCCGCGGGTATCGTTCAGGCGCTGGGGTAGCGCATCCTGTCGCAATTCGATGGCGGCCAGCCCGACCGCATATGTTATCAAGGGCTATGGTTACAGTTGGCGAAGCCGACGGTAAACTTTGAGGTGAGTCCGGGGGACGGCGTCAATATCGACGCCACGCTGAGCTGGCCTATTGTGCACTATGGCCCCCGTTCCCGCTGTGATATCACGCTGCTCGAGACGGGTGGAACGGCAACGCTGTCCAGTACCGTACATATTCACCTGGAGGTGAAACTGCTCACGGTGTTGAGCAACAAAGCGTCACGCTGGGGCCAGCCCGGCTGCTGATCCGGGAAATCTGGCGCTATAGTGCGCCGGAATCACACCATGCCGCCGCCACGCTGCCGGGATCGGGAAGCCCGCTGGTCAAAATGATGGGCGAAATCGATTAAGGACCTGTCCGCGTGACTGAAACCGTTAGCGTGACGCCGTATAAGCCGCTCTCCCGACGGTGATATCAAACCCTGTCGATACAGGAGGCGACGTTGGATAGGGGGCGGAAATGAGCCGGTGATGAAAGCCGCAGCCGAGTGCTGAAGAAAAGACTGATGATATCCATTACGGGTACGGGACACCGCGGCGCTTTGCAAATAAGTGCTTGATTTCATGCCAGCCAACGTAGGATGAGAGTAACAACAATAATCCAGAATAATAAACAGATAATAAATACCCCCCGCCAAGCAATATAGCGGGTCATTAAGATTCTATTCCGTAATTTATGTATGGGGTGCATAACAACTTAAACCAAAATGAAATGTCCTATGCCGGAAATACGGTTTACAGTTCGACATCATAAACATACCGACTTAAACTGCAATTGAATATCAAATAACAATCCTGAAAAGCGAGTATAAAAAAAGACAAGGTAAAAAGATGAAGATGATTGCCCATCCGCCGGGCAATGACGGTTCCCCATGAAACGACAGAGATTTTTATTGCGGGCGAGCCTATTATTAAACTGATTTGACGACCTTTTGACAATGGCTGTTTAAGTTAAAGTTATTTTTCCCCAGATAGAAAACGGCACTGTCGTTCTCGCTGTTAACAGGTATTGACCTTTTTTATCATCTAAAGAGCATAACCGGCGATGACAAACGTTTTACTTTTGCCGGTAATCATCCCACCGCCTGGCCGTTGCCATCCTCTCTTTCTCGGCGCTGCCGACTCGCTTAGTGGACGAACGCCCGCTAAAAGCGCTTGACGGCGCGTTGGTGCTGTGCTTTGGGCCAACCGGCGCAACATCTGCTTACCTCGACGGCGCCTGCTTGTCGCAGGCTAAGGCCGATCCCGCCAGCGGGTCAATCCTCACCGACACGGCGGCTGCCGGCCCAGGGTGAGGAGGCCCTCAACACCGCCGCGATGCACTCGCCATCATGCGCCATAAACAGAGCCTAAGCGTGTCTCACAGGAAAATGCCGTCATGCCGCAGACGGGATGGCCAGAGCAGATAAGCGGGAGTGTCAACGAAGGCAAGAGAGGCAGGCGGGCAGCGACTCAGGCAGGCGGGTAGATCGGTCGGTGGGATAGGTTAGGTAGGTGGGTAGATTGGGTAGGCGGGCAGGCTAGGCTGGGATTATAATTAGGTTTATAAATGATTTTGTGATTATTTATGTCAATGGTATTCAAATTGACTAAAATAGACCTTTCCCTGGTTCTTGGTTACTCCGGCGTGCGTCTCGACAAAAAAATCTCTCCTCTCGAATACCGTATCTACCAACATTACCGTCTCGCCCATGGCCTGCGCATCAGTCTGGCGTTTGTGCTTACCTTCCTGATCGTGCGCCTGCTGGCGTTGCCGGAAGGCACATGGCCGCTGATTACCCTGGTCGTGGTCATGGAGCCTATCTCATTTTGGGGCAACGTATTACAACGGGCGTTGCAGCGCATTGCCGGCACGGTATTCGGCGCGGCGTCGGGCCTTATCACCCTGCGTCTTGAACTGTTTTCCTTACCGGTGATGCTGGCCTGGTGCGGTTTAGTGATGTTTATCTGCGGCTATCTCACCTTAGGCAAACGCCCTTATATGGCGCTTTATATGGCGCTTTTGATCGGCATCACGCTGGCGGTGGTATGCGGCGCGGGCGCGGGCGATATGCGCACCGCCCTGTGGCGCAGCGGGGATGTGGTAATAGGGTCGTTGCTGGCGTTGCTGTTTACCAGCATCTACCCGCAGCGGGCGTTTATCCATTGGCGCATGCAAATGCGCTTTAGCCTGCTGGCCATCAGTAAAATTTACTCGGCCTATATCTCCCCCAATGTCATCGAGCGGCCGCGGCTGGAGGGCAGGCTGAAGACCGTTCTGAATGATGTCGTCAAAATTCGCGCGCTGCTGACGCCGGCAAGCAAGGAAACCAGCTTGCCGAAACCGGTAATGGAATCCATCCAGACGCTGAGCCGCAATATGGTTTGCGTACTGGAGCTGCAAATCGAGGCGTGGTGGGCATCGCGCGCGAGTCATTTTCTATTGCTGAACGCCACGTCGCTGCGCAGTACGCAAATCAGGACCCTGCGGACGCTGGCGGAAGCGCTACGCGAGGGAAATCCCGAGCCTATCGTCGCCAACAGCGAGGAGTTGGCTTCCATCGCGGCGGAGCTGCATCAAATGCGGGAAAGCATCAATCAGCGTCATCAGATTGAGGCGCCTATCTACGGCTATGTGTTGCTAACTCTGAAACTGGCTCAACAGCTAGAAGAGCTGGCGCAGCTTTTGTGTATCGCGTTACGCCGGCCAATGCCCTAACTGGCGCCGCGCGCCAGCGCAGATTTTTACCAGCGCCAAAAAGCGGGTAGAATGGGAGCATGCCAAAGTGGTGCATAGCTGCTACTCTGTTAACATGCAGCATTGCAAAGAATTTAACGTATCAGCTAAGCAAGGAAACTGAAATGGATCACATTAAGCCTTCATTTCACGATGTCCTGGAATTCGTGCGAATGTTTCGCCGCAAGAACAAGCTGCAGCGCGAGATTGCCGACAATGAGAAGAAAATCCGCGACAACCAGAAGCGTGTGCTGCTGCTGGACAACCTGAGCGACTACATCAAATCGGGTATGTCCATTGAAGAAATCCAGGCGATTATTAGCAATATGCGTACCGATTACGAAGATCGCATCGATGACTACATCATTAAAAACGCCGAGCTGTCGAAAGAGCGACGCGAGCTGTCGAAAAAACTGAAGGCGATTGGGGAAGTCAAGGCCCTCAATTCCGTTGCCGATAGGCAGCCCTAACCGCGGCGCCTGCAGCATAGGATGTTGAGACAGCTAGCGCTGGCCGGGTTTTCCCGGCCTTTTTTTATCAAAAAATACACCATATTGCATATTATTATTATTAATTGTTTATCATTAAATATATATAGCTGATGCAGATAAATAAAATAACGCAGCGGCGAAAATGATGATAGCATTATCATCTTGCCTGTTAGTTTAATCACTACCCAGGCGTCAGGGCAGAGAATAATGGGACTAAGCCACTTAATTATATTATTGATTTATTATGAATCTAATTACTTTTTTTTGTATTGATGACCGGGGCAAATGGAAGTTTCTGAGCCTGGCAGGATTTTTACCGGTAAAAAAGGGCGTCAACGGCGGCCTGGGTTCAAGGCGGATAAGTTCTCTCATGACGTATATAAATATGATCAAGGTATAATATTACGTCAGGTTGTATTAATATTTCTATTGGTGGTGTTACTGTATTGGTTAGGCAAATTGCCTGGCACATTTTCCCCTGCGGAAAAAAAAGGGGAGGGGGGGTGTGACACGGCCGAAGCTATCCCCATCGCGCCGCACCGCGTCCTTGACTACGGGGCGCCGGCAACGGGGGCCACGTTGTCCGCAGCGGATCCGATCTATTCCCAGATACCGAACTATTCGCAGGGTAATGGGCAAGCAACCGGCTAGCGCCGGACGAAATTCACCCCCGTCAGCGTATGCTGTCAAAAGCTGTATTGCCGGATAAAGCAAAAGAAGATAATTTTTTTCAGCCATATGAAAAAAATACTGAAACGCGAAATCAGGCAGTTATTAAAATCAACTCGGCCAATAAAAGAAAATTAAAGCGCCGTGCCGAATTAATTCTCAAGCATGGCCTTAATATAAAACTGCCCGCAAGTGCATTATTTTTTGCGAGAACCTCTTCCCGGCGCACTGTAGACGTTGGCGGCCATTGCGACCCCCGAGAGGGGGGGCGAGTGCTATTGCGCCGAAAGCGGGCCGCAAGCGACGTCCGGCGGCGTAGGTGCAGGTCCCCGTTGCTGCAGCTCAATGGTGCATCACCGCCAGCCGCCGGATATTTTGCTCAATGACCGCCGCGGACGTCTCAAATTGGCGCCGCTCCTGCGGCGTGAAATCCAGCTCGATAATTTGCGCCACGCCGTCTTGCGACATCACCGCCGGTACGTCGATGGCCAAACCGCGCTGGCCGTATTCGCCATCCAGCACGCAGGAGACCGTCAGGGCGCGGTGACTGCCGGTTAAAAGGTTGCGGCAAATTTCGGCGATTGTGCCGGCGACGCCATATTCCGTGCAGCCTTTCTGGGCATAAATGTCGAAGCTGGTTTTGCGGGTACGTTCCGCCAGCGCGGCGAAATTCAGCGTTTGGCCGTTCTTGCCGCTGCTGAATTCCTCCAGGGGCATACCGTAGACCGCACAGTGGGACCACACCGGAAATTGACTGTCGCCATGTTCCCCCACAATAAACGCGTCGATACTTTGCGGCGCGATATCCAATTGCTCCGCCAACAGGCGGCGAAGCCGGGTGGTATCCAGCCAAACGCCGGTGCCCAGGACGCGATGGCGTGGCAGACCTGACAGTTTCCATACCTGATAGGTAATAATATCGCAGGGATTGGTGGCGATGAGGAAAATACCGTTAAAGCCGCCCGCCATCATTTGCGGCACAATCTGCCCGACGATACCGGCGGTGGCGTCCAGCTCATCCAGCCGGGTCTGGTCCGGTTTCAGACTGCCCCCTGACACGGTAATGACGGCGATATCAACATCGGCGCAATCCGCCGCGCTACGGCTGCTGACCGTCACCCGGCTTGGCATATAGGCCGCCGCATCGGCCAGATCTTTGCGCTGGCCTTCCAGCCGCGCCTGATTGATGTCCACCAGAATCAGTTCTTCGTCGATTTGCTGGTTTAACAGAGCAGAGGCGGCGGATGCGCCGACATTGCCGGTACCGATAATCATGACCTTGCGTGGTTTCATAAAACGTCCTCTTGTCAAAAATACCGGCGGTAGCCAGGCCACGCGCCGTTTAACCCTGCCATAGTAAATGAATAATATCACTATTAACAAAATGATATGCTTATGGCGGCATCTACTGCCATGACGTGAGCGTGAGGGGATCATGACGGCAATGTTTTTCGAGTACGGCAGCAAAGAAACCGATTGGCTGGCCAGGCGGGATAAGCGCATGGCGCAGGCCATTGCACATTTTGGCATACTCCGGCGTGGGATGATGCCGGATTTGTTTGCCGCGCTGGTCAGAAACATTGTCGACCAGCAAATATCCACCAAGACGGGCCTAACGGTCAACGCCCGTCTCCTGGCGCTGGCCGGCTCGGTGACGCCGCAACGGCTGGAGGCGCTGCCGGCGCAGGCGATTCAAGGCTGCGGAATGTCGATGAAAAAGGCGTTATATATCAAGGGTGCTGCCAGCGCCGCCATGAGCGGCGAGCTGGATTTAAGCGCCATTCATCACGCCAGCGATGAACAGGTGATCGCCACCTTATCCCGTCTGCCGGGCATTGGCGTCTGGACGGCGGAGATGTTGATGATTTTCTCCCTGGGCAGGCCGGATGTGCTGAGCTGGGGAGACTTGGCCATCCGGCGCGGCATCATGCATCTTTACCGCCACAAAACGCTGCCGCGGGAGCGATTCGAGCGGTATCGCCGCAGCTACGCGCCCTATGGCAGCATCGCGTCGTTTTATCTGTGGGCAATGTCTACGCCGGATTATGCGGCAGGGCTGGCGGCGCTCAAACCCGCGGCGTCCTAAATCTCGCCGGGGGCGTTCCGGCGCCAGGTCATGCCCGCGCGTCTTATCATGAAGAAGACGCCGGCCCGCGGCGCCGGTTGCCGCGATGACAGGCTATGCCGTCGCAGGTGCCGCTTATCCGCGCGGCGAACCTCGCTGGGTTTGCAGTTTTGGGCTGGGTAGTAAGGCCCGTTGCGGTCTATGAAAGGGGGATGTCGCGGGAACCGCGGGGGTGACGGCGGTGAGCGGGCCGCGCCGGCGCTCGCCGGGCGGTCCGTAAACGGCGTCAGGCGCTGAGCCAGCCCAGCTTGATGACAAACAGAATCGACAGTACAATCAGCGCCACGTTCAGATCGCGATAGCGGCCGGTCAGCAGTTTTACCAGCGTCCAGGTAATGAAACCGAAGGCGATGCCGTTGGCAATCGAGTACGTCAGCGGCATGGTCAGGGCGGTAACGGTGACCGGGGCCGACACGGTGATATCTCTCCAGTCAATTTCCGCCAGTCCGGAGGTCATCAGCACCGCCACAAACAGCAGCGCCGGCGCGGTGGCGAACGCGGGGACGCTTGAGGCCAGCGGCGCGAAAAACAGGCTGAGCAGGAACAGGATACCGGCGACGATCGCCGTGAGACCCGTCCGGCCGCCGGCGCTGACGCCCGCGGCGGATTCGACATAGCTGGTGGTGGTGGACGTGCCTAACAACGAGCCAAAAAGCGCCGCAACGCTGTCGGCCACCAGCGCTTTGCCCATTTTAGGGATATTGCCCTGTTCATCCGCCAGTCCGGCGCGTTTGGTCACGCCGATAAGCGTGCCGGAGTTGTCAAACACATCCACAAACAGGAAGGCGAAAATGACGCTCACCAGCGATATATCCAAAGCGCCGAGGATATTCAGCTGCAGGAAGGTCGGGGCGATCGACGGGCGGCATGGAGACGACGCCGGCAAACGGGCTGATGCCCACCGCGATGGACAGAAATGTAATCGCCAGAATACCGATTAACACCGCGCCCGGCACGCGCAGCGCTTTCAGCACCACGATAACAATGAAGCCCAACATGGCAAACAGCGGGCCCGGCCGGGTGAGATCGCTGAGGCCGACCAGCATCGCCGGATTATCCACCACGATGCCGGCGCCCTGCAGCGCGATGATAGCCAGGAACAAACCGATACCCGCGGCAATACCCGAACGCAGCGGCAAGGGAATGCTGGTGATAATCCATTCGCGGATTTTAAAGATCGACAGCACAAAGAAAATCAGCGCCGACAGGAACACCGCACCCAGCGCGATTTGCCAGGTATAACCCATATGCAAGACCACGGTATAGGTAAAAAAGGCGTTTAGCCCCATGCCGGGCGCCAGAGCGATCGGGTAGTTGGCGATAAACCCCATTAACATAGAACCGATTGCCGCCGCGAGGCMGGTCGCGACAAACACCGAGCCTTTGTCCATGCCGGTGGCGCTGAGGATAGTCGGGTTGACAAACAAGATATAAGCCATTGCCAAAAAGGTCGTCAAGCCAGCGACAATCTCGGTACGTACGTAAGCGTACGCCCAGCGCCGTCTGTTAATTCCCCATCAAGTTATTGAAGATGATGTCCATTATTTTTTTAATGGGCTCAATTCATGAAATAAACCCCACCAAAAACCTCAAGACGTCGTCCCAATTTCCCGCTGGACTTTAACATTAAGCTGGTTGAGCAGGCGCTCCAGCGCGGCGTATCCATTGCCAAGCTGGCACGGGATAACGGTATCAATGACCATTTGCTGTTCAACTGGCGCCAGCTCTACCGTCAGGGCAAGTTCGGTGTCCAACCTAAAATCCCCACTACACAGCAGGCTGAGCTACTGGCGGTTACACTCACC
>NZ_JBLKSS010000079.1:0-18340 GCF_047607725.1 Sodalis sp. (in: enterobacteria) | reverse complement strand
TCATCGCCGGATTATCCATGATCTGACAGCCGTCCCTTATAGGATGCGGGTTCACTAGGCATCGTAGTGGAACATATTCTTACCGGGCCATACAACAAACCCACCAATAATTCAAGACGTCCTCCACGGGGCGCTTACGCTTCTTGCGGCTTAATGCCCATCACCTGATATTCGCTGGTGGGCATTGCCAGCATCTCTTTTCATAGCTTACCTGCGTCCATTAACTCGTCGGGGTGGGCATTACGCTCTTGTTTAATTTCATTGAATTTGCACTCCATCGCTATTTTCAATTCCGCCAAGTGTTCCCGGCTGGCAATAATATGGTCATGGATGCTATTCTCGGCGCCGGCAGATTTCCCCTTTCTATCCATCGGGTGAAGGATTTCAAGTTGTTTATAGGCCAGTATTGTCGTATCAATTACCCCAAGCTGATACTCCGTAAGCTCATTAATTAATTGGGCGCATTCTGACACATTCAGGTCACTAAAGGCGACCTCAGGCGCCACCACTTTACCGAAAGTGGACGACACGTCTTTTATTTCCGGCTGGCCTTTCGTCAGCAATGCCGTGTTTATCGCCTATTGCGGAAAATGCTGAGCTCCATCCATTGACTAGTTTTTTTCTACAACTTTCAGCTTGTCGTAAAATGCCTCGAGTCCCTCCCTCTTACCATACACCGATGGCGTGTCACGGCGTTCGGAAAATTCAATGAGGGGCTGCTTTACTGGCCGCTTGCTTTCCTCTTTCTCTAGTGGGCTAAACGAAAAAATTAGGTTAGAATTAATCGAGTTGCGGTCGTTTCCAAGCGTGTCTTTTGCCACGTCCCTGGGCAATTGATTCTCGAAAATCTTTTTCATTGACGCAACGTGACCGTGTAGTTTTACTTCAGGCATATTAGAACTCCTATAGTTAGGATCATTATTCCTAATTTGCCCAAATTTGATGTCAATTAACGCTACTCAGCGCTTGCACTTTATTTAATCAATTCCTCCTCGCGTTTTTTTCGTGTGGCCGATAAAATTTTTATATGTATTCCCTCTATGGATAAACAACTTAGCGCTTTTCCCGCCACCAAGTTGTTCATGGCGTTTAGCGCTGTGAGTACCATGGTTCAGTGAAATGACAACCTACACCACTGCGCCAAAAAAAAGGGTCAATCCATAAGTTGACCCTTGACTAACTAAACACTTTCGGATGTTGCGAAAGCGTACCTTAGTTCAAGCGCTCTCTAATACGTGCTGCCTTACCGGTACGTTCACGCAGGTAGTAAAGTTTGGCCTGACGAACGGCGCCACGACGTTTCACGGTAATGCTGTCGATGACCGGAGAATGCATCTGGAACACGCGCTCAACGCCTTCGCCGTTGGAGATTTTGCGAACAGTGAATGCAGAATGCAGACCGCGGTTACGAATAGCGATAACCACGCCCTCGAATGCCTGCAGACGTTTTTTGCTGCCTTCAACAACCCATACCTTAACTTCCACCGAGTCGCCCGGGCGGAAGGACGGTACGTCCTGCTTCATCTGTTCTTGTTCAATTTGCTTAATAATATTGCTCATAATTTGGTCTCTTACCCTAGGTAAACTGATAGTTCAGGCTAACCGGCCAGCAGGCCGATCCCTTTAATCATCTTGTTGCCTTACCCGATATTCTCGCTGAAATTCGGTTAGCAACGTTGCTTGCTCGTCAGTCAGAGCTAGGCTTTCCAGAAGTTCAGGTCTTCTCAGCCAGGTACGGCCCAAAGACTGTTTCAGACGCCAGCGCCGAATCTCAGCATGATTGCCCGACAGCAGAACTGGCGGAACCTCCATGCCGGCCAACACCTCAGGACGGGTATAGTGCGGGCAATCCAGCAGCCCTTCGGCGAAGGAGTCCTCCGCCGCGGAGGCCTCATGCCCCAGTACGCCCGGGATAAACCGGGAAACCGAGTCAATCAGCGCCATCGCCGCTAATTCACCACCGCTGAGCACATAATCACCCATTGACCATTCTTCATCAATCTCGGTGGCGATTAAACGCTCATCAATACCTTCGTAACGGCCACAGACCAAAATCATCTTTGGGTTGGCGGCCAGCTCGCTCACGCCTTGCTGATCGAGCTTACGACCCTCAGGGGAGAGATAGATCACCTTCGCCCCTTCTCCTGCCTTGTTTTTTGCCTCGTAAATCGCATCCCGCAAGGGCTGCACCATCATCAGCATACCCGGTCCGCCGCCGTAAGGGCGATCGTCCACGGTACGATGCCGATCGTGGGTAAATTCACGCGGGCTCCAGCACTGCACCCGCAGCAGGCCATTCTTCACTGCCCGGCCGGTCACCCCGTAATCGGTAATGGCGCGGAACATATCGGGAAACAGGCTGATAACACCAATCCACATCCCGCCGCTTCCGCTATCGCCACCCTCAGAATCGGGGGTCAAAAGCCCGGGTCCCAGTCAACTTCAATGACGTGGGCCGTGAGATCGACATTCTTAATCACCTGCCCGTCGAGGAACGGAATCAACCGCTCCTGAATGCCAAAGGCATCTTTCAGGTTGGCTTTCACCACCAGAACATCGTTCGAGCCGGTTTCCATCAAATCAATGACTTCGCCCAGCTGATAACCGCCGACGGTGACGACCTGGCACCCCAGGAGGTCTTTCCAGTAGTATTCGCCGCCGCTGTCGAGGTCCGGCAATTGCGACGCGTCGACGACGATTTCGCAATTGGTCAAAAGCGTCGCCGCTTCCCGGTCTTCGATGTCCCTGACCTTAATGATCAGGTCCTGATTGTGGCGCTTCCAGCTTTCCAGACTGATCGGCTGCCACTCACCTGCCCTTTTGATGAACCAGGGCTGGTAATCAAAAATGCTTTCGGCTTCTTCAGTGGATGAAAACACTCTGAGCCAACCGCGAATGCCATACGCCGAGCCCATCTTGCCCACGACTACCGGCTCAACCGGTGCTGCGATACGGAGTTGTTTGCTCATTTTCACCACCAAAAGGCGTTATGCTGCTTTTTTCGCGTCTTTGATCAGCGCGGAAACGCGTTCGGAAACCGTTGCGCCCTGGCCAACCCAATGTTCAATACGATCCAGATCCAAACGCAGACCTTCAGCCTGACCAGTCGCGATCGGGTTGAAAAAGCCAATACGTTCAATAAAGCGACCGTCGCGCGCATTTCGGCTGTCGGTCACGACGATTTGATAGAACGGGCGTTTTTTAGCGCCGCCACGTGCCAAACGAATTGTTACCATAACATCCTCTTTAGTTAATAAAACAACCGGGCCCTGTCGGGGAACGGGGCCCGGTTACCGTATAAAAAGCCCCAAAATTCTACTCGTTTCGGGGTAAAAAGCAATCGATAGTTAACGACCTGGGAAGCCGGGCGGCATCATGCCCTTCATGTTGCGCATCATTTTCGCCATACCGCCCTTTTTCATTTTATTCATCATGCGCTGCATGTCGTCGAACTGTTTCAGCAGGCGGTTGACGTCCTGGACCTGCATGCCGGAGCCGGCGGCGATACGGCGTTTACGCGAGCCTTTGATGACGTCCGGGCTGACGCGCTCTTTGGCGGTCATGGAATTGATGATAGCCTCCATGCGCACCAGGACTTTATCGTCCATCTGCGATTTGACGTTGTCCGGCAACTGGCCAACACCGGGCAGCTTGCTCATCATGCTGGCCATGCCGCCCATATTGCGCATCTGCTTGAGCTGATCCAGGAAGTCGGTCAAATCGAAACCGTCGCCTTTTTTCAGCTTGCGGGCCAGCTTCTCCGCCTGGGCGCGATCGACCTTGCTTTCAATGTCCTCGATAAGGGACAGCACATCACCCATGCCGAGTATCCGCCCGGCCAGACGATCGGGATAAAAAGGCTCCAGCGCGTCGGTTTTCTCGCCGACGCCCATGAATTTGATGGGTTTGCCCGTAATGTGGCGGATGGAAAGCGCCGCGCCGCCGCGCGCATCGCCGTCCACCTTGGTCAGGATGACCCCGGTCAGCGGCAGCGCCTGATTAAAGGCTTTGGCGGTATTGGCGGCGTCCTGGCCGGTCATGGCATCCACCACAAACAGCGTTTCCACCGGGTTGATGGCGGCGTGGATAGCGATGATTTCCACCATCATCGTTTCATCTACATGCAGGCGGCCGGCGGTGTCCACCAGCAGCACATCATAAAATTTGAGCTTGGCCTGATTTAGCGCCTGATTGACAATATCGAGCGGTTTTTGCGTGGCGTCGGACGGGAAAAAATCGACGCCCGCCGTGGTCGCCAACGTTTCAAGCTGCTTGATAGCCGCCGGACGATAAACGTCGGCAGACACCACCAGCACTTTTTTCTTTTGTTTTTCGCGCAGATATTTGCCGAGCTTGCCGACGCTTGTGGTTTTCCCGGCCCCCTGCAGGCCCGCCATCAGCACCACCGCCGGCGGCTGCGCCGCCAGATTCAGGGCGTTGTTTTCGGCGCCCATGGCGTTCACCAGCTCGGCGCGCACGATCTTGACGAATTCCTGCCCCGGCGTCAGGCTTTTATTGACTTCTTGCCCCAGCGCGCGCTCTTTGACCCGGCTGATGAAGTCCCGCACTACCGGAAGCGCCACATCCGCTTCCAACAGCGCCATGCGCACTTCGCGCAGGGTATCTTTGATATTGTCTTCAGTCAGGCGGCCTCTGCCGCTGATATTGCGCAACGTGCGCGATAATCGATCGGATAAATTATCAAACATCGTTTTTACTCAACCTGGCGTCCGGCCGCTTGCGCGACATTATTGGCGGCAGGCAGTATAACACGAAGCAGGCCGGGATCGCTGCCCCCCTTACGACAACGGTTGGAGCATGGCGCGCTGAAGGCTATACTGGTCGCCTCTTTTATTTAAGTCAGACGATGACGCTGCTATGTCCTGGATTTCCCTTCTGGCCTTTATTGCCTATTCCTTGAGCCTCGGCCTGATCTTGCCCAGCATTCTACGCCGCAATAGCGCTTATCGCCGGCTGGCCCTGCTGTCGGCGGCGGTGGCGATGCTGGGACACGGCGCGCTTATTTGGCAGCGCATCTTTGGCGTGCAGGCGGGGCAGAATTTGAGCTTGTTGAACGTGGGCTCGCTCATCAGCCTAATCATCTGCGTGGTCATGACGGTAGCGGCGTCGCGCAATCGTTGCTGGTTTTTGCTGCCCATCGTCTATATCTTCGCGATGATCCATGTGGCGTTTATTACGCTGATGCCGGGGGAATTCATTACCCATCTGGAAGCCACTCCCGGTCTGATGGTCCATATCGGCCTGGCGCTATTTTCTTATGCGGTGCTGATTATCGCCGCCCTGTACGCGTTCCAGCTGACGTGGCTTGATTACCTGCTGAAAAACAAGAAACTGAGTTTCCATTCCGACATGCCGCCGCTGATGGGCATCGAGCGCAAAATGTTTCACATCACCCAGGTCGGCGTGGTGCTGTTAACGTTGACGCTCGCCACCGGTCTTTTTTTCATGCGGGATCTGTTCGTCGTCGAGAACCGGCATAAGGCGATACTCTCTTTCATCGCCTGGCTGGTCTATATTGTAATACTATGGGGTCATTACCGACAGGGCTGGCGCGGTCGCCGGGTGGTGTGGCTCAGCGTGCTGGGTGTGCTGTTATTGACGCTGGCCTATTTCGGCAGCCGGATCTGGCAAAACGTGATGGCGTAATGCGACGCCGATAAGGAAAGCCCACTTTGGAATATGTTTCAACCAGTACGCTGCTGATCATTCTGGTTATCATGGTATTGATTTCTGCCTATTTCTCCGCTTCCAAAACCGGCATGATGACGCTAAACCGCTATCGTTTGCGTCATCAGGCAAAACAGGGTAACCGCGGCGCACGCCGCGTAGAGAAATTGCTGCGGCGTACGGACCGACTGCTGAGTCTGGTGCTTATTGGCAATAACCTGGTCAATATTCTCGCGTCCGCGCTGGCGACCATCGTCGGTATGCGTCTTTATGGCGATCTCGGCGTCGCCATTGCCACCGGGGTATTGACGTTCGTGGTACTGCTGTTTGCTGAAGTGCTGCCGAAAACGGTGGCGGCGCTCTACCCGGAACGTATCGCGTTTCCAAGCAGCCTGCTGCTGGTGCCGCTGCAAAAACTCATGTTGCCCGTCGTGTGGCTGCTTAATCTTATTACTCGCGTATTAATGCGGCTGATGGGCATCAGGCTCCCCTCCAATGTGCGCGATGCGCTGAGCAAGAAAGAGCTGCGCACCATCGTGACGGAATCCCGCTCGATGATTTCCCGCCGCAACCAGGACATGCTGATTTCCGTGCTGGATTTGGAAAAGGTGACCGTTAACGACATCATGGTGCCGCGCAATGAGATCGTCGGCATCAATGTCAACGATGAGTGGCGTTCCATTATTCGTCAGCTGACCCACTCGCCCCACGGCCGTATCGTGATAATCTTGATGACGCTATCGGCATGCTGCGGGTACGCGAGGCCTACCGTCTGATGACGGAAAAGCAGGAATTTACCAAAGAGAATCTGCTGCGCGCCGCCGATGAGATTTATTATGTGCCCGAAGGGACCCCGCTCAATGTCCAGTTAGTGAAGTTCCAGCGCAATAAAGAAAAAGTGGGCATTATCGTCAACGAGTACGGCGATATTCAGGGGCTGGTGACGGTGGAGGATATTCTTGAGGAGATCGAGGGGGATTTCATCACGTCCATGTCTCCCAGCCTGGCGGAGGAAGTCATTCCGCAAAGCGACGGTTCGGTGATTATCGAGGGCGGCGCCAGTATCCGCGAGCTCAACAAGGCGTTTAACTGGTCGTTACCGGAGGAAGAAGCGCGCACCATTAACAGTATGCTATTGGAAGTGCTGGAAGATATTCCGCTGGCCAACACCCATACGCATATCGGCAGCTATCAGATCGATATACTTGATGTGCAGGACAATATGATAAAGCAGGTGTGCATCACGCCCATAAAGCCGTTAAAGCAAGGCGTCGACGGGAATTAAGCGCGCACGCGGGGCACGCCGCCGCTCAAACAAGCCGTTTCACGACGGCGATTGCGGCCGGGCCTGGCGAAAGGTCTCTCCTGCGGATCGCAGTCTATCGCGTACGGCGGTCCAAGGCTATCGTCCCTGCCTGGCCACGGTTATCGTGATCTCCGACCGAGGCTGTTGACCCTGCCAGCCGCGGTTATCGTGACCGCCAACCGAGGCTATCGTCCCTGCCGGTCGCGGTTATCGTGACCGCTGGCCGTGGCTGTCGCGCCCGGCGGGCTTTCGCTCAACAGGCCTCGCGTTTACCTGCCATGTGGGCCATCCGACCGTTGCTGACGGCGGGGTTGGGTTTATAATCTCCTTCATGCATTAACTAAAAAGGCTCACCCTAGGGTGAGCCTTAATCTTAGGCTGTCTGACTTAAAAGCAGCTGCCGGCCGCTATCGCGGCCGAACCCGCAACGGATATCCGCGGCGCTGGCGGTGCGGTTGCCCGCAGGCCGACGGCAAGCCGCGCGATCCGCGCCAAACTAGATATGCAGCTCCGCCAGCTTTTCTTTCGGCAGCGCCAGTTCGTCGTTCTGATTAACGCGGATAGCATTATCCAGAATATGTTGCGCGATATCTTGCGCTTCCTTGAGCGAATGCATTTGATACGTGCCACACTGATACTCGTTCAATTCGGGGATCTGCTTCTGGTCTTTAACCTTCAGCACATCCGCCATCGCCGCTTTCCAGGCATCAGCCACACGCTGCTCATCCGGCGCGCCGATAAGGCTCATATAGAAACCGGTACGACAGCCCATCGGAGAGATGTCTACGATTTCGACGCCTTCCACGTTCAAATGGTTGCGCATAAAGCCAGCAAATAAATGCTCCAGCGTATGAATGCCCCGCTCCGGCATCACTTCCAGGTTTGGCCGGCAGAAACGCAGATCAAAGACGGTGATAGTATCGCCATGAGGTGTCTTCATGGTTTTCGCAACACGGACCGCAGGCGCTGCCATACGGGTATGGTCTACGGTAAAGCTATCCAAAAGTGGCATGATGTCACCTCCTTTAAAAATAATTTATTTTTTTTGCGAATGTAAGGAAACCTTTTTCCCCGCCGTGGGTCATAACATATGAATGACAATGACGCGCACTTTGTTATCATCATCCCTGTTAACAGGAATGTTAATTTGGCCACAGTTTCTGTGGCCTTTTCTTTTTTCAGCGCCCGTACTGGCTCGCCAAAAATTCATCGAAACTCAGGCTATCCGCCGCTTCCAGAGCACGCTGCAGCTGCCAGGAACGTATCCGCTCATCATCAAGCTGGGCCTCCCTTAGCACCTCTAACGGCTCATCGCGCAGCGTTTGGCGATAATCGTTGGCCAATATCAGCCCCAGCCCGCCAATACCGTGCTCTATCAATTGATCCAGAAAACGGGCGGAAAGCGTAAGCTCGGGATAATCGAAACCCGCCACCAGTTTATCGCACACCTGCTGGTAGTGCGTGTCGCCATTATTGCTGTCGAGGGTTTCGGCCACGCGCCGCAGATCGCTAAACAGCGATTTGCCGAGGGTGGTCAGCGGCTGCTCGGTACTGCCGCAGTCAATACCGAGCATCAGGCCGGGCTTGCGCCCTTCAAGGATCACCCGATTCCAGTTGCTGCGGGTACAGAGTAACTCTTCCGCGCTCATCTCCGGCGCTTCAGCCAGCGTACACCAAATCAGGAAAAGATCCAGAAAGCGCGCCTGCTCTTCATCAACGCCCACCGGCGAGAAGGGGTTGATATCCAATGAGCGCACTTCCACATACTCGATGCCGCCGCGCATCAGCGCGTCGGACGGGGATTCGTCGTCTCGCGTCACCCGCTTGGGCCGTATCGGCGCATACAGTTCGTTTTCAATTTGCAACACATTGGTATTCAGCTGCAGATAACGGCCGTCCCGTTGCAACCCCATGCGCTGGTAGTCGGCGGAGGGCGTTTTAGTCACCTGTTTCAGACCGCGGACATACTCATCCAAATGGTTGAAGGTAATGCCCAGCTGACTTTGCGACTTATTGGTGTACCCTAAATCGCTCAAGCGCAACGAGGTGGCGTAGGGCAGGTAAATCAGCCCCGACGGCGCGTGCTCAAACGGCAGATCGGTTGTGCGGCCGTTGAGGAAAGACGGACAGATGCCCGGCGAGGCGCCAAACAAATAAGGGATAATCCAGCCGAATCGATAATAATTACGGATAAGCCGCAGGCAGCCGGTGGAGACCGCCTCCTTGCCGCTTACCTCGTCGCTAATTCCGGCGTAGGCCTGCCAGAAGGCCAGCGGCAGAGAAAAATTGTAATGCACGCCGGCTATCACCTGCATCAGGGCGCTGTAGCGATTCTTTAATCCTTCGCGGTACAGCGTCTTTATACGCCCGATGTTAGAACTGCCGTATTGCGCCAATTCGATGGGCTGAGCGCCGTCGATGAAACACGGCATACTCATCGGCCACAGGCGTTCATCTCCCAGGTGGCGAGCGACATAACGATGAATATCGCGCAACAGCGTCAGCATATGGCCGATATCGTCGTCGACCGGCGTAATAAACTCCAGCAGCGCCTCGGCGAAATCGGTTGTGATCCACTTATGGGTCAGCGCCGAGCCGAGGGATTCGGGATGGGGGGTCTGCGCCAGGCTCCCGTTGGCATTGATGCGCAGCCCTTCACGCTCGACGCCGCGACGAATGCCCTTCAGTGCTTGAGGGTTGGCTTCCAGCCAGGAAAGCGCGTTTGATACATCCGGGATCAAATTGACCTCCCGCAGTTGACAGTGTTTAGGCTTAGCATAAGAGTTCCTGCTCGTTCAAGGCCATGGTTGGTTAACGTCACGCGCTCAATGCCCGAACATCCACAAACATAATACCAAAGTCGGCGTCCTCAAAAACCACGCAGGATTCGGGCGGGACACCGATCAGCTCCGCGCAGCGCAGGAAAGTTTGCGGATCGGGTTTATGACGGGTAACGTCATCGGCGCCAACGATGGCGTCGAAATAGTGCAGCAGCCCGAGATGGCGCAACAGGGCCTCCGCCATCGCATGTTCACTGCCGGTGCCCACCCGCCATCGGACGTTTACCATGGTAGCGCTTGACGACGTCGATAAGGGGCAGCGCGGTCACATCGTCAAAGAGAATGTTTGCAGCGCCGCGGTTTTTTCACGGGCCAACTGATGGGGATCGATGGACGATTGATGACTCTCAATGATCATTTTCGCAATATGCCAGGTCGGCGATCCGTTTAACGAGACCACGGCCGCCTCGTCGAACTGCATCCCGTAAGGCGCCAGGCTTTGCGGTGCGTCGGTTCCGTATCAAGCAGCGTGCCATCCATATCGAAGATCAATCCTTGGTACTGATCGTACATCGTTGCTCACCTGAAGCTGTAAAATAAGCGTTTACTTTAGCGCAATCTCGTAACATTGTCGCTGATTCTGTTGGCGCCGGATGTGCCTCGTGGTTTGGAATGGCGCGTCGCGGCAGGTGCTTACCCAGGCGAGACAGGCGAAAAGGATGCGGGATGGCTGAACGGTCTCAACCGAAAAGAAGTCGTTCACCGGACTAAGGGCGGATACGGCGCGGTGAAACATCTAGGTCACTTAACGGCAGGGGTTGGGAACACCGACGCCGTTAAAAGCACACAGAGAGAAACGCCGACGCGGTGAGGGACAAAGAGAGACGCTGAGAGGAAGATACGAGAGGGGGCGACGGCGAAAATGCTAGAAGCCGCGAGGGAAGCAGCAAGGATGGCGATCGCCATCAATAAGGCGATACGGCAGGGATAACCATGGTGATAATGATGGAGCCGCAAACTAAGCAAGGGAGGAAACGCAAAACGGTGAAGAAAAAAACTGATTTAAAGGTTAACCACAAAAAAATTAGCAAAATCAGCAAATTACGGCGTCAGGAATGCGGGAGGATTCGAACCTCCGACCGCTCGGTTCGTAGCCGAGTACTCTATCCAGCTGAGCTACGGATGCATGTAATTATTATTATGACGTCATGTGCGACGTGCTTTTCTTTGGACTGTCCGACATTTACCGGTCCGGCAAGTGTATCCGCCAGGCCCCTGACTCTGCCACCAAGTCAGTTAATGGTGCATCCGGGAGGATTCGAACCCCCGACCGCTCGGTTCGTAGCCGAGTACTCTATCCAGCTGAGCTACGGATGCATTGTAAATGGCGGTGAGGGAGGGATTCGAACCCTCGATACAGCTTTTGACCGTATACTCCCTTAGCAGGGGAGCGCCTTCAGCCTCTCGGCCACCTCACCTACGCGCCGCTGTTGAAGCTCATCGGCGCTGTGTGGCGCACATATTACTTTCTGGGCTTGATAAGTCAAACCCTTTTTTGCCCACCGGGAAGCGATTGCACAATTCCCATGCAACTTGCGCAGATTAGCAGCTAAATAGCGGTAAAATAACCGTCTCTTGGCGATTTTTGGAAAGGAGAGGAAACAAGCTCGAGAAATAGAAAGGCGCTGATAACGGGGTTATCACGGGGCTGCGCCTCGCACGGGGCAAGGCGCTGAAAAGGGATCAGTAAGGAGTCTGTTGCGACTTCTCAGCCTGGATACGCTGGTATATTTCTTCGCGGTGCACAGAAACTTCTTTAGGAGCATTAACACCGATACGGACTTGGTTGCCTTTGACGCCTAAAACAGTAACCGTAACCTCATCGCCTATCATGAGGGTTTCACCAACTCGACGAGTCAGAATAAGCATTCTTTGCTCCTTGAAAGATTAAAAGAGTCGGGTCTCTCAGTTTCCCGCCATTATCCATCATATACCGTGAAAGCGTAAGCCGTGTAGCATACATGCGACACACGCCGGCCGGCCGGGCGCTTTCCATATCTGGTATAAGTTTAGTCGATATGACCAGCTTCGCGCCTAACTTTTGTTTCCCGGAAGAGTATGTATTGAAACACCCTAACTTAACAGAAAGTTAGGGTGTTTATTATAACGTATTCTTATTCTACTCAGAGTTTTGCGGCCAGCATCGCATCTAAGCTTGCCAGCGCGGCCGGCAAAGCGGCGATATGGCTGCCGCCCGCTTGCGCCAGATCGGGGCGTCCGCCGCCTTTACCCCCCACCTGCTGCGCGAGGTGACCAACAATGTCACCCGCTTTGATCCGATCGGTCAAATCCTTGGTCACGCCGGCTATCAGGCTGACTTTACCCTCCGCCGCCGTGGCGAGGACGATGACTGCCGACCCCAATTGGTTTTTCAGATCGTCCACCATGGTGCGCAGCATTTTCGACTCGACATTGTCCAGTTGACTCACCAGGACCTTGACGCCGTTGATGTCGCGCACGTTACGGCCGAGCGATGCGCTTTCCTGCGCGGCCTGCTGGTTTTTCAATCGCTGGAGATCTTTTTCCAACTGGCGAGAACGCTCCTGCAGCGCCCGTACTTTATCCACCAGCGTTTGACTATCGCCTTTCACCAACTGAGCAATATGATGCACCAAATCGCTCTGCTGATGAAGCGACGCCAGCGCCCCTTCGCCGGTGACCGTTTCGATACGGCGGATACCGGCGGCGGTGCCGGATTCCGAAGTGATGCGGAACAGGCCAATATCGCCGGTACGGCTGGCGTGGGTCCCGCCACACAGTTCGGTAGAAAAATCCCCCATGCTCAGCACCCTGACCTGCGCCTCGTATTTTTCACCGAACAGCGCCATGGCCCCTTTATTGCGGGCGTCCTCCAGCGCCATAATCTCCGTCTGGATAGGCAGGTTGCGGCGGATCTGCTCATTAACGATATCTTCCACCCGACGGATCTGTTCGGGCTTCATGGCTTCATTATGGGAGAAATCGAAACGCAGGTAGTGATCGTTCACCAGCGACCCCTTCTGCCTGACATGTTCACCAAGCACCTGACGCAACGCCGCATGCAGCAAATGAGTGGCCGAATGATTCAGGCGGATGCGCTCGCGGCGCACGCTATCTACCTGCGCCGCGACCTGCGTGCCCAATTTCAGTTCACCGTAGCTGAGCTTGCCCAGGTGGCCAAACGCTTTGCCGTATTTCTGCGTATCCGCTACCTCGAACACCCCGGAAGCCGCTTTTAATTCGCCCCGGTCGCCCACCTGTCCGCCCGATTCGCCATAGAACGGCGTTTCGTCAAGCACCACCACCGCCTCTTCACCCTGACGGATGACCTCTACCGGCTGGCCATCGCGGAACAGCGCGGTCACCCGTCCCTGATGCGCAAGCTGTTCATAGCCAAAGAAACGGGTGGTTTCGTCCACGCGCTGCAGGCTGTTGTAGTCGGCACCGAAACCGCTCGACTCGCGCGCGCGTTTGCGCTGCGCCTCCATGGCGCGTTCAAAGCCCGACTCGTCGACGCGCAGGTTGCGTTCCCGGCAGACATCGGCGGTCAAATCCAGCGGGAAACCATAAGTATCATACAGGCGGAAAGCGGTTTCGCCATCGAGGGTGTCGCCAGTCAGTTTGGCCAACTCTTCGTCCAGCAGCGTCAGGCCGCGCTCCAGCGTGCGGGCGAACTGCTCTTCCTCGGCGCGCAGCACCTGATCCACCATCGCCTGTTGCGGCTGCAGCTGGCTCGCGGCGCTGCCCATCACCTCGATGAGCGGCGCGACCAGCTTATAGAAAAAGGTGTCGCTGGCGCCCAGCATGTTGCCGTGACGAATCGCGCGGCGGATGATACGGCGCAGGACATAGCCCCGGCCCTCGTTGGACGGCACGACGCCGTCGCTGACCAGGAACGAGCAAGAGCGAATGTGGTCGGCGATAACACGCAGCGATTTGCTGTCGGGATCGCTGGCGCCGGTTGCCTGGGCCGCGGCGGCGATAAGTTTCTTGAACAGGTCGATATCATAGTTCGAGTTGACATGTTGCAATACCGCGGCAATACGCTCCAGCCCCATGCCGGTATCCACCGAGGGTTTCGGCAACGGCAACAGGGTGCCATCGGCCTGGCGGTTAAATTGCATGAACACCAGGTTCCAGATCTCGATGTAGCGGTCGCCGTCTTCCTCCGTGCTTCCCGGCGGGCCGCCCCAGATATGCTCGCCGTGATCATAAAAGATTTCCGAGCAGGGACCACAGGGACCGGTGTCGCCCATTTGCCAGAAATTATCGGAGGCATAGGCGCTACCTTTATTATCGCCGATACGGATGATGCGCTCGGCGGGTACTCCCACCTCGCTGGCCCAGATGTTATAGGCTTCATCATCGGTGGCATACACCGTCACCCACAGCTTCTCTTTAGGCAGGTTGAACCATTGTTCACCGGTCAACAGTTCCCAGGCGAACCGGATAGCATCATGTTTGAAATAGTCGCCGAAGCTGAAATTCCCCAGCATCTCAAAAAAAGTGTGGTGGCGCGCCGTGTAGCCGACGTTTTCCAAATCGTTGTGCTTGCCGCCCGCCCTCACGCAGCGCTGCGATGTGGTGGTGCGCCGGTAGGAACGGTTATCCAGGCCCAGGAACACATCCTTGAACTGGTTCATGCCGGCGTTGGTGAACAGCAATGTTGGATCGTTATCAGGCACCAGTGAGCTGCTTGCCACCACCTGATGTCCCTTGCTATGGAAAAAATCGAGAAACGCCTGACGGATCTCAGCGGTGCTCTTGCTCATAGTTGTCCCGGAATCATGCAAAAAAGATCGAATCGTGAACAGAATAGCGCAGTAGTAAGGCGCTGCAGTAGCGTTCAGGATCGTAAAAAGTGGGAATAAGATAAATTTTCTTTGGTGCGAAGTAAAATCCCGCCCGCCATCTATTTATAAATTTGTATAAATAGACCGGATTTCGTCGAAGGAAAAGCCGCGGGAGAGTAGATAACGCTGCACTTTGATTTTGGTCTGCGGCTCGGCCGGCAGCAGCTGCCCGAACTTTTTCACCGCCACGGCGAACGCCTGCGCCGGGCGAAACGCCCATAGTCAAGCCAGTCGTGGTCATGACAGTAAGCGATCGCCTGGTCGATCTCGTCCTGGCTTACCGCGGGCGCGGGTTGCACATCGGCGCGCTCGCGAAAGCGACGGCGCGCAACCGGCGGTACCGCCAGCTTACGCCGCAGTTCGGCTTCGCTATGATCGCGGCGGGACAGCAGCCCCAAAGCCCGGTCGAGTAAGGAGGCCACCGCGTTAGCGACCGCGCGCCGTAGCCGGCGGCGGCGCCGTCTTCACCGCCTGTCGGTTAAAACTCTTCATTGCTCTCGCTGGCGCTTTCATCCTCGCTTTCCACGTCGCTGACCAGGCTGTTGCCGTCGGCGCTGTGCAGCAGCATGTCGCGCAGCTTCTTATCCAGCTCCGCCGCCAGTTAGGGATGGTCCTTCAGAAAGGTGCAGGCATTGGCCTTGCCCTGGCCGATCTTCTCGCCGTTATAGCTGTATCAGGCGCCCGCTTTCTCTATCAGCTTGTGCTTGACGCCCAGATCGACCAGCTCACCGCGAATGTTGATGCCTTCGCCGTACATGATCTGGAATTCGGCCTGTTTGAACGGCGCGGCGACTTTGTTCTTCACGACTTTGACGCGGGTTTCGCTGCCCACCACCACATCGCCTTCTTTCACCGAGCCGATACGGCGGATATCCAGACGAACCGATGCGTAAAACTTAAGCGCGTTACCGCCGGTCGTGGTCTCCGGGTTACCGAACATGACGCCGATCTTCATGCGGATCTGGTTGATGAAAATCAGCAGCGTATTGGCGTTTTTCAAATTACCCGCCAGCTTCCGCATCGCCTGGCTCATCATACGGGCGGACAGCCCCATATGGGAATCGCCAATCTCACCCTCGATTTCCGCTTTCGGCGTCAGGGCCGCCACGGAGTCGACGATGATGACGTCTACGGCGCCGGAGCGGGTCAGGGCGTCGCAGATTTCCAGCGCCTGTTCGCCGGTGTCCGACTGGGAGCACAGCAGATTATCGATGTCGACGCCCAGCTTTTTGGCGTAGATGGGGTCCTCCAGGGTGTGCTCGGTATCGATCGATAAAGGCGCAGGTTTTGCCTTCGCGCTGCGCCGCGGCGATGACCTGCAGGGTCAGGGTGGTTTTACCCGATGATTCCGGGCCGTAGATTTCAACGATACGGCCCATGGGCGGCCCACCGGCGCCCAACGCGATATCCAGAGACAGAGAACCTGTGGAGATCGTTTCAACATCCATGGAGCGATCTTCACCCAGGCGCATGATCGAGCCCTTGCCGAATTGCTTTTCAATTTGGCCCAGTGCTGCCGCTAACACCTTTTGTTTATTCTCATCAATAGCCATTTCAACTCCTATCAAGCGGGGAGCGACATCGCCACCCTCTTTCGCCAACGATATGTACCGGCGGTACTGAGTGATAATTATGCTATATTAATGTACAGTATCAAGCGAATTTTAGAGAAATGCCGCAAGCAACGTGGTTAGCGCGAAATGCACCGCCTGACGGCGCACCGCGTCCCTGTCGCCCTCGAAATGAATAAGCTGGGAAAAGGGATCGCTCTGCGCGGCGGCGAAACCGAACCAGACCGTACCCACCGGTTTTTCAATCGTGCCGCCGTCGGGGCCGGCGATACCGCTTATCGCCACCGCGTAGTCGGCAGACGCGGCGCGGAGCGCGCCGCAGGCCATCTCCTGCACCACCGGATCGCTCACCGCGCCGTGCTGTTCCAGGGTCCGGGGGCGCACACCGAGCAAATCGGTTTTCGCCTGATTGCCGTAGGTGACAAAGCCGCGCTCAAACCAGCCGGCGCTGCCGGAAACGTCGGTAATGGTCTTGGCCACCCAGCCGCCGGTGCAGGATTCGGCGCAGGTAATAAACTTATTGTCCCGCTTAAGCGCCGCGCCCAGCCGCGCGCTAAGCGCATAGAGTTCGCTGTCGTTTATCATATTTTTATCCTGAACCGATGTGGCTTACTGCGATCGTGCAGACTGGGCGGCCTGGCTGTCAATAGGTGCTTATAGGCGCCGCATTCCAACTTTCACCATCGAAGCCGCCGCCGCCCGCGCCCTTGTCACGCTTAGCGCTATGCACTACAGTTGCAAACGTACGTAGATTGTATAACCAAACGCAATGACTAATGACATAAAATGCTTTAGACCTGAAAGTAAAATAGTTTAGCATTGGCGGCAGTTAAGTCCGCCTGGCACCATAACCTTCGGCACCGAGGGGACTTATGCGCCTTATACGTTTCACGATGAGAGCGACAAACTGGTCGGCTTTGACGTGGATCTGGGCCGTGCGGTCGCCGAAAAGCTGGGTGTCAAGGCCAAGTTTATCGAAGGGCGCTGGGATGGGCTTATCGCCGGTCTGGACGGTAAACGTTATGATGCGGTCATTAATCAGGTGGGCATCACGCCGGAACGTCAGGCGAAATATGATTTCTCCAAACCTTATGTCGATTCAAAAGTGGTGTTGATTACCCGCGACGACAATACGACGATTAAAAACTTCAGCGACCTGAAAGGCCAAAAAGCCGCGCAAAGTCTGACCAGTAATTATTCGCAGTTGGCCAGCAAATACGGCGCCGATATCGTGCCGACCGACGGCTTTACGCAATCGCTGGGGCTGGTTATTACCGGACGCGCGGCCGCCACGCTTAATGACAATTTGTTGTTCCTGGATTTCAAAAAACACCAGCCGAACGCCAAAGTGAAAGTGGCCGCCTCTGAACCTGCCAATGCGCCATCGGGCATTCTGGTACGTAAGAACCAAACCGCCCTGGTGGACGCCATTAATAAAGCCCTGGATGAAATCAAGGCCGACGGCACCTATAAAACTATTTCGCTGCGCTATTTCGGCCAGGACGTTTCTCAGTAATTTATTTCTCCGGGAGTCATACCAATGCGGCCATGGCTGCAATTAATGTACGACTCCTTTTGGCGTTTGTTTACAGCCGGGCTGATGTTTACCCTGCCGCTGGAGCTGCTGTCGTTTGTCGGCGGCCTGGTGGTGGGGTTTCTGGTGGCGCTGGTTCGTTTGTATGGCCCGCAACCGCTGAAAGAAATCGCTGATTTTTATGTTTGGGTTATCCGGGGAACACCGCTGCTGGTGCAGCTGTTTTTGATTTTCTATGGTTTGCCCAGCGCCGGCGTCACCCTGGACGCCTTCCCGGCGGCCCTGATTGGTTTCACCTTGAGCGTCGGCGCTTACAGCTCGGAGATAATCCGCGGCGCCATCGTCTCGGTGCCCAAGGCGCAGTGGGAAGCCGCCTGGGCCATCGGCATGAATTCGACCCAGGTGCAGATTCCGACGTATCCGATCATTTGTTCCGGCGACATCCGATCAGTTATTCCGATATTTTCCGATCACCCATTCCAGTGATATTCGATCACGTGTTCGCTCATCTTCTGACTCAGTTTTAGTCTATTTTTCCTGTGCTGGCTACTCCTTGCTCTTTGCGTAGT
>NZ_JBLKSS010000078.1:0-18411 GCF_047607725.1 Sodalis sp. (in: enterobacteria) | reverse complement strand
GGGGATTTTAGGTTGGACACCGAACTTGCCCTGACGGTAGAGCTGGCGCCAGTTGAACAGCAAATGGTCATTGATACCATTATCCCGTGCCAGCTTGGCAATGGATACGCCGGGCTGGAGCGCCTGCTCAACCAGCTTAATGTTAAAGTCCAGCGGGAAATTGGGACGACGTCTTGAGGGTTTTGGTGGGTTTGTTTCATGAATTGCGCCCATTAAAAAAATAATGGACATCATCTTCAATAACTTGATGGGGAATTAACAGACGGCGCTGGGCGTACGCTTACACGGCGCCAACAGCGATATTCGCCAACAGCGCCTGCAGATCATGGCCAACCAATACCTGCCGGTGGACAGCGAGGGCATTCCCTGTGCCAATCCAACCGATGTCAACAATACCGGCATGGATTTCCGCCAGCCGAAAACGATCGCCGCCGATTTCCTGCGTGACCGCGATCAGCAGCGCATGAAGGGCTACGATCATGGTTATCTGCTGTATCCAGGCCTGAGCAGCGCCGAGGAACCCGCGGCCCGTCTTTGGTCGGCCGACGGCGAAGTACAAATGGAGGTGTTTACCACTGCGCCGGCCATTCAGCTGTATACCGGCAACTTCCTCGCCGGCACGCCGGCTCGCCAAGGCGGCGAATACCTCAACTACAGCGGGGTCGCGCTGGAAAGCGAATTTTTGCCCGACAGCCCGCATCATCCAGAATGGCCACAGCCCGCACGCTGGCTAAAGCCGACGATTCGCAAACCCGTTATCGGTTCCTGGCGCTATAAACGGTTGGCTTGTGAGATTTATTCCTGCTGTCGGCCCCCTGGCGGTTGCCGCCTGTATAAGCAGGCCATATAATGCGTGGAGTTATCATGAAAATCTTAGGACTTTGAGGAGTCGCGTAATGGCTGTAACTAAACTGGTTCTGATACGTCACTGCGAAAGCCAGTGGAACAATGAAAACCGTTTCACCGGTTGGACCGATGTTGACCTGTCTGACAAGGGCCACACCGAAGCGAAGCAAGCGGGCCAGGTACTGAAGGCGGAAGGCTATGTGTTCGATTTTGCCTATACCTCTATACTGAAACGCGCCATTCACACCCTATGGGGCGTCCTGGACGAATTGGATCAGGCCTGGCTGCCGGTGGAAAAATCCTGGCGGCTGAACGAGCGCCACTACGGCGCGCTGCAGGGACTCAACAAAGCCGAAACCGCGGAGAAATACGGCGATGAACAGGTTAAACAGTGGCGTCGCGGTTTCGCGATCACCCCGCCGGAACTGACCCGCGATGACGAGCGCTTCCCGGGGCACGATGCACGCTATGCCAACTTGACCGCCGCCGAATTGCCCACCACCGAAAGCCTGGCGTTAACCATCGATCGCGTGATTCCTTACTGGAACGAAACGATTCTGCCTCGCATGAAGAGCGGTGAACGGATCATTATCGCCGCCCACGGCAACTCCATTCGCGCCATGGTGAAATTCCTGGACAATCTGAGCGAAGAAGAGATTCTGGAACTGAATATCCCGACCGGCGTACCGCTGGTGTACGAATTCGACGACAATATGAAGCCGATTAAGCACTACTACCTCGGCAACGCTGACGAGATTGCCGCTAAAGCCGCCGCGGTCGCTAATCAGGGTAAAGCGAAATAACTAACGCGCCCCGCTGAGGGCGCCGAGACGACGTCGCGCCGGCGCTGCCCTCATTGGGGAGATCCGGCGCGGTTTTGTTATTTCTGCCGGCGCGCACGCACCGCCTGCGCAAGCGGCGTCAGCATGCTTTCGGTATCATCCCAACCGATACAGGCGTCCGTCACGCTCTGACCGTAAACCAGCGCACCTGGCTCGGCGCCCTGGTTCCCTTCCACCAGATGACTTTCCACCATCACCCCGATAATACCGGTTTCACCCGCAGCCAACTGTTGGCAGACATCCTCCGCTACCGTCATTTGCTTTTTGAACTGTTTGCTGCTGTTGGCGTGGCTGCAATCGATCATCACCAGCGCCGGCAGCCCGGCCTTGGTGAGCCCTTCCTTCACGGCCTGCACGTGATGGGTGCTGTAGTTGGGCTCACGACCGCCGCGCAAAATGATATGACAGTCGGCGTTGCCGCTGGTGTTGACGATAGCGGAATGGCCCCATTTGGTGACCGACAAAAAGCAGTGAGGCGCGCCGGCGGCGTTAATGGCGTCAATGGCAACTTTTATGGTGCCGTCGGTGTCGTTTTTGAAATCCACAGGGCAGGAGAGTCCGGAAGCCAGCTCACGGTGTACCTGAGATTCGGTGGTGCGGGCGCCGATAGCGCCCCAGCTCATCAAATCAGCCAGATATTGCGGGGTGATCATATCGAGGAACTCGCCCGCCGCGGGCAGACCGCTGTCGTTAATCGCCAACAATAAACAGCGCGCGATACGCAGACCCTCGTTGATTTGGAAACTGCCGTCCATGTGGTGATCGTTGATTAGCCCCTTCCAGTCGACCGTGGTGCGCGGTTTCTCAAAATACACCCGCATGACCACCTCCAGCTCGCTGCTCAGGCTTTCGCGCAGCTTAAGCAAGCGCCCGGCATATTCCAGGGCAGCTTCGGGATCGTGAATCGAGCAGGGGCCAATCACTACCAGTAGACGATCATCATTACCTTTGAGGATCTTGTGGACAGCCGAACGCGCGGCGGAAACGGTACTCGCTGCGCGGTCCGTCGCCGGATATTTTTCCAATAATGCTACCGGCGGCAGCAATTCGTTGATCTCGGTAATGCGTAAATCATCATTTTGGTAATTCATGTTAAATCTACTTAGCTCCAGGCACGACGACAAGATTAAAAAAGGCGATCCAATCTATCCCTTGTGGTGCAGGCTGTAAATCCACAAAGCGTTATTAAAAGCCAACAAATTTGATATTGGCTAATTCTTTAGTATGCATAATTTATGATAAGCCAAAGATAACCGGCACTTAACTCCGGTCAGCGCTGGCTTTCATTTTTTTTTCGCAGCGGGATGCTCTGCGTCTCGACATTCTCTCTCCAACAGGTTTTTACCTGCGGGGCTTTACCAAAACGGGTTAAGAGGAAAAACTATGCAGACGAACATCAGCAAAAAAATGGCAATGCTTTTTCTTACGACGGCTATGACGCTCGGCAGTGGCGCGGTAATGGCGGCACCCGGGACGGGTTCTAACACAGGCGGCAGCGACGGCGGCGTGCCTGAACTGCAAAACAACGCACCAAATATCGTTGATAATAAGTATATTAATAATATCAGAACTAATACGAATACCACCGGCACCCCTACCGGTACCGATGCCTCGGGTCTAAATAAAACCGAGCAGCATAAAAACACTATGTGTAAAGACGGCCGTTGTCCGGACGTCAACAAGAAAGTAGAAACCGGTACCACCGGCACCGGATCGCCGGACGGCACCAAAACTGATGGTACAACGCAGTAAGCCTCGACGGGACTGTCATACGGCTTAATTGCCCGTCCCTAGGTCGGGCAGATAAAATCAGGCTCCGGCCTGATTTTTTTCACCCACGCGGCCTCTGTCGTCTCAAGTTCGGCAAGCCCTACTGCCCGGGCTGACCGATTTTGCCAATCGCGTTCAAGGATTTGGTCGCCCCCCTACGGACACCTCGCCCCCGTGCAACGGTAAGTGAAGGGCGGCCCGCAGATGCCTCTACCGGCGCACGTATGCGCAAATACTTGACGCGAATACCCTGCGGGCAACGCCTTTGCCGCGAGAGCTCGAGAGACAACACGCAGGTTAAAACGCGAGGACTGCACCTAAACTGATAGGGCATTGCGGCCAAGAACCGATATACTCTGTTGGCTACCCGGGCCGCGAAAGAGACACAGGCGAAGCGGCCAGCGGCTGTTTCGCGCCAGACAGAACAGGAAAATTTATGCCGGCAGATCCTATGTATTCCCACACACCTGTAGCCGCAACGCCGGCGCCCCACGGTGGCCACCGCGGGCACGGACATGACCACCCATCCCCTGATGCGGAAACAGGCGCACATAAACGCCTGCTGGTGGCTTTTGTCGTCACGGCGCTGTTTATGCTTGTCGAGGCGGTCGGCGGCTGGCTATCAGGATCGCTGGCGTTGCTGGCGGATGCAGGGCATATGCTGACCGATACCGCCGCGCTGCTGATGGCGTTACTGGCGGTACGCTTTGCCGCCCGCCGGCCCAATAGCCGCCACACCTTCGGTTATCTGCGTTTAACCACGCTGGCTGCGTTTCTCAATGCGCTGGCGCTGCTGTTTATCACGGTGATGATCGTCTGGGAAGCCGCGCATCGCTTTCTCGCCCCCCAGCCCATCGCCGGCTGGACCATGATGTCCATCGCCGTCGCCGGGCTGGTGGCGAATATTTTATCGTTCTGGCTGCTGCACGGCGGCAGCGGCGAAAAAAATATCAATCTGCGTGCGGCCGCGCTGCATGTTTTGGGGGATTTGTTCGGCTCAGTCGGCGCCATTATCGCCGCGCTGGTGATCCTCTACACGGGCTGGCTGCCTATTGACCCGCTGCTGTCGATTCTGGTTTCTTGTCTCGTGTTGCGCAGCGGCTGGCGGTTGCTGCGTGAAAGCCTGCACGAGTTGCTGGAAGGTACCCCACAGCAGTTCGATATTGAGAAACTCAAGCGCGAAATGACGCGCAATATTCCTGAAGTGCGCAATATTCATCATGTCCATCTCTGGCAGGTCGGCGAGCGGCCGTTGATGACGCTGCATGTGCAGGTCATTCCGCCGCGCGACCACGACGGGCTCTTGCACCGCATTCAGGATTATCTGCTTGAGCACTATCACATCGGGCATGCGACCATCCAAATGGAGTATCAGCGCTGCGAAGAAGATAATTGCGTGATTCATCAGGGCGCGGTGAACCTGCACGCCCATCACCATCATTAACGTTGCGGGGCCCTCGGCCGGGCCGTAACCCGGCCTGGGGGTTAACGTTGCCGCTCACTCTTTCCCCTTTTGTAGGCAACCGCTGATCGTAAGCCGAAGGTTGTTGGCCGGTAGCCGGTAGCCGGTAGCCAAAAACCAAAGGTTGTTCGCTGATACTCGATAGCCGATAGCCGAACAAAGATAAACCGGACATGGCGGCGGACTCAAACGACAATAAAGTGGCTAGCGAGGGAGCCGTTTGCCAAGCGGTGGATCATCAGCGCGGGGGGATCGGCCGCGGGGGGTATCGTCGCCGACCCCAACCACAACGGGTTGGCGGGGCAAATCGAGCCAGAGAGGTAGGCGGGTATGCCCGCCAGCGTGCCTGCCGCGGGGCGATGCGCATGGCCTGTCGCGAGCGCGAGCGGTCGACGCGGATGATCGCGCAGTAGCGCGCCCAACGCCGCCGATCCTCCGCACATGATGCGATCCATAGGCGCGATGCCGCACTCGAAGACGTGATGATGTAAAAACAGCATCGACGCCGAGGGGCCTTTTGCCAACAACGCATCCTGCAGCCACGACAGGTGCCCCGCCCCCTGACCCGTCGCGGTTCCCTCCACGGTAGTATCCAGGCCGATAAGACGCAATTTTTTGAAATTCATCACAAAATGTAGCGGCCCCTTTCCCGCGTCGGTCCAGTAGCGCGCGTTCAAGACGGTGCGCATAGCTGCCCTGTTATCGGAATTCCCCGGTAGGATGAAGGCGGGATAGGGACGGGTTGCCAGTCGGGCCGCTATCGCCGTATAGTCCTCGATCTCGCCATTATCTATCAGGTCACCGGTGAGGACGAGAACGTCCGGCGCGATAATATCAAGCCACGCCAGGGCACGGTCTAGCCTGGACAGGTTATCGTTATCGGCTGCCGCATGAATGTCTGAGATTTGAGCGATAATCACGTCCGCCTCCTGTCATCGCGCCCGATACGGCCACGTGCCGCCGGGTTGCGGCCTGCTAAGCTGAGGTCGCCCGCTCAGGCGCAACCTGCACGCCAATCTCTGCGCGGCGGCCAGCTCAGGCGCAACCAGCGCGCCAATCTTCACGGCTGTCAGCTCAATGCGCCTCCCGCACTGTGATCTTAGCGGCGCTTAAGATCGGCCGCGAAAGCCAGCATACGATTCAGTGGTACCAACGCCCGCTGACGCACGGCTTCCTCGACCCGTATCTCATGCTCCACGCCGCCCCGTTCGAGCCCCGCCGCGATAGCCTTGAGCCCGTTCATCGCCATCCACGGACAATGCGCGCAGCTACGGCAGGTTGCGCCCTCCCCGGCGGTCGGTGCCGCTAATAAGGTCTTCTCCGGGCACGCCTGCTGCATCTTGAAAAAAATACCGCGATCGGTGGCCACAATCATCTGCTGCTGCGGCAAGGTTTTGGCCGCCTGAATCAGCTGGCTGGTGGAACCAACCGCATCGGCCAAATCGACCACCGCCTGCGGTGATTCGGGATGGACCAGCACGGCCACGTCGGGATAGAATCTTTTCATGCGGCGCAGCGCCTGGGTCTTAAATTCATCATGCACAATACAGGCGCTTTGCCAGCACAGCATATCCGCACCGGTCTGTTTTTGCACATAGCGGCCAAGATGGCGGTCCGGCGCCCAGATAATCTTCTCTCCCAGACTGTCGAGATGATCGATAAGCTCAACCGCGATACTGGACGTCACTACCCAGTCAGCGCGCGCTTTGACCGCGGCGGAGGTGTTGGCGTACACCACCACCGTTCGGTCGTGGTGAGTATCGCAAAACGCGCTGAACGCTGCCTCCGGACAGCCGAGATCGAGTGAGCATTCCGCGTGCAGCGTCGGCATCAGCACGGTTTTCTCCGGACTTAAGATCTGCCCATGAAGCGCCCGCCGGCCACCAGCAGCGTGGTGGCCGGCGGGCTGCTGCCAAAACGCGCCATCTCCAGCGAATCCGCCCCGCAGAGCCGCCGGTTGCTTCCGCCAGCGCCTGGATCTCCGGATCGGTATAATAGTGGGCCACGATAACCGCGTTGCGCGCCTTTAGCAGACGTGCAATGCGCTCCCGCAAGCCGGCCTTTTCCTCCTCCTTCAACGCCGCGGGTTTGGGCGGGAAAGGGTAATGGGGGGCAAAATCGTCGATTAGTTCACTCATCGCTGCTCTCTGGCGCTACGCAGTCGCCGCACCGGGCCATTAAGAACGCAAGTTACCGCCTGGCGAAAGTCTGGGTTTTGTATGCTAAACAAAATACGAGATTTATAGCCCGTTGTCGCGCCTATTTTCTGCGTTTTGGCTAAAAAATGTTTAGTGGGTAACACAGACGCGTCTTCAAATCGTGTGTCATTTGATCATCCGCGCGCACGACGGCGGCTAAACATGGAGAGTGAGAGATAAGGTAACCAGGCGAAGGATGGTGGGTCGTGCAGGATTCGAACCTGCGACCAATTGATTAAAAGTCAACTGCTCTACCAACTGAGCTAACGACCCCGATACCCGATGACAACCGCGGCCAGAGGAAATCAGCTTTCCCCGGGCAACGGCAGCATATATTACTTATTATAAATTTTGACGCAACCATTAATTAGTTCAAGCGCGGCCAACTGCCTGATCTTCTAGCATTCTGACCCGTTTTACGCCGCCCTGCCCCGTTCAGACCCGTCATGGTTACAGTCCCGCCAGCCGTTTTTGCGCCTGCTTGGTCGCCTCGGCGCTGGGATACAGTTTTCCGACCTGCTGATAAACCGCCCGGGCTTTATCTTTCTGGCCTTTCTCCTGCATGATGACGCCCACCTTCAACAATGCGTCGGGCGCTTTAGGGGATTTGGGGTAGGTCTTCGCCACCAGGGCGAAATAATAGAGCGCATCGTCTTTTTTACCCTGATTATAATTGAGCTGCCCAAGCCAGTAATTGGCGTTGGGTTGATAGGTGGAATCAGGGTAACGTTTAACAAAGTTGCGGAATGTGCTAATGGCCTGGTCGTACTGTTTTTTCTCCAGCACCAGCGCCACTGCCTCATTATAGTCGATGTTGGCGTCGCCGCTGCCGGCGGTTGCCTTATCGGCGGCCGGCGCCGCGCCTTGGCTGCCGCCGTCGGTGGACGTGGACGCCTGGGGCTGACCGTCCTGGGAAGCGGAGGGCGCCTGGCTGGAGAGGCTGTCCATCTGCTGGTAGATCTGTTTTTGCCGCTCGACGACCTGCGACAGCTGGTATTGGTTTTCCTGAATCTGGCCGCGCAGCGAGTCGATATCGCGTTGATTATCGGCGAGCTGCTGCTGAAGCTGGGTTAGCAGTTGACTGTGCGCATTGGAAATACGCTCAAGTTGAGTGACCCGGTCTTCTATCGAGCCGGAGCCGACATTACTGATTGGCGCTTGGGCGGTAGCGGCCCAGGGGGCCGCTACACCAACCAATAACGACAGACTCAACAGATAAGGTCTGAAGTTATTGCTCATGCAAGACTCTTAGTAGACCAGGACGGCACGACGGTTTTTGGCACAAGCCGCTTCGTCGTGACCCAGTACGGCCGGTTTCTCTTTACCGTAAGATACGATAGCGATCTGATCGGCGGAAACGCCTTTACCCTGAAGATACATCTTCACGGCATTGGTGCGGCGTTCGCCCAGGGCGATGTTGTATTCCGGCGTACCGCGTTCGTCCGCGTGGCCTTCAATGGTCACTTTGTAGGACGGGTTGCTGCGCAGGAAATTGGCGTGAGCGTCAAGCATCTGAGCGAATTCAGAGCGGATATCGTATTTGTCCAAATCGAAGTAAACGATATTGTTGCGCTGAAGCTCTTGCATCTGCAGACGAGCCTGCTCGTCGGACGACGCGTTGTTGCCGTTCATGTCCATGCCAGTGCCAGCACCGGCGCCCATGGCAGATTCGTCACCATTGTTGGCGCTTTTGTGAGAACTACATGCGGCAATCGCCATAACCGGCACCGCCAACATAAGCCCTTTCAGCACTTTGTTCAGTTGCATCTCATATTCCTTTTATAGTTTGCCATACACATTTACACATGCATCACAGATACGGCGACCAGGCAGGAAATTTGACCTGTCCATCGGTTGCCGGAAGACGCGCTTTGAAACGCCCATCAGTCGAGACCAGCTGTAACACGGAACCCAGCCCTTGCAAAGCGCTGTAGATAACCATTGTGCCATTGGGAGCGACGCTAGGCGTCTCATCCAGGAACGTGTCCGTCAATACTTGTACGGCTCCCGTTGCCAGATCCAGTTTAGCGATATGCTGCGCGCCATTGTTGCTGCTGACCATAGCCAGGAACTTGCCGTCCGAGCTAACGTCGGCATCCTGATTCTGGGAGCCTTCCCAGGACAGGCGCTGCGGCGTACCGCCATTGATATTGATTTTATACACCTGCGGACGGCAGCCCTGGTCGGAGGTATACGCCAGCGTCTGGCTGTCCGGGAACCAGGTCGGCTCTGTATTGTTGCTGCGACCGTCGGTCACCTGATGAATCTGACCCGATCCTAGATCCATCACATACAAATTCAGGCTGCCGGTCTTCGACAGCGCGAAGGCCAGCTTGTTGCCGTCCGGCGAGAAAGCCGGCGCGCCGTTGTGCTGCGGGAAACTCGCCACCTGACGGACAGCGCCGCTATCCAATGTCTGGATAACCAACGCCGAGCGACCGCTTTCAAAGGTGACATAGGCCAGTTTGCTGCCGTCAGGGGACCAGGCCGGCGACATTAGCGGCTGCGGCGAACGGTGTACCGGCGTCTGGTTATAACCGTCGTAATCCGCTACCCGCAATTCGTAGGGGAACTGACCGCCGTTGGTTTGCACCACGTAGGCGATGCGTGTGCGGAACGCACCCTTGATACCGGTCAGCTTTTCAAAACTCTCATCGCTAACGGCATGCGCGGACCAACGCAGCCATTTGCGCGGTGCTTTGAATTGGTTCTGCACTAAAATGGCACCGGGATTACCCGAGGTATCCACCAATTGATAAGATACCATGTAGCTGCCGTCCGCGCTCGGCTGCACCTGCCCCACCACCACGGCGTCGATACCCAGCGCCGTCCAGGCGGCCGGGGTGACTTCCGCGGCGGTGGCCGGCGGCGGCAGGCGGGAGGTGTCTAGCGGGTTGAATTTACCGCTGTTGCGCAGGTCGGCGGCGACAATCCCACCGATATCTTCGGGCGCCGCGCCGGGCCCCGCCCACTTAAACGGCACCACCCCGATGGGCCGGGCTGAATCCACTCCTTGGGTGATTTCAATGCGCACTTCAGCATGCAACACGAAAGCCCATAAAATTAATAAACCTAACGCTACTCGAAATGCCTGCTTCATTTCATCTCCCAAACCGACGCCTAAGGCGACGGTCGCAATTGCAGAATTGTAAACTTGTCGGGTTAAACAACACTACATCTTCCCGTTAGACAACATAGTATAAATCTTAAACCGCATCAGGACTATTTGATAAACATTGCATTCTGCTACGTGGATTTACTGAGGCGAGAATCCGAGCGTCGCATTTTTGAAAACTTCATAAACCTGCGGACTGGGCGGCCGCGGTATGGTCGCCAGCTTCGCCGCGGATACCGCCGCTTGACACAGCGCCGGATCGCCGCCTACGGCGGTGACCGAGATCAGCAAGCCGTCAGGCGCCAGTTTGATGCGCAGATCGCACGTCCTGCCGCTGTAACTGGACGCATCGTAGAATTTATTGCTGATAGCCCGGCTGACTTGTGCTTTATAGGCATCGATTTCCGCCCCGCTAGCGCCGCTTTGTTTAGCCTTACCGGTTCCCGCCGGCGCGCCGCCGGCTTTGGGCTCGTTTTTAGCATCGGTCAGGCCACCCAGCAACGCGTCCACATCGCTGGACTGCTTGGCGGCCTGCGCCGCGGCTTTCTTCGCGGCGGCGGCTTTGGCTTTGGCGTCGGCCGCGGCGGCCTTTTTCGCTTCCGCCTGGGCCTGTTTCGCCGCCTCTTCCACCTGTTTTTGCTGTTCAGCCTGCTCGCGCTGTTGCGCTTCGGCCGCTTCCTGCGCGGCCAGACGCTGTTTCTCCAGCGCTTTGAGACGCTGCTGCTCCGCCCACTGCGCATCGGTTTGCTGCTGCTGCTGACGGTTATATTGCTGCACCACGGCGCCGGGATCGACCATCACGGCGTCAATGGACGACCCGCCGCCGCCCGCGCTGGATTCTTGCGGCTGATGGATCGAGCTCCAGATCAATACGGCGATCAGGACACAATGCAGCGCAATCGACAGAATAATGGCACGTTTAAGCTTGTCGTTCTGTTCGGTAGCCTTCAACACAATCTATTCCCAAAAAGGGGTTGGCCGGTAATAATGCGCTTCACCAGCCGACCGTCAGATAGGCTGCGTCATCAGACCGACCGACTTCACGCCGGCCTGATGCAGTAAGTTCAGCGCCTTGATGATCTCATCATAAGGCACGTCCTTGGCGCCGCCTATCAGAAACACCGTCTTGGGATTGGCGGTGATATGGGCGCGCGCCTCGGAAACCACCTGTTCGGAGGGCAGCTGCTCCTGGCGCTGGTGATCGACCACCAGACTGTATTGGCCGATACCTGACACCTCGACGATCACCGGCGGATTATCATCGTTACCGACGGTTTTGGAGTCGGTCGCATCGGGCAAATCCACCTCAACGCTCTGGGTTATAATCGGCGCCGTCGCCATAAAAATTAACACCAGCACCAGCAGCACATCGAGCAAGGGGACGATGTTAATCTCGGACTTGATTTCTCTGCGCGAGCGTCTTCTGGCCATCATCTACCCTCCTGCTTACTTAGCTCTATCGCTGGCGAAAGCCTGACGGTGCAGGATGGCGATAAACTCTTCGGTAAAGTTGTCGTAGTTCTGCTCAAGCTTGTTGACGCGCAGGCTCAGGCGGTTGAACGCCATGACCGCGGGAATGGCGGCGAAAAGACCGATGGCGGTGGCGATTAGCGCTTCGGCTATCCCCGGCGCGACCATCTGTAGCGTGGCCTGTTTAACCGCGCCAAGCCCGATGAAAGCATGCATGATGCCCCATACCGTGCCGAACAGACCGATATACGGACTGATGGAGCCGACGGTGCCGAGAAATGGGATATGGGTTTCTAGCGCTTCCAGCTCGCGGTTCATCGAAATACGCATGGCGCGCGAGGCGCCCTCCACCACCGCCTCGGTGGCGTGGCTGTTGGCGCGATGCAGGCGCGCGAACTCTTTAAAGCCGGCGTAGAAAATCTGCTCGGAGCCGCTCAGGCTGTCGCGCCGCGTCAGGCTTTCCTGATACAGGCGGGACAATTCGATGCCGGACCAGAATTTATCCTCAAAGGCTTCCGCTTCACGTGCGGCGGAGGTCAGAATACGGGAACGCTGAATAATGATCGCCCAGGAGGCGATGGAAAAGCATATCAAAATCAGCATGATCAGTTTTACCAGAAAGCCCGCTTTCAGGAACAGATCAAAGATGTTCATGTCAGTCACTGCTTGAACTCCGCGACAAAAGACGTAGGAAGCGCAATCGGCTTCAATTGCTGTAGATCGACACATACGATCACGACATCCGCCAGGCTGAGCAACTGCCCGTCAGCATTCAGGATGCCTTGTGCAAAGGTCAGAGAGGCGCGCTTGAGGGAGACGATTTCGCTTTCCACTTGAGTAAATCGTCCAGGCGCGCAGGGGCAAAATACTCCACCGCCATACGCCGCACCACGAACGCCACGTTCGCGCGCATGAGCGCGTGCTGATGGAAATTATGCTCGCGTAGCATTTCGGTGCGCGCGCGTTCATAGAAGGCGACGTAACGTGCATGGTAAACCACGCCGCCGGCGTCGGTATCCTCGTAATAGACGCGAACCGGCCATTGGAAAAACGAAATACTCACTCCACCGTCCAACAACGCAAAAACGACGGTGCTTACTATACGCAAGACAGATCACATTGGGAATGGGTAAGCCGGGGGGAAAGAAAATATTTTAGATCCCTTACATTGCGGGCTTAAAGGACCGTAAAGTTATTAAGAGAAACTGTAAATCAAGGCGCCGATCATGACCAACATCGCCGGCAGCGGCAGAAAAACCAGACGCCAGCGCCGCCGGCGCGGCCGAAAGCCGGTACCGTGAACCACACCGGCGCAAACCGCCCAAATGATAATGATTCCCTGCTACCAGGACAGTGGACTGGTCTGGGCGGCGAAACGGGAGGGCGACCAGAAAACACAGCCCGCAAGCGTAAGCGCCATGATGAGGGAAAGGTAAGCGCCCGCAGGGGGCGCTTATCCGTCAGGCCATACAGGGCCGCAAGGGTTTGCCCTGTCACTTCAGGGCATCCTTGCCGCGCGTATCTTCCAGATGCTCAAGGGCCAGCGCAGTAATGATGCCGAAGGCGCAGGCCAACAGCGTTCCTAAAATCCAGGCGAAATACCACATGGTTAAGCTCCTTAACTCAATACAGCGAATGCGTGTTTTGTTCAATATGTTCTTTAGTGATGCGACCGAACATTTTGTAGTAGCACCAGATGGTATAGAGCAGCACAATCGGTACGAAAATGATCGCCACCACCGTCATGACTTTCAACGTCCCCAGACTCGAAGTCGCGTCCCATAGGGTCAGGCTGGCGTTGGGCATCGTGCTCGACGGCATGATGAACGGGAACAGCGTGATCCCCGTGGTCAGGATGATGCAGGCCACGGTCAACGAGGAGAAGATGAACGCCCAGGTGCTGCGCCCCGCGCGGCTAAAGACGATAGTCAGCAGCGGCAGCAGCACGCCCAGCGCCGGCACAAACCATAATCCCGGATAAGCGTGGTAGTTCGCCATCCATGCGCCGGCCTGATGCGCCACTTCTTTATGCAGCGGGTTGGACTACGCGGCCCTGTCGATAACCGAGGTCACGGTAAAACCGTCGATGCCGTTGACGACCCAAATACCGGCCAGCAGGAACGTCAGCAGGGTGACCAGCGCGGTAAGTTGGGTGATGCCGCGCATCCCGCACCTGCAAATCGCCGCCGGTGCGCATTTGCAGATAGGTGCCGCCCTGGGTCAGGAACATTGCCAGGCTGACGATGCCCGCCAGCAGGCCAAACGGGTTAAGCAGCTGGAAGAAATTACCGGTGTAATACAAACGCAGATACTCGTCCACATGGAACGGCACACCCTGCAGTAGGTTGCCGAACACCACCCCGATCACCACCGGCGAAATGAAGCTGCCGATGAAGATGCCCCAGTCCCACATATTGCGCCAGCGGGCGTCATCGATTTTCGAGCGGTAGTCGAAACCGACCGGGCGGAAGAACAGCGAGGCCAGCACCAGAATCATGGCGATGTAAAAGCCGGAGAACGCCGCGGCATACACTATCGGCCAGGCGGCGAACAGGGCGCCGCCGGCGGTGATGAGCCACACCTGGTTACCGTCCCAGTGCGGCGCAATGGTATTGATCATGACCCGACGCTCAACGTCGTTGCGGCCAAACAGGCGCATCAACATGCCGACGCCCATATCAAACCCGTCGGTGACGGCGAAGCCGATGAGCAGCACGCCAATCAGCAACCACCAGACAACACGCAATACTTCATAATCAAACATAGTCATTCGCTCCTGTATTACCGTGCGCTCACCGAGGAAACGGACGATTGTTCAAAATGGTAGTTGCCGGTTTTCAAACTGCTCGGCCCCAGACGCGCGAATTTGAACATCAGATACATTTCCGCCACCAAAAATAGCGTGTACAGTCCGCAAATCAGCCCCATCGAGAACAGGATGTCGCCGGCGGTCAGGGTCGAGTTGGCGACCGCAGTCGGCAGGATTTCACCGATAGCCCAGGGCTGACGGCCGTATTCGGCGATAAACCAGCCGGACTCGATGGCGATCCACGGCAGCGGAATGCCATAAAGCATGGCGCGGTGCAGCCAGCGGGACTGACCGATGCGATTGCGCAGCACGGTCCAGAAACAAGCGGCGATCAGCAGCAGCAGGCTGTAGGCCTTCATCCCGTTACGGATGTGCACCTCATGCTGGGTCATCAGATCTTTCAGGCCGGTGACCTGACGATCGGTGGAACGGGTAGCGATAATACCCAGCGCGTAAGGGATCCGCACCGCGAAATGGTTGGTCTGGTCTTCCTGATTCGGCAGGCCGAACAGGGTGAAGGAGGCCGGCGCCGGCTCGGTGTTCCATTCCGCCTCGATAGTGGCAGCGGCCAGCCTGGTTTTTTGCACGTCGCCCATTTCATAGCCGGACTCATCTCCCAGCACGATGACCGACAGCACCGCCGCCATGCCGAAGGAGGCGGCGATGGCGAAGGAGCGTTTGGCGAAGGCGATATCGCGCCCCTTCAGCAGATAGTAGGAGCTGATGTCGAGGACGAACATCGCGCCGGTGCAATAGTAAGCGTACGCCCAGCGCCGTCTGTTAATTCCCCATCAAGTTATTGAAGATGTAAGCGCCCCGTGGAGGACGTCTTGAATTATTGGTGGGTTTGTTGTATGAGACAGTAAACCTACGTTGCACGCTTATGCTCATTGTATTTTCACATTGTATTGATTTTAATAACTTTTATTCCCATCCCGGTTTGAGTGATATGAAATTAGTGGTTCTGAAGTTTGTGATAGTGTCCATTAAAATTTAAGTGGACACTATCATCGCCGGATTATCCATGATTTGACAGCAGTCCCTTATAGGATGCGGGTTCACTAGGCATCGTAGTGGAACATATTCTTACCGGGCCATACAACAAACCCACCAATAATTCAAGACGTCCTCCACGGGGCGCTTACGGATTTTGCCTGCTAGATTAATGAATGATAGCAAAAACTCCCATATTGCTGAAAATACTCTTAATTTGGCGTTATCAAAAATTCGTGCTGATATGCCTCCTGACGTCCCTCCATTCACAGTTCATGATTTTCGACGTACAGCGAGAACTCATCTAGCAGCTTTGGGCATTGATCCCATCGTGGCAGAACACTGCCTTAACCATACCATCAAAGGTATTGAAGGAATCTATAATCGTCATCAATACTTAGATGAGAGAAGGGTAGTTTTGGAAAAATGGTCAGAGCTGTTGGTGTCATTAGAAAACGGTTAGGGCCAGCATTATTATATATGATTAATTAAAGGTATGATGATTTGAATCCAAAAAAGGTTGAGTTATGGGGCAATATACCGGCAATGGAGTATTGCTCTATCGAGAAAGCTGCAAGGCTTCTCTCGTGTGATATTGATGATATTCTTCATTTTGGGTCTATTGGTGCGATAAGACTAGGTGTTTACTTGGATGAACACCGCTGTACATTAAAAGTATTTAGGGACAATGAAAATTTAGTGGATTTATTTTGTTCTCCAGAAATTGATGAGCATCCAACCATAATACATTCAATTTTTTATGTAAATGAAAGTGAAGATGGCTATGAGGTGGATGAGGATGAAATGTATTTTTTACTACGTGGTGCGACAAAAGTATTTTGGGAAATTGATTTGTGTAGTTTAATGGTTCTAGAATTTGGACGTGAAAGACTGATGGATGATATTGGCCTATTCCCCTTTTTGAAACAAGAATTTAAAAACTACAGTATGCGTCTATATATAAATGGTGTGTATAAAAAACTTTTTGGTATAGATGTTCCTGAAGATTACAAATGTAACAGTGTATGGTTAAATAAAGCGATTGAAAAAAGTAATCTTTGGATATTAAAGGATGATATTGAATTTTTATATAAAAAAGACAAGAAGACGTTCCTTTATTTAGCGCCGGATTTAAAGAGTCTGATGCAAATTCATTTGATTTAATTCCTCCCCATCCGAACAAAGAAAGGCCCGCGGTAAATAGAGAAAAGTTATACAAGGCGGCAATACATATATTAAGTGCTTGCCCTGATGAATGTAGGGGAAAGATGAAAGAAATTAGCACAGAAAAATGGCTTGCTGCAATTAAAAAAACACATTTCAGAAATTCCAATATTACATATAGCTAACGATGAAGTGATATTGAGATACCTGAGGGCTGCGATAAACTTCAGAACAAAGCAAGGGGATAGTAACTTACTATAGGGGGAAAGTACGTCTACTCTCCCTTATCACGGAAAATTTTCTAGGCTAGAGTGCCTGCCAATCACACATAATCAAATGGCAGGACAGTAGATGAAGACACATGAGGTAACATCCGTATCATTCCCCACCACCGGCAATGCTCGCATAAAAAGTGTTGCTCAATTTCTTGCTGTTAGTGAAGTAACCGTTTGGCGCTATACTAAAAAGCCGGATTTCCCCAAACCCATCAAATTATTCGATCGTGCGACTGTTTTCGATGCCGCTGCTGTACGTCAGTGGTATGAGACTCGGAAAAAATTAACTCAACAGGCTGATTAATAGTGCAACAACATAGTTAAATAACCGAGGTTTAAATATGAAAATGCCAAACATGGCTAATGACCGTGACGGGTTTCCCTGCGCCTTAAATCAAGTGGGCGATATATTCCCGCGTGGCGCGCTTCCGTTTGAAACGGAGGCGTCAATAGACTTGGGAGAGGCCAGCCAGAAAGGAGGCTTCCCCTTGGCTGGCCCATTGAGCTTAATATTTAGCTCAGTCAAAGTGACGGCCTTGAATGGCGGTAAATGTGATTCCCGCTCCAATTTGAGTTCGCCAAAACTGGCGAGCGCAAAATATCGCCAGCATCGCAGCTCTATGCCGGAGGTCACCGAGACCTCTCGCAATGCAATCAATGGGTTAGTCTCTGCTCATATGCTGGGGGTATGTTCAGATAACCTATTTGAATAAAAAAGCTGCATCGGCGTTTGTCCAGACAGCAAACATTGCTCAAACTTTGTGCGTTACCATCGGTAACTCGCAAAATCAGCAGGGGTTGGGGTCTTAAGACCCCGACATGTTCAAAGCAACAAAATTCGCTGTTTAGAAGATGTGCAGGCAACTGAGGAAAAAAAGGGCAGCACCCGCAGTGCCACCCTTTGGCACGGTGAGGAAGTAGTTCAGCTTTGGGGCTCTTGCTTAGCCCTTTTGCGCAACCGGCGTTTGATCTCGGTTTGCATAGAGGTGACGATGAATTGGGCGTCGCTTTCACCTATCTCTTTTACACCTTCCATCTCATTGATTATTTCATGTGAAACGCGGGCCTGCATTTTTTTAGACCTAGCATTAACTACCTTTGTTGGCACTGATGAAATCTCCGCTTATTTCGGGAAAACAGTATACATAAAAAGCTGGTCAAAAAAACGCTTGAAGTGGAGTCCACCTTGAGATTGAAAAGGTGAAAATGGCAAGGCCAAAAGGTGCTGTGAACACCTCGTGGGCCTCTAACCAAACCGTTATCGGAGTTAACGATACGGCACGTTCTCATGATACCCAAACTCGCCCTAAATTTCTAGAAACATATTGGATCGTCCCGTGTTACGAGAGTAAGCCCTACGGCAAAGTCTCGTTCACACGCCAAGACCGCCGCACCTTCATCGCCTTGTTTAAAGATAGCCGCCTGATATGGGCTGGACGTCAACCTGTGAGTAACTTCACTCAGGGT
>NZ_JBLKSS010000077.1:0-18491 GCF_047607725.1 Sodalis sp. (in: enterobacteria) | reverse complement strand
TCAAATTTCATGCGTAATACATTGATATAGATGCACATTTCTGTTCTCGCGTTCTTCTTTTTACGTGCCATGCCATACCCCCGGAAGCTAAAAGTCTCCAGAGTATGGCGGAACAGAAGATGAGCGATCGGACAGAATCGGAATCGCTGAACGGACGTGACCGGAACCAGCAGAAAGGCATAAACAATAGGGTAGGGGCACTTTTTAACGGCCATTAGCGTAGCGCCAACCGCGAGGGTAAGGATGATTGCTCATAGGCCGAATGCCCCGCGATATCATGCCGGGCGCGTAGCGACGCTCGTGAACGGACGGGCGAAGGGTCTCGCCATCGGCGTTTGTCGCCCACCCAGCGCGGTGTCAGACGCCACGGGCGTTGCTGTCATTACCTCTCTAGTCTGGCCAAGGCCGAGATCAATAATCGGCAAGCCGCTGCAACAACGTGACCGCGGCGGCGAGCTGCGCCTGTTCGGCGGCGGACAGCTGCGTTTCCAGGGCAGCCGTGTAGCCAGCCGTTCTTTGCCGAGCGATGAGCCTGCAGGCATTGGCGAAACGCGTCCGTCAAGGTGATAAGCGTTTGCCGGCCGTCAACAGGATCGGCAACGCCATTGACCGCCCCCATCGCCTGCAGCGCGGCCGCTACCGTGCTGCGCATGGACTGCGGACGCACGCTTTCGGCCCGCGCCAGCACCGAAACGGTGGCGGGGCCATAGCGATCCAGCCGCAGCCGCACCGATTTTTGCGCGGAGGTGAAATCGTTGGCCGGTGTTTGCTCACGCAGCCGCCGCACCAGTTTACCCAGGGTGATACGCCGCTCGCCCGCCAGGGCGGCTAAAGATGTTTCTTCAGCGGTAAAAGTCGGAGTCATCATACAAGCAGTATGGCATTAATACAGATAAACTGTACAGATTAACTGTTAATTTTCATTTCCGCGCTTGTAGGGCGGCTGAATGTTGAAACGCAGGGCATTGGGCGCAGGGCCTATAGTGGACACAACGCAGCCGGTATTAACAACAGCCCGTGTAGCGCTTATCGCGTCATGGCAATAAAAAAAACTGTCACATTAAGCGGTCTAAGATCAGCGGGTTATTCAACAAAATGCAAACAGCAATACTTTCGCTATTGTAATGACACGCGTTCTCATCTAAATTGGCCTGAGATAAGCCCGTGAGTAGCAGCAATGTATGTTTGTTTATGTAATGCGGTAAGCGACAAAGCAATACGCACCGCAGTGAGGCTGCACCAGCCCCAGACTTTCCAGCAGTTGAAACGATTGGTGCTGGTGGGTACCCAATGCGGAAAATGCGTYTGCGTCGCGCGCCGTATAATGGAGGATGAACTACAGCACATCGCGCCGTTGGAAAATATCGCTTGAAAAAGTAGGGTTATCGCTTTGCATTACTCTGTCGCGGTTATATTCTGATACAACACGCAACGGAGGAGTTCGTCATGAAAGGTGATGCCCAGATTATCAACCATCTCAACAAGCTGCTTGGCAACGAGCTTGTGGCTATCAATCAGTATTTCCTGCATGCCCGGATGTTCAAGAATTGGGGCCTGATGCGCCTCAACGATGTTGAATACCACGAATCCATTGACGAAATGAAACACGCGGATCGCTACATTGAACGTATTCTCTTCCTGGAGGGGTTGCCTAATCTGCAGGACCTCGGCCGGCTGAATATCGGTGAGGATGTGGAAGAAATGCTACGCTCCGATCTCAATTTGGAATTGCAGGGCGCGCAGGATTTGCGCGAAGGCATCGCCTACGCGGATTCGATACGCGACTATGTGTCGCGGGATTTAATGATAGAAATCCTTACCGACGAAGAAGAGCATATCGATTTTCTGGAAACCGAGCTGGCGCTTATCACCCGTATCGGCGTCCAGAACTACCTGCAGTCACAGCTAAAAGACGCCGCCCAGTAAGCCGGGCCGCGACGGTCAGTATTCACGGGGCGGCGGTGTCAACTTAACCGCACCCCACGCCGCTGCTTAGCGCAGGGCACCTTTTTGCCCGTCATCTCCTCTTTATTATGGTCCATTCAGCCCATGGGTCGCACGGGGCATGGCGTTTCTTGTCTGGCGCCTCTTTCCTTTACCGTCCGCTCAGGGCAAGAGACTTGGCGCACGACGTTGAGACCTTTCTCCCTTTCGCCCAGAGGAGGGAACTTTGCGCCCTACTGTATATCCGCATAATATCCGCATAGTGCGGCCCGCGCCGAGCATGGCGTTTTCCGCCGCAGCGCTTCTCCCTTTTCACCGCCCGCGCTTGCTTCCTGTACAGATTTGCGTATAATGCGCGGGCTTGTCTTGTAGATATTACCCTGACAGGCCGACTCGCTCGTCGGGTCCGCGCAGGTGGTAAGCCAGCTAACAACATCCCCAATCGGGGGATAACACTGAACGATTACACTCCCCCTTCAATCGAAATGGGTGTGAGGAGTGGTTTTTTACATTTATAAATAATTGGAGCTCTGGTCTCATGCAGAACCAAAGAATCCGTATCCGTTTGAAAGCGTTTGATCATCGTTTGATCGATCAATCAACCGCGGAAATCGTCGAGACTGCCAAGCGTACCGGTGCCCAGGTACGTGGTCCGATCCCGCTGCCGACCCGCAAAGAGCGCTTTACCATTCTGATCTCTCCGCACGTCAACAAAGATGCGCGCGATCAGTATGAAATCCGCACTCATAAGCGTCTGGTTGACATCGTTGAGCCAACAGAAAAAACCGTTGATGCTCTGATGCGTCTGGACCTGGCTGCCGGTGTAGACGTGCAGATCAGCCTGGGTTAATCAGGTCGTTGAACGATTGAGAGGTTGAAACAATGAAGGGTTTAATCGGACGTAAAGTGGGCATGACTCGCATCTTCACCGAAGATGGTGTTTCTATCCCCGTCACCGTTATTGAAATCGAAGCAAACCGCGTGATCCAGGTTAAAGATCTGGAAAACGACGGATACCGCGCAATCCAGGTTACCGCCGGCACCAAAAAAGCCAACCGCGTAACCAAACCGGAAGCCGGTCATTTTGCGAAGGCGGGCGTTGAAGCCGGCCGTGGTCTGTGGGAATTCCGCGTCGAAGACGGCGAAGAAGTCACCGTTGGCCAGAGCATCACCGTAGAACTGTTTGCTGATGTTAAAAAAGTCGACGTTACTGGTACCTCCAAAGGTAAAGGATTTGCCGGCACTGTAAAGCGCTGGAACTTCCGTACCCAGGATGCTACCCACGGTAACTCCTTGTCCCACCGCGTTCCGGGTTCTATCGGTCAGAACCAGACTCCGGGCAAAGTATTCAAGGGCAAGAAAATGGCAGGCCAGCTGGGCAACGAATGCGTAACCGTTCAGAGCCTGGACGTGGTACGTGTTGACGTAGAACGCAACCTGCTGCTGGTCAAAGGCGCCGTCCCGGGAGCAACCGGTGGTGACCTGATCGTTAAACCGGCTGTCAAGGCGTAACGTCGAGGAGATAGGAATGGAATTGGTATTGAAAGATGCGCAAAGCGCGCTGACTGTTTCCGAAACTACCTTCGGGCGTGACTTCAACGAAGCGCTGGTCCACCAGGTTGTTGTGGCTTACGCAGCAGGTGCCCGTCAGGGGACCCGTGGTCAGAAGACCCGTGCCGAAGTCACCGGTTCCGGTAAAAAACCCTGGCGTCAGAAGGGTACCGGCCGGGCGCGTTCCGGTAGCGTTAAGAGCCCGATCTGGCGTTCTGGTGGCGTCACCTTTGCCGCCAAGCCGCAGGACCACAGTCAGAAAGTGAATAAGAAGATGTACCGCGGGGCGCTGAAAAGCATCCTGTCTGAACTGGTACGTCAGGATCGTTTGATCGTTGTTGAACAGTTCTCTGTCGAAGCGCCGAAAACCAAGCTGCTGGCACAGAAACTGAGAGACATGGCGTTGGAATATGTGCTGATCATTACCGGCGAACTGGACGAAAACCTGTTCCTGGCCGCGCGTAACCTCTACAAAGTAGACGTGCGCGATGCCCAAGGTATCGACCCGGTTAGCCTGATCGCCTTCGACAAAGTTGTTATGACGGCTGACGCTGTTAAGCAAGTTGAGGAGATGCTGGCATGATTCGTGAAGAACGTCTGCTAAAAGTACTGCGCGCGCCGCATGTTTCTGAAAAAGCATCTACCGCGATGGAAAAACACAACACCATCGTTCTCAAAGTAGCTAAAGATGCGACCAAAGCAGAAATCAAAGCCGCTGTGCATAAACTGTTTGAAGTCGAAGTCAATGACGTGCGTACCCTGGTTGTCAAAGGGAAAACCAAACGTCACGGACAGCGTATCGGTCGTCGTAGCGACTGGAAAAAAGCTTACGTCACCCTGAAAGAAGGCCAGAACCTGGACTTCATCGGCGGCGCAGAGTAAGTCGGAGGAGTAAGAACAATGGCAATTGTTAAATGTAAACCGACATCTCCGGGTCGTCGCCACGTTGTTAAAGTGGTCAACCCTGAGCTGCACAAGGGCAAACCTTATGCCCCGTTGCTGGAAACCCTCAGCAAATCCGGTGGCCGTAACAACAATGGCCGTATCACTACGCGCCATATCGGCGGTGGCCACAAGCAACATTATCGTCTGATTGACTTCAAACGCAATAAAGACGGTATCCCGGCAGTGGTAGAACGTCTTGAGTATGATCCTAACCGTTCCGCCAACATCGCGCTGGTGTTGTACAAAGATGGTGAACGTCGTTACATCCTGGCACCGAAAGGCCTGAAGGCCGGTGATCAGATTCAATCTGGCGTCGATGCGGCAATCAAAGCCGGTAACGCTCTGCCGATGCGCAATATTCCGGTTGGTTCCACCGTGCATAACGTGGAAATGAAACCGGGTAAAGGCGGTCAGCTGGCGCGTTCCGCCGGTGCTTATGTTCAGATCGTGGCTCGTGATGGCGCTTATGTCACGTTGCGTCTGCGTTCCGGTGAGATGCGCAAAATTCAGTCCGAATGCCGCGCGACCTTGGGCGAAGTAGGTAATGCAGAACATATGCTGCGTGTACTGGGTAAAGCCGGCGCCCGCCGCTGGCGTGGCATCCGTCCGACCGTTCGCGGTACGGCGATGAACCCGGTGGACCACCCGCACGGTGGTGGTGAAGGTCGTAACTTTGGTAAGCACCCGGTATCGCCGTGGGGCATCCAGACCAAAGGTAAGAAGACCCGTAGCAATAAGCGTACTGATAAGTTCATCGTACGTCGCCGTAGCAAATAATATTAGAGGATAAACCATGCCACGTTCTCTCAAGAAAGGTCCATTTATTGACCTGCACTTGCTGAAGAAGGTAGAGAAAGCGGTGGAAAGCGGTGACAAGAAGCCTATTCGTACTTGGTCCCGTCGTTCAACGATCTTTCCAACAATGATCGGTTTGACCATCGCTGTCCATAATGGTCGTCAGCACGTACCCGTTTTTGTCGCCGATGAAATGGTCGGTCACAAACTGGGTGAATTCGCGCCGACGCGTACTTATCGCGGCCATGCGGCCGACAAAAAGGCCAAAAAGCGCTAAGGTAGGAGGAAGAGATGGAAACTATCGCTCAACATCGCCACGCTCGTTCTTCTGCTCAAAAGGTTCGCCTGGTGGCTGACCTGATTCGCGGTAAGAAAGTGTCGCAAGCTCTGGAAGTTCTGACCTATACCAATAAGAAAGCTGCTGGTCTGGTGAAGAAAGTACTGGAGTCTGCCATTGCTAACGCTGAACACAACGATGGCGCAGATATCGATGATCTGAAAGTCGCGAAGATTTTCGTCGACGCAGGCCCGAGCATGAAGCGCATTATGCCGCGTGCCAAGGGTCGTGCAGATCGTATCCTGAAGCGCACCAGCCACATTACTGTGGTTGTGTCCGATCGCTGAGACTCTGGAGACTAGCAATGGGTCAGAAAGTACATCCTAATGGTATTCGCCTGGGTATCGTCAAACCCTGGAACTCTACCTGGTATGCGAATACTAAAGAATTCGCTGACAACCTGGACAGCGACTTTAAAGTTCGTCAGTTCCTGACCAAGGAATTGTCGAAAGCTTCGGTTTCCCGCGTGGTGATCGAGCGTCCGGCCAAGAGTATCCGTGTGACCATTCACACCGCTCGTCCGGGCATCGTGATCGGTAAGAAAGGCGAAGACGTCGAAAAACTGCGTAAGGTCGTAGCGGATATCTCTGGCGTCCCGGCGCAGATTAATATCGCCGAAGTCCGTAAGCCGGAACTGGACGCCAAACTGGTTGCCGACAGCATCTCTTCGCAGCTGGAACGCCGTGTTATGTTCCGTCGCACGATGAAACGTGCCGTGCAGAACGCCATGCGTCTTGGTGCCAAGGGGATCAAGGTTGAAGTCAGCGGCCGTCTGGGCGGTGCTGAAATCGCGCGTACCGAATGGTACCGTGAAGGTCGTGTTCCGTTGCACACCCTGCGTGCGGATATCGACTACAACATCTCCGAAGCGCACACCACTTATGGTGTCATCGGCGTAAAAGTGTGGATCTTCAAAAGTGAGATCTTAGGTGGTATGGCTGCCGTTGAACAACCGGAACCGGCTGCTCAACCTAAAAAGCAGCAGCGTAAAGGCCGCAAGTAAGGAGAGTCGCTGATGTTACAACCAAAGCGTACAAAATTCCGTAAGATGCACAAAGGCCGCAACCGTGGCCTGGCAGCGGGTACGGATGTTAGCTTCGGTACTTTCGGTCTGAAAGCTGTTGGCCGTGGTCGTTTGACCGCTCGTCAAATCGAAGCAGCACGTCGTGCCATGACACGTGCAGTTAAGCGTCAAGGTAAGATCTGGATCCGGATTTTCCCGGACAAACCGATCACCGAAAAGCCGCTTGAAGTGCGTATGGGTAAAGGTAAAGGTAACGTAGAATACTGGGTTGCCTTGATTCAGCCGGGAAAAGTCCTGTACGAAATGGACGGCGTTCCGGAAGAGCTTGCCCGTGAAGCCTTCAAGCTGGCAGCAGCAAAACTGCCGATTAAAACCACCTTTGTAACTAAGACGGTGATGTAATGAAAGCAAATGAGCTGCATGAAAAAAGCGCTGAAGAGCTGAACACCGAACTGCTGAACATGCTGCGCGAGCAATTCAACTTGCGTATGCAGGCTGCCAGCGGCCAGCTGCAGCAGACTCACCTGTTAAAGCAGGTGCGCCGCAATGTTGCGCGCGTGAAGACGTTATTGACTGAGAAGGCGGGTGCGTAATGAGTGACCAAATCCGTACTCTGCAAGGTCGTGTGGTTAGCGACAAAATGGAGAAATCCATCGTTGTGGCCATTGAACGTTTTGTGAAACACCCGATCTACGGCAAGTTCATCAAACGTACGACCAAGCTCCCCGTACATGACGAGAACAATGACAGCAATATCGGCGACATCGTTGAAATCAGCGAATGCCGTCCGATTTCCAAGACCAAGTCTTGGACGCTGGTTCGCGTTGTAGAGAAAGCGATTCTGTAAAACGGTAAGCGCGCTCTAAACAGATAAACGGTTCGTCCTTTGAGCCGTTTATTTTTTCTACCCATACACCAGGAGCGGTGTTATAATGCTGCGCCCTGTATTATGATTATGGGGTTTTTTCTTACGACCGATTCAGGTCATTAAGTATAAGTAGTAGTTGACATTAGCGGAGCACTAACATGATCCAAGAACAGACTATGCTGACCGTAGCCGACAACTCCGGTGCACGTCGCGTAATGTGTATCAAGGTTCTAGGTGGCTCGCACCGTCGCTACGCAGGCGTCGGCGACATTATCAAAATTACCATCAAGGAAGCGATTCCTCGTGGCAAAGTAAAAAAAGGTGATGTCCTGAAGGCGGTAGTGGTGCGCACCAAGAAGGGTGTTCGTCGCCCTGACGGTTCTGTCGTTCGCTTCGATGGTAATGCTTGTGTTTTGTTGAACAACAACAGTGAGCAACCTATCGGTACGCGTATTTTTGGGCCGGTGACTCGTGAACTGCGGACCGAAAAGTTCATGAAGATCATTTCCCTGGCACCTGAAGTACTCTAAGGAGCGAATCATGGCAGCGAAAATCCGTCGTGATGACGAAGTTATCGTGCTGACCGGCAAAGATAAAGGTAAGCGCGGTAAAGTAAAAAATGTCCTGTCTACCGGCAAGGCCATTGTTGAAGGTATCAATCTGGTTAAGAAGCATCAAAAACCAGTGCCGGCCATGAACCAGCCGGGCGGCATCGTTGAGAAAGAAGCGGCAATCGATCTTTCCAACCTTGCAATCTTCAATGCGGCTACCAGCAAGGCGGACCGTGTGGGCTTTAAGGTTGAAGACTGCAAGAAAGTGCGTGTCTTCAAATCTAACGGCGAAACTATTAAGTAATTTGGAGTAGTACGATGGCGAAACTGCATGATTACTACAAAGACGAAGTAGTCTCTCAACTGATGAAACAGTTCGGCTACCATTCTGTCATGCAAGTCCCTCGGGTCGAGAAGATCACCCTGAATATGGGTGTGGGTGAAGCAATCGCCGATAAAAAGCTGCTGGATAACGCTGCAGCCGATTTGACCGCGATTTCAGGCCAAAAGCCGCTTATCACCAAAGCACGCAAATCTGTTGCTGGCTTCAAAATCCGTCAGGGCTATCCGATCGGTTGTAAAGTAACCCTGCGTGGCGAACGCATGTGGGAGTTCTTCGAGCGACTTATTTCCATTGCTGTACCGCGTATCCGTGACTTCCGTGGCCTGTCCGCCAAGTCATTCGATGGCCGTGGCAACTACAGCATGGGCGTGCGTGAACAGATCATCTTCCCGGAAATCGACTATGACAAAGTCGATCGCGTTCGTGGCTTGGATATTACCATCACCACCACTGCGAAATCCGATGATGAAGGCCGTGCGCTGTTGACCGCCTTTAACTTCCCATTCCGCAAGTAAGGTAGGGTTACTGATGGCTAAACAATCCATGAAAGTACGCGAAGTAAAACGCGTGAAATTAGCTGATAAATTCTTCGCAAAACGTGCTGAACTTAAAACCATCATCTCCGACGTGAATGCTTCCGATGAAGAACGTTGGGATGCGGTTCTCAAGCTGCAGACTCTGCCGCGTGATTCCAGCCCGTCTCGTCAGCGTAACCGCTGCCGCCAAACTGGTCGTCCGCACGCTTTCCTGCGGAAATTCGGGTTGAGCCGTATCAAGGTCCGTGAAGCCGCAATGCGCGGTGAAATCCCTGGTCTGAGAAAGGCTAGCTGGTAAATTGTCACCAATTGAATCACGGGAGTAAAGACAGATGAGCATGCAAGATCCGATCGCGGATATGCTGACCTGTATCCGTAACGGTCAAACCGCGAACAAAACCGCGGTCTCCATGCCTTCCTCCAAGCTTAAAGTGGCAATTGCCAACTTGCTGAAAGAAGAAGGCTTTATTGAAGATTACAAAGTTGAAGGCTACACCAAGCCGACGCTGGAGCTGGTACTTAAGTACTTCCAGGGTAAGCCGGTGGTAGAAAGCATTCAGCGTATCAGCCGCCCCGGCCTGCGTATCTATAAGAAAAAAGATGCGCTGCCGAAAGTGATGGCAGGCATGGGTATCGCGGTTGTTTCTACCTCTAAAGGTGTCATGACTGATCGTGCGGCTCGCCAGGCTGGTCTTGGTGGCGAGATTATCTGCTACGTAGCGTAATTGGGAGGAAAGAATGTCTCGTGTTGCTAAAGCACCCGTCGTCATTCCTGCCGGCGTAGAGGTAAAACTCAACGGTCAGGATATTTCGATTAAGGGTAAAAACGGCGAGCTGACTCGTACTATCCACGAAGCTGTTGACGTTCAGCATGCTGATAACCAGCTGACCTTTGCTCCGCACGAAGGCCATGCCAATGGTTGGGTGCTTGCAGGCACGACTCGTGCGCTGCTGAACGGCATGGTGATTGGTGTGACCGACGGCTTCACTAAAAAGCTACAGCTGGTAGGCGTAGGTTACCGTGCTGCAGTGAAAGGTAATGTGGTGAATTTGTCCCTGGGCTTTTCTCACCCCATCGACCATCAACTGCCGGCAGGTATCACCGCAGAATGCCCGAGCCAAACTGAAATCGTGCTGAAAGGCGCTGATAAGCAGACTATTGGCCAGGTTGCGGCAGATCTGCGTGCCTATCGTCGTCCTGAGCCTTACAAAGGCAAGGGTGTTCGTTACGCCGACGAAGTCGTGCGTACCAAAGAGGCTAAAAAGAAGTAAGGTAACACTATGGATAAGAAAGCAGCTCGTATCCGTCGTGCGACCCGCGCACGCCGCAAGCTCCAGGAATTGGGTGCAACCCGCCTGGTGGTACATCGTACCCCGCGTCATATATACGTACAGGTTATTGCACCAAACGGTTCTGAAGTCCTGGTAGCCGCTTCTACTGTAGAAAAAGCTATCGTGGAGCAATTAAAGGGTACCGGTAACAAAGACGCCGCCGCCGCAGTAGGTAAAACTATCGCCGAGCGCGCGCTGGAAAAAGGCATTAAAAATGTGTCCTTTGACCGTTCCGGGTTCCAATATCATGGTCGAGTCCAGGCACTGGCAGATGCTGCCCGTGAAGCTGGCCTTCAGTTCGTAAGGTAGAGGTGTAAGATGGCACACATCGCAAAACAAGCTGGCGAACTGCAGGAAAAGCTAATCGCGGTAAACCGTGTATCTAAAACCGTAAAAGGTGGCCGTATTTTCAGCTTTACCGCACTGACGGTTGTCGGTGATGGTAACGGTCGCGTTGGTTTTGGCTACGGCAAAGCACGCGAAGTTCCGGCAGCGATCCAGAAAGCGATGGAAAAAGCCCGTCGCAACATGATGAATGTCGCGCTGAACAGCGGCACCCTGCAGCACCCGATTAAAGGTGCGCATACGGGTTCCCGCGTGTTCATGCAGCCGGCTTCCGAAGGTACCGGTATTATCGCCGGTGGTGCAATGCGCGCCGTCCTGGAAGTCGCAGGGGTTCACAACGTACTGGCAAAAGCCTATGGTTCCACCAACCCGATCAACGTGGTTCGTGCAACTATCGACGCTCTTGGCAATATGAAGTCTCCTGAAATGGTCGCTGCCAAGCGTGGTAAATCCGTTGAAGAAATTCTGGGGTAATTGACCATGGCACAGACTATTAAAATCACTCAGACTCGCAGTTCCATCGGTCGTCTGCCGAAACACAAGGCAACTTTGGTTGGCTTGGGCCTGCGTCGCATTGGCCACACCGTAGAGCGTGAAGATACGCCTGCAGTACGCGGTATGGTCAATTTGGTTTCCTACATGGTCAAAGTTGAGGAGTAAGAGATGCGTTTAAATACTCTGTCTCCGGCTGAGGGTTCCAAACACGCCTCTAAGCGTCCAGGCCGCGGTATTGGTTCTGGCTTGGGCAAAACCAGCGGTCGCGGTCACAAAGGTCAAAAGTCCCGTTCTGGCGGTGGCGTACGTCGCGGTTTTGAAGGCGGCCAAATGCCTCTGTACCGTCGTCTGCCGAAATTCGGCTTTACGTCACGCAAATTCATGGTCACCGCGGAAGTCCACCTGTCCGATTTGGCGCACGTAGAAGGCGAGGTCGTGGATCTGAACGCGCTGAAAGCCGCTAACATCGTTGGCATCCAAACTGAATTCGCCAAAATCATGCTGTCCGGCGAAGTCAAACGCGCGGTTACCGTGCGTGGCCTACGTGTAAGCAAAGGCGCGCGTGCCGCAATCGAAGCTGCCGGCGGTAAAATTGAGGAATAAGTAGCAGATGGCTAAACAACCGGGATTAGATTTTCAAAGCGCCAAAGGCGGACTGGGTGAACTGAAACGCAGACTTCTGTTTGTTATCGGGGCGCTTATTGTCTTCCGCATCGGCTCTTTTATTCCGATCCCTGGTATTGATGCCACCGTACTTGCGAAATTGCTCGAACAGCAGCGCGGCACCATCATTGAAATGTTTAACATGTTCTCTGGTGGTGCGCTCAGCCGTGCTTCTATCTTCGCATTGGGGATCATGCCGTATATTTCGGCATCGATCATCATTCAGCTGCTCACGGTGGTTCACCCGGCGCTGGCGGAGATTAAAAAAGAGGGTGAGGCTGGCAGACGTAAAATCAGCCAGTACACGCGCTACGGCACGTTGGTGTTGGCAATATTTCAGTCAATCGGTATCGCAACCGGTTTGCCGAATATGCCTGGAATGCAAGGTCTGGTGATTAATCCAGGCTTTGCGTTTTACTTTACTGCGGTAGTGAGCCTGGTCTGCGGGACAATGTTCCTGATGTGGCTGGGTGAGCAGATTACTGAACGAGGTATCGGCAACGGTATCTCCATCATTATCTTCGCGGGTATCGTAGCGGGCTTGCCGCCTGCCATCGGCCACACCATAGAGCAAGCTCGACAAGGCGATATGCACTTCCTCGTGTTGCTATTGGTTGCAGTTCTGGTGTTCGCGGTGACGTTTTTCGTGGTGTTCGTTGAACGTGGTCAGCGTCGTATCGTCGTTAACTACGCCAAGCGTCAGCAAGGACGTCGCGTTTATGCGGCTCAGAGCACGCATTTACCGCTGAAGGTGAACATGGCCGGGGTTATCCCGGCAATTTTCGCCTCCAGTATCATTCTGTTTCCGGCCACGATTGCATCCTGGTTCGGAGGCGGCACAGGTTGGGGCTGGCTGTCTGCGATTTCGCTCTATTTGCAGCCTGGTCAACCGCTTTATGTGTTACTATATGCGGCTGCAATCATATTCTTCTGTTTCTTTTACACGGCGTTGGTGTTCAACCCGCGCGAGACAGCGGATAACCTGAAGAAGTCCGGTGCATTTGTACCAGGCATTCGTCCGGGAGAGCAAACGGCAAGGTATATTGATAAGGTGATGACCCGCTTAACGCTGGTCGGCGCTATGTACATTACCTTTATCTGCCTAATCCCGGAGTTCATGCGTGACGCAATGAAAGTTCCCTTCTATTTCGGGGGCACGTCTTTATTGATCGTCGTTGTGGTTATCATGGACTTTATGGCTCAAGTGCAGACTCTGATGATGTCGAGTCAATACGAGTCCGTATTGAAGAAAGCAAACCTGAAAGGCTATAACCGCTAATTCGGGAAGCTTGAGAAGTTACGGAGAGTAAAAATGAAAGTTCGTGCTTCCGTCAAGAAATTATGTCGTAACTGCAAAATCGTTAAGCGTAACGGTGTCGTTCGTGTGATTTGCAGCGCTGAGCCTAAGCATAAACAACGCCAAGGCTAATATTTCCGGCATTTTTTTCTTGCAAAGTTGGGTTGAGCTGGCTAGATTAGCCAGCCAATCTTTTGTATGTCGCTGCAACATTGTTTGAGTATCCTGAAAACGGGCTTTTCAGAATGGTGTTGCCGTTAAAAATTCTAGGAGTGCATAGTGGCCCGTATAGCAGGCATTAACATTCTTGATCACAAACATACCGTTATTGTGCTAACGTCAATCTACGGTATCGGCAAAACCCGCTCGCAGCACATCTGCGCGGCTACGGGCATTGCTGAAAATGTTAAGATCAGTGAGCTGTCTGAAGAGCAGATTGACACGCTGCGTGACGCAGTTGCCAAGTTTGTTGTCGAAGGTGATCTGCGCCGTGAAGTAACCCTGAGTATCAAGCGTCTGATGGACCTTGGTACCTATCGTGGTTTGCGTCATCGTCGTGGTCTTCCGGTCCGCGGTCAGCGTACCAAGACCAATGCCCGTACCCGTAAGGGTCCGCGCAAACCGATCAAGAAATAATCGGGGTGAGTAAATAATGGCTAAGGCACCTATTCGTGCACGTAAGCGTGTTAAAAAACAAGTTTCAGATGGTGTGGCTCATATCCATGCGTCTTTCAACAATACCATCGTAACTATTACCGATCGTCAGGGTAATGCGTTGGGTTGGGCGACCGCCGGTGGTTCCGGTTTCCGTGGTTCTCGTAAGTCCACGCCTTTCGCCGCACAGGTTGCAGCAGAACGTTGCGCTGAAGCAGTGAAAGAATATGGCATCAAGAATCTGGAAGTTATGGTTAAAGGACCAGGTCCGGGTCGCGAGTCTACCGTCCGCGCGTTAAACGCGGCTGGTTTCCGCATCACGAACATTACTGATGTGACTCCGATCCCCCATAACGGTTGTCGTCCACCTAAAAAGCGCCGCGTATAACGCCGCTTTTAGGTTAGTTGGAGAAAGAAAATGGCAAGATATTTGGGTCCTAAGCTCAAGCTGAGCCGTCGTGAGGGCACAGACCTATTCCTGAAGTCTGGCGTTCGCGCGATCGATTCCAAGTGCAAAATCGAGCAACCGCCCGGTCAGCACGGTGCGCGTAAACCGCGTCTGTCTGATTACGGCGTACAGTTGCGCGAAAAACAAAAAGTTCGTCGTATTTACGGCGTGTTGGAACGTCAATTCCGCAACTACTACAAAGAAGCAGCACGCCTGAAAGGCAATACCGGTGAAAACCTGTTGCAGTTGCTAGAAGGTCGTCTCGACAACGTTGTTTACCGCATGGGCTTTGGTGCTACCCACGCTGAATCACGTCAATTGGTCAGCCACAAGGCGATCATGGTGAACGGCCGCGTTGTCAACATCGCTTCTTACCAGGTTACTCCGAATGACGTTGTCAGCATCCGTGAGAAAGCGAAAAAGCAATCCCGTGTTCGTGCCTCATTGGAACTGGCTGAGCTGCGTGAAAAACCGACCTGGCTTGAAGTCGACGCTGCTAAGATGGAAGGGGTGTTCAAACGTATTCCAGAACGTACCGATCTGTCTGCGGACATTAATGAACACCTGATCGTCGAGCTTTACTCTAAGTAAGGCTTAGTACCAAAGAGAGGACACAATGCAGGGTTCTGTGACAGAGTTTCTAAAACCGCGCCTGGTAGATATCGAGCAAGTCAGTTCGACGCACGCCAAGGTGACCCTTGAGCCCTTAGAGCGTGGCTTTGGCCATACTCTGGGTAACGCACTGCGCCGTATTCTGCTTTCATCGATGCCGGGTTGCGCGGTGACCGAGGTTGAGATTGATGGTGTACTGCACGAGTACAGCACCAAAGAAGGTGTACAGGAAGACATCCTGGAGATTCTGCTCAACCTGAAAGGGCTGGCGGTGAGAGTTCAAGGTAAAGATGACGTTGTCTTGACCCTGAATAAATCTGGCATTGGCCCTGTGACCGCAGCCGACATCACCCATGATGGGGATGTCGAAATCGTCAAGCCGCAGCATGTCCTGTGCCACCTGACCGATGAAAACGCATCCATCAATATGCGTATCAAGGTTCAGCGTGGACGTGGCTATGTTCCGGCTTCTGCCCGAATTCATTCGGAAGAAGATGAGCGCCCGATCGGTCGTCTGCTGGTAGACGCATGCTATAGCCCCGTAGAGCGTATCGCCTACAATGTGGAAGCAGCGCGCGTTGAGCAGCGTACCGACCTGGACAAGCTGGTTATCGAAATGGAAACCAACGGCACGATCGATCCTGAAGAGGCGATCCGCCGTGCGGCAACCATTTTGTCTGAACAACTGGAAGCTTTCGTTGACTTACGTGATGTACGTCAGCCGGAAGTGAAAGAAGAGAAACCAGAATTCGATCCGATCCTGCTGCGCCCCGTTGACGATCTGGAATTGACTGTCCGCTCTGCTAACTGCCTCAAGGCAGAAGCTATCCACTACATCGGTGATCTGGTACAGCGCACCGAGGTTGAGTTGCTGAAAACACCCAACCTTGGTAAAAAATCTCTTACCGAGATCAAAGACGTGTTGGCTTCCCGTGGGTTGTCTCTGGGCATGCGCCTCGAGAACTGGCCTCCGGCAAGTATCGCTGATGAATAACCCGATCACAGGTTAAGGTTTTACTGAGAAGGATAAGGTCATGCGCCATCGTAAGAGTGGTCGTCAACTGAACCGTAACAGCAGCCATCGCCAGGCTATGTTCCGTAACATGGCCGGCTCTTTGGTTCGTCATGAAATCATCAAGACGACCCTGCCGAAAGCGAAAGAGCTGCGCCGCGTTGTTGAACCGCTGATTACACTTGCCAAGACCGACAGCGTTGCAAATCGTCGTCTGGCATTCGCCCGCACTCGTGATAACGAGATCGTGGCAAAACTGTTTAACGAGCTGGGCCCGCGTTTCGCGAGCCGCGCCGGTGGTTACACTCGCATTCTGAAGTGTGGCTTCCGTGCAGGCGACAACGCGCCGATGGCATACATCGAACTCGTTGATCGCGCTGAAGCAACAGCTCCAGCTCCAGCAGCAGAAGCGACCGCAGAGTAATCTGTCGTTGTGCAAGCTTGTAAAAAACCGGGCCGGGCCCGGTTTTTTTATGCCCCGAGGTTGCCTGCCGGTAGGCGTAATGGGTTTGCCGCTGTGGTTGTTTTAGCGCGCACAACGCCTATGGCGGGCCTTTCCCGCCACCACCGTAGCCCGTGATTCTCTATTGACGCTGCCACCGTGGCCGAGCTGAATTTTCCCTTCTGCCGATAACAGCTGCAAAAATCCCTCCAATGTTGCCGTCGCCGTTTTCCATGGCCGGCGATAAGGCGCGATGGCATTGTCCCAAACCCGCCCATAGTCTAACCCTTATGTCCTACTTAGGGATGATTAATCAAGTAATAAGAACTGCATAAGATATGTGCTAATAGCGCTTCTTCCGCGTCGTGTTAAAAAACTTTCGTTAATGAAAAAATGAATATACAGGATATATCATAAATTCAACTCAACGTTATGGTCAGAAAAGTTATCACTTAACCAATGAGAGGGGAGATATTGATGCCTATTTCCAGTATTTCATCTTCATTATGTCATTATCCTTTTGCGACATCAGCTTCGTCGGCGTACATCGTTGTTGATTTAAAGAATAAGATAGATACAGGCGATCAAAATGCATTTATCGCCGCGCTGGAAAACGCCAAAGCGGTTGATATCAGTATTGATGTTGAGATTGATAGCGATAAAAACACATTACTTATGTATGCATTAAGAAAAGGATGTTATCACATCGCCACCCATCTCCTGGAAATGGGCGCGGATCACAAGGTGACTGATGAGGATGGGAACACGGTATTGATGTTGTTGTTTTCTCATTACGCCTCTGATGCGGACCTCAGTGAGGCTACACGGGAAGCTTTCCTCGAACTGTCGGGCAAACTGATTAACAAAGAGGGGGATATCAACAGAGCTAACGACCGAAAGGAGACGGCAGCTATGATATCAATATCTTCGGGCCGGGCATAGACGATGACATGCTCATGACGCCATTATCGCTTATGGAGCCAAGGGGCTTGAATGTCAATAGATATGATGCTGATGGTCATTCGGTAATGACTAAGGCAATTATTTTTACTCCAGGGACTGCCGTGGTGAAAAAAATTATTGATATGAGCTTTGATGTCAATGATTTTGCTACATCGAGTTATTTACAAAAACGGTAGTTACCCGGAGAAGATAACCCTAAGATTTATCATCAGTGCCAATATACGCCTTTGTATTTTGCTATAGAGAGAAATGATTATGATAAAGTGAAGCTTCTGCTTGATGAAGGCGCCAATGGAAATGGCCTCTCCCTATGGGATGTCAATTGCAAGGGGGCACGAAAAAAAATAACGCCACTCAGGCTGGCGAAAAAATTAGGGCATGAAGATATAATAAAATTGTTAATGGATAATGACTTTAAAGACAACCAGTCGTCGTCAAGATGGGACTCCTCCGATAGCGATGAGAGTTGCACGGTTTCATTATCAGACATTGAAGATTATCAGGATCTCCTGTTCGATAGCGATTAGCCTATTGTATGATGGTGACGTTATAAGACAGTTTCTGTCGCCGCCAGCATCGTGAGTGTTATGGCCGCCGCTGGGCAACACAGTAAATGCGATCGCTAAACGCCCCGTGGAGGACGTCTTGAATTATTGGTGGGTTTGTTGTATGAGACAGTAAACCTACGTTACACGCTTATGCTCATTGCTTTTTCACATTGTATTGATTTTAATAACTTTTATTTCCATCCCGGTTTGAGTGATATGAAATTAGTGGTTCTGAAGTTTGTGATAGTGTCCATTAAAATTAAAGTGGACACTATCATCGCCGGATTATCCATGATCTGACAGCCGTCCCTTATAGGATGCGGGTTCACTAGGCATCGTAGTGGAACATATTCTTACCGGGCCATACAACAAACCCACCAATAACTCAAGACGTCCTCCACGGGGCGCTTACGTCATAAACCAGAGCTACCAGGCGCTGGCAAATCACTATGAGACAATGGTGCTACCGGCGCGCCCGCGAAAACCGAAAGACAAGGCGAAGGCAGAATCAACCGTGCAGCTGGTAGAACGCTGGGTGCTGGCCCGGTTGCGTAAACGTACGTTCTACTCGCTGGCCGAACTCAACCAGGTGATACGAGAACTCAATCATGAGTTGAATCTGCGCCCGATGCGTCATTACGGCAGACAAAGTCGCATTGAACGCGTCGAGCAGTTGGACAAGCCGGCTCTTGGGCCTCTCCCGCCCACGCAATGGGAATACAGTGAGTATCTCGTTGCCGAGTGGGACCTGATTACCACATCGACTATGGCAAAAACGGGTACTCG
>NZ_JBLKSS010000076.1:0-19507 GCF_047607725.1 Sodalis sp. (in: enterobacteria) | reverse complement strand
TGGAGCCGGAAGCGTATCTGCGCCATGTGCTGGCGATTATCGCGGATCATCCCATCAACAAAATCAAAGAGCTCCTGCCGTGGAACCTCACCATCCCTGCTGAATAACTGTCAATACGGCGCTGGGCGTACGCTTACGTTCAAACGGATATAGATAGACAGCAGGCTTTGCGCCGCGTCCCAGCGGGAGAAATCGCTGGTGGCGAAACGCATCAGGGTAATCAATTGCTGATCGCTATAGGGATAATCCAGCTTCACCGGCGCGGAAAATTCGCGCAGCAGCGAGGGGATGGGCAGCGACGGCACATGATCGAAAATAAACGTCTGTACGCTCTCGGTCACGTTCAGCACCGAATTTACCGGCGCGCCGACGTGCTGTAGCGGGATTACCGGTCCGTGGTTATCGTACAGTTCGATATCCAGCGGAATATGCAGCGCCTGTTTTTCCTGCTGGTCCGGCGTCGGCGGCGTCATCTGCGTAACGTGCAGGGTATATTGCTCCAGCTCGGCATTATAATCGTCGCGCACCGTCACCAGCGGCGTACCTGACTGGCTGTACCAGCGGCGGAACAGCGTCAAATCGATATCGCCGGCCTCCTCCATCGCCACGACGAAATCTTCGCAGGTGGCGGCGCTGCCATCGTGGCGGGAAACGTAGCGGCTCATGCCGGCCTGAAACTTTTCCTCCCCCAGCAGGGTATGCAGCATACGGATCATCTCGGCGCCCTTTTCATACACCGTCAAGGTGTAAAAGTTATTCATTTCAATGACTTTATCGGGGCGAATGGGGTGCGCCATCGGGCTGGCGTCTTCGGCGAACTGCGCGCTGCGCATCACGCGTACATTATTGATTCGATTGACGGCGCGCGAGCCGATATCCGAACTGAACTCCTGATCGCGGAATACGGTCAGGCCCTCTTTCAGACTGAGCTGAAACCAGTTGCGGCAGGTGATGCGATTACCGGTCCAGTTATGGAAATATTCATGGCCGATGACCCGTTCGATATTGAGATAATCCACATCGGTGGCGGTTTGCGCCCGGGCCAGCACATATTTGGCGTTGAAGACGTTGAGCCCTTTATTTTCCATGGCGCCCATATTGAAGAAATCGACCGCCACCACCATATAAATATCCAGATCGTACTCAAGACCGAAGCGGGTTTCGTCCCAACGCATGGCGTGCTTGAGGGACGCAATCGCCCAGTCGGCGCGATCCAGGTTGCCGCGATCGACAAACAGCTCCAGCGCGACCTCTCTGCCGGAGCGGGTGGTAAAGCTGTCGCGCAATACATCAAAATCCCCCGCCACCAGCGCAAAGAGGTAACACGGTTTCGGAAAAGGATCTTCCCAGATTACCCAATGCCGGCCATCACAGTTATCCCCGTAATAAATACGGTTGCCGTTGGAGAGCAGGAACGGATAGCGTTGCTTATCCGCCAAAATGTGCGTGGTAAAACGCGCCAGAACATCCGGACGGTCCAGATAAAAGGTAATGTGGCGGAAACCTTCCGCCTCGCCATTGGGTACAGAGCGCGCCGCCGGAAAGGTAGAGCCCTTCCAGGGCGGTATTGTTGGCGGGATGAATCAGCGTTTTGATGGTCAAGGTAAAGGTGGCGGGCAACTGCTCAATGACCAATCCCGGGGCGTCCAGGCGATAATGCGTCCACTCCTGGTCGTCCACCCGCAAACTCAGCAGGCGTAAATCCTCGTCGTTGAGCAGCAAGGGCGCGCCGGCCTGGCCCTGACGCACGACGGTGCTGGTTGCCGTAACGGTGGTATTCTCGGCCTCGAGATCAAAATCCAGGTGAATATCGATGATCGTATATTCCGGCGCACGATAATCATGGCGGTACTTGGCTTGCGGCTGTTGCGTCATAGTTAACCTTTAGGCATCAGTGTCGATTTCTGCCGTTAAGTCTATTCCTGTTAGCGGCAGGTTGCCATTGTAAAGCCCGGCAAGCGCGCTAAAATGTAGCGTTCGCGCAAAAAACAGCGCGGGCGGGCGGGAAAACTCGCCAAATGACCGGGCGACTAACCCGCGGGACGGCACGTTTGGTCCCGACGTTATCACGTCAACTGTGCTCTGATGTGACTACACTTATAGGATAACGCGGCTTTTCATGGCCGTTACCCCTTATCCGACTGAGATGAGATGTCGTAAAAGGATGCTTGAACGCACCATGAATGTTGCTACCGATCCGATTTTAACGTCGATACTCGACACTGATGCCTATAAATTTCATATGCAGCAAACCGTTTTTCATCGCTACTATGATGTAACGGTGAGCGCGGAGTTCCGCTGCCGCGGGGACGATCTGCTGGGGGAATACGCCGCCGACATCAGTGCCCAGATTGAGATGATGCGTAGTTTGAAATTGGACCAGGAGGAGTTTGCCTACCGGCGCGGATTGTCGTTTTTTCAAAGCGACTATTTCAACTGGCTGCGCCAGTTCCGCTTTAACCCGAGCCAGGTGCGAGTACGTAATCACCACGGCAAATTCGATATTCGCATCACCGGCCCCTGGCGCGACGTCATTTTATGGGAAGTGCTGCTGCTCGCGGTGATAAGCGAGGTGGTGCACCGCCGCCGCTCGCCGCAAATCGCGCCCGCTGACGCGGTGGCGAAGCTGCGCTATTTTCGCCATCTCAGTGCGGATGTGGACATGTCCCGCTTCAGGCCTATGGATTTCGGCACCCGCCGCCGCTTCTCGCGCCAGGTCCAGTTTGATGTGGTTGCCGAACTACAGCGGACGTTTCCCTACCTTATCGGCACCAGCAACTACCAGTTGGCGCGGGAATGCGGCCTGCCGCCGGTCGGCACCCAGGCGCATTCAGCAGATAAGCCCCGATCTGGCCAACAGCCAGCGCACCGCGCTGCAGGCCTGGCTGGACGAATACCCCGACCAGTTAGGGATCGCGCTCACCGACTGCATCACGATGGATGCCTTTTTACGCGACTTCGGGCCGGCGTTCGCCCATGCCTATCAGGGCCTGCGTCACGACTCCGGCGACCCGGTGGAATGGGGCGAGAAGGCGATTGCACATTATGAACGGTTGGGCATTGATCCGCTTGGCAAAACGCTGGTGTTTTCCGACAGCCTCGATTTCGACAAGGCGCTGATGCTTTACCGCCATTTCTGGCAGCGCATCAATCTCGTTTTTGGTATCGGCACCCGGCTGACCTGCGATATCCCCGCCGTTAAGCCGCTCAACATCGTCATCAAACTGGTGGAGTGCAACGGTAAACCGGTGGCGAAGCTGTCGGACAGCCCCGGAAAAACGATCTGTCACGATAAAGCCTTTGTTCGCGCCTTGCGTAAAGCTTTCGACGTGCCGCTGGTGGTTAAAAAGGCCAGTTGAACCACCAGCCAAGCCGCGGCTGGCATTTCCCGTTCCCCCGTTTTGCGCGAAAGCGTCGGGGGAGATGGCGCTTTGGCCCGCTTTAACACCGGTTTTCTGCCCTCATTGCACACCCTAAACATCATCGCCGCCAGAAATATGCGATTTCCCCTTGCGGTCTTGCCGCCGCCAAGTAACATATTATGCTCCGTTACCGGACTCACGGCCTTTTCCTATTTTAACTGAGTAAGAGAGTATTTTATGAGCGTAGTGCCTGTAGTCGATGTACTGCAAGGGCGCATGCCGGCTGACAGTGAAGTCACTGTACAGGGTTGGGTGCGTACCCGCCGAGATTCCAAAGCCGGAATCTCCTTTCTTGCCGTCTATGACGGTTCCTGCTTCGATCCCTTACAGGCCGTCATTAATAATACTCTGCCCAATTATCAGAACGACATTCTACGCCTGACCACAGGCTGCTCGGTATCGGTTACCGGCCGGGTAGTGGAATCCTTAGGGGGCGGTCAGCGTTACGAAATACAGGCTCAGGCCGTTGAGGTGCTCGGCTGGGTCGACGATCCGGATACCTACCCCATGGCCGCCAAGCGCCATAGCGTGGAATATCTGCGCGAAGTGGCCCATCTTCGCCCGCGGACCAACCTGATTGGCGCGGTGGCGCGAGTCCGCCACACCCTGGCGCAGGCCATTCACCGTTTTATGGATGAGCAGAGTTTCTTCTGGGTGTCGACGCCGTTAATTACCGCCTCCGATACCGAAGGCGCCGGCGAAATGTTCCGCGTTTCAACCCTCGATTTGGAAAATCTGCCGCGCACGGCCGATGGCAAAGTCAATTACGATGAAGATTTCTTTGGCAAAGAGGCCTTTTTAACCGTTTCCGGCCAGCTGAACGGTGAAAGTTACGCCTGCGCCCTGTCAAAAATCTATACATTCGGTCCGACGTTCCGGGCGGAAAATTCCAATACCAGTCGCCATCTCGCCGAATTCTGGATGGTTGAGCCGGAAGTGGCGTTCGCCACCCTGGAGGATGCCGCCGGCTTAGCGGAAGCGATGCTTAAATATGTGTTTCAGGCGGTATTGACCGAGCGCGCCGACGATATGCAGTTCTTCGTCGAGCGGGTCGACAAAGAAGCGATAAACCGTCTGAAACACTTTATTAGTGCAGATTTCGCGCAAGTCGACTACACCGAGGCGGTAACCATTCTGCAAAACTGTGGCCAGACATTTGAAAATCCGGTTTCCTGGGGCATTGACTTATCTTCGGAACATGAACGCTATTTGGCGGAAAAACATTTCAAAGCGCCGGTGGTGGTGAAGAATTATCCCAAGGATATCAAAGTGTTTTACATGCGCATGAATGACGATGGCAAAACCGTCGCCGCTATGGATGTGCTGGCCCCGGGCATCGGCGAAATCATTGGCGGATCGCAGCGTGAAGAGCGTTTGGATAGACTGGATACACGTTTGGAAGAAATGGGCCTCAACAAAGAAGATTACTGGTGGTATCGTGATTTGCGCCGCTATGGAACCGTTCCTCATGCAGGTTTTGGATTAGGTTTCGAGAGATTAATAGTTTATGTCACAGGAATGCAAAATATTCGTGATGTAATACCCTTCCCGCGAAGTCCGCGCAATGCCAATTTCTAAATTTCGGCATTTAATATAATAAAAAAATATATATACGTCACCAAGGCCAGCTCTGCTGGCCTTTCTCTTTTTAAAGTTAGAGATATCTCATAAAGTTCCCTAAAAATTACATTTAGACATACATTTTTTCCTCATGAAACATTATTACGACATTTGTATCATTTTCGGAGTAGATTAACGACTCTGTGAATGGAACACTGCGTGCAGACACAGGAAGACACCAAACTCTCAATAATGTTTCGTAAGAAATTATTAGCGGCAGTGGCAGGTGTCCGAATAACACCAATGAGGGTAGTAATAATGATGAATCGCAATCTTATTGCAGTGGTAATTCCGGCCTTATTGGCTGCCGGTGCCGCTAACGCGGCCGAAGTGTATAACAAAGATGGCAATAAATTAGACATCTACGGTAAGGCTGTCGGCCTGCACTACTTCTCCCACAGCGACAACAGCTACGGCGGTGACGGCGGTGACGGCGACCAGACTTACGCCCGTCTCGGCTTCAAAGGTGAAACTCAGATTACCGACCAGCTGACCGGTTTCGGCCAGTGGGAATACAACTTCCAGGGCAACAACTCCGAAAGCAGCGTCGACGCTCAGGACGGCAACAAAACCCGTCTGGTGTTCGCCGGTCTGAAATTCGGCGATGCCGGTTCATTCGATTACGGCCGTAACTACGGCGTAAGTGTATGACGCTATCGGCTGGACCGACATGCTGCCGGAATTCGGCGGTGACTCCGGCTACAGCGACAACTTCATGGTGGGTCGTACCACCGGTGTCGCTACCTACCGCAACACCAACTTCTTCGGGTTGGTTGACGGCTGGGATTTCGCCGTACAGTACCAAAGCAAGAACGATCGTGACGAAATCCGTCGCGCCAACGGCGACGGCTGGGGCGCATCTACCAGCTACACCTCCCCCATCGGTGTTGCTATCGGCGGTGCTTATTGCTTCTTCCGACCGTACCGATGCACAGCAAAGCGCTTACTATGCTAACGGCAGCGAAAAAGCTCAGCAATGGACAGCCGGTCTGAAATATGACGCCAACAACGTTTACCTGGCCGCCATGTACGGTGAAACCCGTAACGCGACCTACATCAGCAACTCCAATTAGCAGAGCACTGACTTTAACGCTACCGGTTTTGCTAACAAAACCCAGCTGATTGAATTGGTTGCCCAGTATCAGTTCGACTTCGGTCTGCGTCCGTCCCTCGCCTACGTGCAGTCGAAAGGTAAAGACATCGAAGGCGTTGGCGATGTTGACCTGATCAAATACTTTGAAGTGGGCGCGACTTACTACTTCAACAAAAACATGTCCACTTATGTTGACTACATCATCAACCAGATTGATGACGACAACGAGCTGGGCATCGGCAGCGGCGATACCGTTGCTCTGGATCTGGTCTACCAGTTCTAATCCCCTTTCGGCCCTCTACGGCTGAAGATCAGGATAGCGAAGGCAGGGTTTGCACCCTGCCTTCTTTTTTTTGTGCCGTTGAAAAATGGGCGGTAAACGGTTGGCAAAGGGCTCTCGTAACGGTAACCTGATAGCACTTTTCGCACACTGTGACGTTTGGACACATCTCCCATGTTTGAATCTATCCCGGTCGCACCGGCGGACCCGATTCTCGGCCTACTGGATGTCTTTCGCGCAGATGATCGCCCGAGTAAAATCAATCTTGGTATCGGCGTCTACAAGGATGAAACCGGTAATACACCGGTGCTGACCAGCGTAAAAAAAGCGGAATCGCTGCTGCTGGAAAATGAGACCAGCAAAAACTACCTGAGTATTGACGGCATCACGGCCTTCGCCGCGGACACGCAGCGCCTTCTGTTCGGCGCGGACAGCGCCATTATCGCCAGCGCGCGGACGTGCAGCGCGCAAACCCCCGGCGGTACCGGCGCCCTGCGCGTGGCCGCGGATTTCCTGGCGCATAATACCGCCGTGCGCCGTGTTTGGGTAAGCAACCCTAGCTGGCCGAACCATAAAAACGTGTTTAGCGCGGCGGGATTGACGGTGTGCTATTACGCCTACTATGACGCTGTCACTCATACGCTCGATTTTACGGCAATGCTGGCGTCCCTGAGCCAGGCACAGGCCGGCGACGTCGTCTTATTCCAAGGTTGCTGCCATAATCCGACCGGGATCGACCCCACCGAGCAGCAATGGCGCGAACTGGCGGCGCTGTCGGCCCGACAGGGCTGGCTGCCGCTGTTTGATTTCGCCTATCAGGGTTTCGCCCACGGCCTGGAGGAAGATGCGGCGGGTTTGCGCATTTTTTGCGAAGCTCATCAGGAGCTCATCGTGTGCAGCTCCTTTTCAAAGAATTTCGGCCTGTATAATGAACGCGTTGGCGCCTGCACACTGATTGCGCCCGACAGCGCGATTGCCGATCGCGCCTTCAGCCAGTTGAAAGCCATCATTCGCGCCAACTACTCCAACCCGCCGGCGCACGGCGCCGCCGTTGTCGCCACCATTTTGGCCGACGACGTGCTGCGCGCCATGTGGGAGCAGGAGTTGAGCGGTATGCGCGAGCGTATCCAGCGTATGCGCCAACTGTTCGTCAACACCCTCCTGGATAAAGGCACGCGGCAGGACTTCAGCTTTATCAACCGGCAAAACGGCATGTTCTCCTTTAGCGGCCTGACTCAGGAACAGGTGCTAGAGCTGCGTGACCAATCGGGCATCTATGTGGTGAATTCAGGCCGCATCAACGTGGCCGGAATGACGCCGGATAACATGGCGCCGTTGTGCGAAGCGATCGTGGCGGTGCTGTAACCGCCGGTTAACCTGTCTGAGGCGGCGCGTCCGTCTGTGAAGAGATGAAAATGACAATGTCATGCTGGTTCACGCAACGGCGGCAATGGCCATGAAGCGCTCACCGGCGGCTACTGCAGGAAAGGATTAGTGCGGCGCTCGTGGCCCAAAGTCGACATGGGGCCATGGCCGGGCAGAAAGGCAATGTCATCCGCTAACGGCATGAGCTGATGATGGATCGAACGCATCAGCGTCGCCCTATCGCCGCCCGGCAGGTCGGTACGACCAATGCCGCCATTAAACAGCACGTCCCCCATCAAAATGAATTTCGCCGCTTTGTTCCAGAACAACACATGCCCCGGAGAATGGCCGGGGCAATGCAGTACGCTAAACGACAACGTACCGACGCTCACCGTGGCGCCATCCGCCAGCCAGTGATCGGGCGTCAATGGCGGAATGCTTTCCACGCCAAACATCTGACACTGCCCCGGCAAATTCGCCAGCAACGGTTCATCGTCGCGATGGGGACCGACGATGGGCACGCGATAAAATGCCGCGAGCTCGCTGGCGGCGCCGACATCATCCAGATGACGTGAGTCAGCCATATTTCTTTTACCGTTACGCCCAGCGCCGCGACTTCTTGACGCAACCGCTGCGCTTCACCGCCGGGATCCAGCAGCGCCACTTCGCCGGTCTGCTCGCACCAAACCAAAGAACAATTCTGGCTGAACGCCGTTACCGGCATAATGTGATATTTCATACTGCATCCTGTCTGGCCTTTTGCATCCAATTATACGGCGAAACGGCGGTCGTGTTGACAGGAATTGCGGCGCTTTACCAGGTGCGCGCCGGCCCGGTATCGATATGGACGAAATTACTTCGCGGGTAGTATCCCACGCCGCCCATGCGCAGCTTGAGCGCCGCTTTACGGATCATGCTGAGCGGCGTGCCCTCAATATGGAAATCCATGGCTTTGCCCAGCGTATGATAACTGTGCTTCGCTACGCCCTCGCTCTTTGCCCGCAGCGAATTATTAGTCTGTACCGTCCGGTAGCCGGAAATAAGCTGCACCGGCTTGCTGGTTTGCAACACCGTTTGCAGACGATAAAGATGGTCGAAAAGCTGAGGATCGATTTCGGTTATTTTATTGGCGCGAAAATCGCGGAAAAAATGATTTAATCGGCTCAGCTCGCTTTGATCATAACTTTTACCATTGAAAAATTCCGTTTTCAGCGTTTCACCGGTATGCAAATTATTCAGGGTTAGCATGCGCGGGCGGGGCGTGGAGAGCGTGGCGAAAGCAGTGCCGGGAAGCAGCGCCAGTCCGGCGGCAGCCGTTCCAAACACCAGCAATTGACGGCGTAGATGATTGATATGATCCATGGGCACAGTAACCAGTCGGCAGAGTTGATGAACAAATACACAGTAGCGCACCGCCCGAACCATAGCCGTATGGGTGGGCCACGTCAATAACTCAAGCGTCAGGATTTGCAAAAGCTCACAAAGTAGTCTACACGGGGCCCCGGTCAGGCCCGCGCATAAATTCACCGGCGTTCAGCGGCTTATTGCAGCAGCCGTTGCGCTTGCGGCAGGCTTCTGGCGCCCTTCTGGGTTGGCGTATCATAATTGTAAATATCTGTGCGGAACTGCGGTTTACCGTCGTCCGCGACCCAGGCGGTAAGATAAAACAAATTGACCGGAATCTGATGGCGAATCGGCACATACGTCATATTGCCCTGTCTTAGCGTCGCACTGACGCGAGCGTCGCCCCAACCGGCATCTTGCAGCAGCATGTTCGCCAGCACCGCCGCCTTATTCACCCGAACGCAACCCGAGCTAAGCGCGCGCTGATCTTGGCCGAACAAATTATGGTTGGGCGTATCGTGCAGATAAATGGCATCCGAGCTGGGCATATTGAATTTATACCGCCCCAACGCATTCTTCGGCCCCGGCGCCTGCTGCAGACGGTAAGGAAAATGGTTGGGCGTGACCATATTCCAATCAATACTGGCCGGGTCGATCACGGCGGCATCGCTACTCCAGCCCGATAATATGGTGAAGTCGTTGCGCAGCAAATACCCCGGATCGCGCAGCGCTTTCGGCAGAATATCCTGACGCACCAGCGAATTGGGCACATTCCACGGCGGATTAAGCACCACGCTGCTCAACGCACTGCGTATCAGCGGCGTTTTGCGGCTGGGGCGGCCGACGATCACCCGCGAGGACAGCACCTCGGCCCCCTGCTGATAGTACACAAGGGAGTAATTGGGAATATTGACCAAGATGCCGGTATTAACGCGATTATTCAGCAGGCGCAAACGCTGGATATTCAACGCCAGCAGCGTAACCCGGGTCTGCGGGGAAACGTTAAGCCAGTTGCGCGTCTGGCGGCCGATCACGCCGTCGGCACCCAACCCCTGCCAGTCTTGGAAACGCTTCACCGCCGCCACCAGATCTGGCGAATACATCTTGTCCTGCACATCTACCGTGGCGACCACCGTTGGATTATCGCTGGAAGGCGTGGTCGTGAGCTCCGCGGCGGCGGGGCTGACCACCGCCGACGGCGGGTCTTGGCTGATAGGCTGCGAGGCGGTGGGCGTGACCGGGGCGTTATCCACCGTCGGTTGCGGCGCGGCGTCGCCGCGCTGGAGCATACCGGTACGCCGCAAAATCTCGCGCAGCGCGGGAATATCATCGCTCAATTGGCCGGGACGCAAGCTGGCGCTGCCGGTCAGCTGCGGCCAAGGGTGGTTATCGGCGAGAATGGTTTTCAACGCTTGATGCATTTTGGCGTATTGGGGGTGCTGCGGCACCAGGCCGCTGACAAAGGCATCCAACCTGCCGTCGTTTAAAGCATTCTGCCAGCGGTCAATGAGCGCGCGCGGCGGCAGCGCCAGCGTATAGGGTGCATTGCCGTAAAGCCATCTTTCGCCGTTGGCGCCGACGCCATTGGTAAATTGCAGGTAGCCCAGCATCACGTCGGACAAGATTTTATCCCGCGTTAGACCGGTAATACGCGGATCCGTGAGCCACTGCGCCCAGGTGGTGAATTGCGGCTGGACGCCCGACAGCGCCAGTTCCGCCAGTTGCTGCTGAAAATGCCACACCACCGCCCGGTCCTGCCACATCGGCGCATCCTGGCGCGCGGCGTAAAGCGCCGCAATTTCTCGGGAAAAGTAGGGTTGCACATGAGCAGGGGAAATTTTTCCCGGCAAAGGGGCGCCAGCACCCTGGCTTTGCGCGGCCGGCGCGCCAAAGGCGGGGCCGGATAGCGACGCGATACCGGTCAGCAGCAGGCAACGCATCATCGCACGGCGCAACCACGGAGATTTCGTGACTAACATCCTGTGTCCCCTGTAGTGAAACAGTTAATTTATCATGTTTTTTTTGACCTTGTTCACCGTAGTATATAAGCAGAAAAGGAAATCTGCGCACTAAACCAAAGCGAAACCCTGCGAAGCGGTTACCCTTTGACCATTTCCCTGGGTCATGCCGGCGGCGACATCGTCGCACGGCCCACGCCGCGACGCCCAATAACCGCCTACTTTTTTCGGCGGCATGAGCCGACAGCGGTGGATCGCCGCCTAGAAAGGAAACCTCCCCCGGCACGGCGCGGATAATTGCCGACAGCAGTCAACGCCTCCAACGCTTGCTAAGCACGATGGCGAACCTGCGGTAACCGAGGGGGGCAATACATGGCTCGTCATAAGGTAGGGATCGATTTCATTCATCGCGCTTTAAACGCCGTCTGAGGAGGGAGTATAACTATTGCCGCATGCGGCTGCGTAGCCGGCGGTATTGAAACGGGCGGGACGAAAAAGCGCGGCCCGGCCCCCGTGAGACGGACCGGCGCACACTCCCCCCTAACCTAATAAAGCAATAAGTGGGACGCGCGCAGGAAATAACCGACTGTCGCACTACTGCAAAAGGAGCCATCGCGGCGGCGATCTGCGAGGGTTACGGCATGCTTTCGCGCTCGCCGGGATGGCGAGCCTGTCGGCGCGCGCAATAATCTGGTTCAATCAGGGTCGAAAACCGCAACCCATTGGCGGCCGATTTCGGCTAAAAACCGCCATCAGCCGAGGTGCGGCCGGGAGCTGAAATCTCAACCTGCCGACGGTCAGCCGGGGCCAAGCATCTCAATTAACCGCTGGCCTACCCTCGGTCAAAAACTTTATCCAGCCTGACTGTCGGTCTCGGTCAAGGCCGTTGACGACGGCGTAGCCTGCTCGGCGCCAAAACCGCGCAGCCCCACCACATGAACATGCTCCTGGTTGTTGAACACTTTACGCACCAATTTATAGGTAGTGCCTTTCTCCGGGCTGATATTTTCCGGGGCGGCGATGATAAGCTGCATCTGTAGCCGGTCACACAGCTCGAACAGCGTGGCGATGGATTTCGCATCCAGCCGCGCGGCTTCATCCAGGAACAACAGCCGGCACGGCGAGATATCTTTGCCGCGCAGCCGACTGGACTCCTCTTCCCAGCTTTGCACCACCATCACCAGAATCGACATACCGGTACCGATGGCCTCACCGGTGGACAACGCCCCGCTCTCCGCGCGCAACCAGCCGTCGGCGCCGCGGTTGACCTCCACTTCCATTTCCAGATAGTTGCGGTAATCCAGCAGTTCCTCGCCGACGGTTTGCGGCGTGCGCTGCCCCATATCGATTTGCGGATTTAGCCGCTGATACAGCTTGGCCAGCGCTTCGGAAAACGTCAGGCGCGGGCTGCTGAACAGGTCCTGATGCTGCTCTTGCTGCTCGCTCAACACATCCAACAGCGTCGCATGGGCTTCGCGCACGCTGACGTTCAGACGCACGCTTTTTACTTGGCCGAAACTGACCGCCTGCAACCCCTGATTGAGCGTGCGAATACGATTCTGCTCACGCTGGATAGTTTTACGGATAATGTTGGCCACGCTTTTGGAACTGATGGCCAGTTTCTGCTCGCGGGCGGTCAACTCTTCCGTCAAGCGATTCAGCTCGATTTCCATCTGCTCAATGGCTTCCACCGGGTCGTCGGTGCGGATAATATCTTGGCGGATACGCTCGCGTAGATGCTGGTAAACCGCGATAAAGAACTGGATTTTGCGCTCTGGCCGCTTGGGATCTTCCGACAGCCGCAGCACATCACGCAGATGTTCGTTATCCGCCACCGCCAACCGCAGCGCACCCAGCGCTTTGTCCGACATGGAACGCAGATCCTCGGCTTCCATATAGGCCAGCTCGCGGCGGTGCAGGCGGCGTTCGACGCCGTTTTCCTTCACCAGGCGCAGCACCGCGCACCAGCTGGCCTTGGCGCTGACCACCTGCTCGCGGGTTTGATAATAATCACGTTCCAGCTTGCGCAACTTTTTCTGTAAAGCGTCCATTTCCGCTTCGCAGAACGTCAGCTGTTTTTCCAGCTGGTTACGGCGACCGCGGTTCTGGCTCAGGGCCATGTGCAGCTGATCCCGGCGTTCGCGGGCGCGCGCTTCCGCATTGGCGTCGGCCTGCACCCCGATGTCGTTGAGCTCCTGCATCAATTCCTTGAGCATATCCTTCTTGGCTTCGTAAGAACTTTTTAACGACGCTTGTACCTGGCTGAACTGCGTAAGCTGAGCCTGATGGGCGCGCAGCCCGTCACGCGCCTGGCTGCGCTCGGCCTCCGCCCGCTCCAGACGCTGGCGCAGCTTATCGTTCAGATCGGTATTTTCGCTCAGCATGCCGGCGGAATCGGAATAGCTGAAGTGGGCGCGGCGCTGGACCACCTCTGTCAGGGCAAACGCCTGTTGCCGCGCCTGGCGCTGGGTCTGTTGCGCCAGCTCATAGTCGGCACGCAATTGCTCATGCTGTTCGGGGTCGCTTTGCAGCACCGCCGCCAGCGGCTCGAGCTGATCCAGCGCCTTTTGGTGCTGGATCAGGTAGTGGGCCGCGTCCTGCGCATCTTGCCAATCGGCCTGCACCGTCTCCAGCCGGTCCTGCAGCTGGTCGTCCAGCAGGACACCAAGCCGGGGGATAAGCCGGTTGAGCAGTTGCAGCCCCTCACGCGCCTGATCATATTGCTGCCGGCTTTGCTGATTCTGCCCGTGGTGGTCGCTAAGTTCACGTTCCAATTCGCCGCGCAGGGCGTTGATCGCGCGCATATCCGCTTCCGGATCCGGCTCGAACGCCACCGCCAGGTGAACGCCGATAAAGCGGCTGAACGCCTGATGCTGACGCTGAATTTTTTGCACGTCGAACGAGAGCGTGGCGTAACGTTCCGCCAGTACATCGCGCTCGGCGGTGAGTTTTTCCAACCGGCTTTCGCGCGCGGCGCGGCCGAATAGCGGCACCGCGGGAAAGCGCGAATAGCGCCACTGACGGTCCGCCACTTTGACCAGCACTGCGCCCTGGAGCTCTTCCACGCCGAACATGTTATCGTCGAACGACTGCGGATCCCCTTCAATCAAATAGAGGTCGTCCGGGCAATCCTCCAGACCATCCAGCTGTTCGCGCACCCGCGACAAATCCGGTACCACAATCGCGTGGCGGGAGGGGCCATAGAGCGCTGAGAAATACGGCGCGTCGTCAAGCGTAACGTCATCATAAATCTCCGAGAGCAGCACGCCGCCAAAGCGTTCGGCCAGCGAGGTCAGGCGGCTATCCTCCGTCCCGCCCGGCGGGCTGAGACGCTCGATCTGCGCCTCGATACGCCGCTTGCGTCCCGTGACCTCGTCGCGTTCCACGGTGGTCTCCCGCTCGCGTTCCAGCAGGAGCTGCATGGTATCCGTCACCTGGCGACTGCTGGTCAGCGCTTCGCCGCTTTGCTCACTGAGCGCCGTCAGGGCATCCTGCGCCGCCAGCCAGGCCGGGGCGCGCGCGGTAAGCTGTTCGATGCGCGCAGTGGTCTGCTCCAGCGTCTGGCGCAGCGTCTGGCGGCGCTCGCCGGCCTCGGACACCGTCGCCGACAGCGTTTCGACCCGCACCTCCAGTTCCTGCTGCACCGCGTCGAGGGCCTCAGGGGGATAATCCTGGCCCATACGCTGGCAAAATTCCTGCAGCAACCGTTCATCATCCTGCTGTTCGCGCAGCCGCTGTTCCAGCTCGTTGAGCTGACTGCGCAACGCGTGCAGCCGCTCCGCCTGGTGGCGTTGCGAGGCGGCGTCACGGAGGAGTTCCCGGGCCGTCTGCCAGGCGTCGCTGCGGCTAACCTGTCCGGCGATTTTCACCACCAAGCCATAGGCCTGTTCAAACCGGCTGCTGGCCGCCTCGGCCATATTTATTTTTTGCTCAAGACCCAACAGGTGCTCGGTCGCTTCCTGTTCGCGTTCCTTGAACGTGTCCAGCGCCGGCGCGGCGTCTTCCCAGGTCAACGTCGGAAGCTGGCACAGCTCTCGGGCGCGATCCAGCGCCTGCAGCGCCTGCTGATACTGGATGGCGCGCGTTTGCTGCACATCCAGCGCATGCTGATAGTCCGCCAGCTGGCTTTTCAGTTCATCCACCTCTAGCTCGGCCGCCTCCAACCGCGCTTCGTTCTCATGCTGCTGCTCGGCGGATTCGGCCACCACTTCATTCTGTTCTTCCAGCAGGAAGGTCAGCTCCTCCAAATCCTCCTGGTAACGGCCGATTTTTTCCTGCTGGCGCATCGCGGTTTGCACCAGATTCAGGTGATCGCTGGCGGCTTGGTAATCGGTTTCCAAATCCGATTCGCCGCCGCTGATTTCCGACAGCTCCCGGGCCATATCGACGTGGCGATACTGCTCGGAGGCCAGCTGCTTACGGCTGGCGTACAGGTCACGGCGCAGAGTAAGGGCATAGTCCAGATGCAGGCGCCGTTCGTTGGCGTGGCGCATATAATCCGCCGCCACGTACGCGGTGGCTTCGGATATCAGATGCTTGAACAAATCACGATCCGATTGCGTGACGCGAATGGCTTCCAGCGTCAGGCGGTTTTCGCGCAGCACCGCCTCCATGTCCTGAAACGCTTTACGCACGCCGCTGTTTTCCGGCAGCAGATAGTCGCGCAGCGACCGGGTGATCGTGCTGGAAATGCCGCCGTAGAGCGACGCCTCAATCAGGCGGTAGTATTTGCTGCGATCGGCGCTGGAGCGCAGCCGGCGCGGCACCACGCCGAGATCGAACATCAGCGAGTGGTAGTCGATGATGGAGTTGAACTGCTTGAACAGCACGCCTTCAATAGCTTCAACCCGCTCTTTGAGCTCCTGCAGCGGCAGCACGCGCGCCTGGCGATTGCCCACCGTCATCGTCAGGATCTCGGTGGGGGTTATTTTGACCGGCAGCCCCTGGATCATGAACGGCTTGATGTCCACTTTGCGGTCGCGGCCGGCTATCTGCTGCAGGCGCACGCCGACCAGCACGCGCTGGTGGCGGGAGTTGACGACTTCCAGCACCGAGTAGCACACCCCGGCGCGCAGCTTGCCGTGCAGCCCCTTATCACGCGAGCCGCTGGTGGCGCCGGCTTCGGTGGTATTACGAAAATGCAGCAAGGTTAAATCGGGGATCAAGGCGGTAATAAATGCCGCCATGGTAGTGGATTTACCCGCGCCGTTACCGCCGGACAGGGTGGTGACCAATGCATCCAGATCAAAAGTCCGGGCGAAAAAGCCGTTCCAGTTGACCAGCGTCAGTGAGCGGAATTTGCCGCGTTCAATCATGCCTGTTCATCCTCGGGGCCATCCGCGCTTTCGCCGGCGAGCGCCTCATTTTCATCGTTTTCATCCTGTTCATCGCCGAGCGACAGGGCGTTCTCCAGCGGCATCGCCTCACCGTCGCGAATCATCCGCAGTTGCGCTTCGCGCGGATCGTCGCCGGCGCGCACATCGGCGCCGAAGCGGAAAACCGATTCCGTAATACGAAATTTGCGGGCGTCATTGCCCATAAACCAGACCATGCCCAGCCGGCGCAGGCGGTGAAGGGAGGCGCGCACTTTCTCCTGCAGCTTTTGCCTGTCCAGATCCGAGCCGGTTGAACGTTGGTTCACCAGCTTCAGCAGTTTGTTCTCATCGGCCAGGCTCAACAGTTCGTCGTACAGTTCCTGCTGGCTGAAAATGCCTTCATGGGCCAGTCTTTCAGGGCTCAGATACAAATAGCAAAGGATTTTGCCGACCATCATATCCAGCGCCGATAACACCGAACGCGGTATCAAGGTGGTAGAGCGCGGGCGCAGATAGAAGAACCCTTCCGGCGCGCGCAGCAGCTCCACATTATAGCGGCGGTAAAAGCCCTCCAGCTCCTCCTGGAAATCCATCAGAAAGGCATGATTATCCAGCTCTTCAATGCCGACGTGACGGCCGGAGCGCAGCTGGCTGTCCAGGGCCGGAAATAACGGGTTGGACAGCGCTTTCGCCAGTTTTACCGGCAAACTTTCTTCAATACTCATCGATGACATGGGCCTGTACTTTAGCGCCAAAATCGTTGATTACCTGCCAGTGGGCGGGTAACCCTGTAAAATCTGACCTGGCCACGCCCAGGCGCACCGCCTGGTCTACGACGATGCGCGCCACGTCGAAATGGCGTGAGCGCGGATAACGCGCCAGGTAATCGCGCATGACGGCGCCAAGGTCGAGCGGCTGCTGCTGCTGCTTGTACACCCCCAGCGCCTCGTCCACCAGCGCCGCAATCTGCTCGCGGATCTCGTTGAATTCTTCATATTCCATATCCAGCGGCAATTCGCCGGTCACCTCGTCATTGCGCAGCGCCAGCTCTTCATCGCGCATGTCCATCAGCCGATCGGCGTCGGCGTAGGTCAGCGCCCAGGGCGCGTCAAAATAGTTTTGCACCGACTGGCGCAGGCGCTGGGCGAAGACGCGGTTCTTGTCCATGTCGATGGTGGTGCGGATAAAGCGGTGTACGTGCCGGTCATAGCCGATCCACAGATCGATCGCCTGTTGGCCCCAGCTGATGATCCGGTCCAGCTTATTTTGCAGATCCAGCACCAGTTTATCGACGAACTGCAGTTCGTCATGGCTCAGGGTCGCATCCTGGATGCTCAACAGGTTGGCCTGTAGCTTGTCCCCCGCCGCTTCCAGCGTATCTTGCAGTTCACGCAGCGTGCCGGAGGTTTCCGATAACAGCAATTCGCAGTTGGAGATGGCGGCACGCCAGTCCTGATTAAGCAGCGCGACAATATCCTGTTTCACCCCCTGCTGCTGTTCATCCATGATGCGCTGGGTCATATCGATGCTGTCGAAAATTTCCGCTACCGAATATTTCAGCGGCGCAAACACATGCCGGTGCCAGTGAAATTCGTCGCCGTCTTCTTCCGCCGCGTCCGCCGCCCGTTTTAATTCCTGCGCAACAATGGACAGTTGGACCGACAGCCGCAGCGTGGAGAATTCGCGCTGGCGAATGTAATAATCGCTAATGCTGATACCGAGCGGCGTCAGGCGGTAAATGGCGTTCCCTTCCGCCAGCTCGCTGGTGAAACGGTTGAGAAGACGCTGACGCACCAGATCGTTGATGGCGTTGTTGGCGCGTACGGTTACGGTTTCCTGAGTCTGTTCAAACCCCTCGCTGACGTAACGGAACGCATCCACCAATTCCCCTTCGCTCATTTCGCCATCCATGCGCTCGCTATTGAGCGTGGCGATGGCCAGCACAAAGGCCAGCCGGTCAATAGGCAGCGATAGTGAGAAATCATTCTTCCGGGCCCAGGCGACCAGTTCCGGTACAGTCTGGGAAAATTCACTCATAGTGCGTCCTTCAGGGTGGGTTTACGCGCCATCACGTGGATATAACGCCTCATACTTATAAATGGCTCCTGCCGACAATAGCGTTGTTCCATCGCCAGCAGTGCGGTAAATTCATCCTGTTGTTGCTGTTTATTCTGCAGATAATCATGAAACACCCGCACGCCGCTTTTGCCTATTGGCTGCAGTCCCATTTTTTCCAGCCAGCGATACACCTCGTCGGGATCGCAAGGATGGTCGGGTATCAACGACCGTTTTTTCCTTTTCGACATACCGGCCGCGACAAAAGCCATATTGCCCAACAGCATGTTGCGCATCACCAGGCCGTGTTTATTGTAAAACATTAATGACAACGCGCCATCCCCGGCCAGGCACTGATTAAGTATTTGCAATAACGCTTCGGGCTGCGCGACCCATTCCAGTACCGCATGACACAATATCAGATCGGCCGGCCTTTCCAAATGCGTTGCGATATCCTGTATCGCGCCGTGGACGCAGCGAAAGCACTGCTGTTGCGCGCGGTCTATCATTTGCGCCGACAGATCGCACAGCACCACCTCGTGTCCCAGCGCCGCCAGTTGGGCGGCCATGCGCCCTTCGCCGCCGCCGGCGGCCAATATGGACAGCGGCCGCTGGGGCAGCTGGGGCAGCAGGCCCTGGAGATCTTGCCATAATACCGCCTGGCGGATCTTTCCTTTAGTGGTGCCGTAGATGTAGCGCGCGAATTTTTCGGCGATATCGTCGAAATTGCGATCCTGTATCATTAAAGACTCCGGTCGGCCACGGCGGGACAAGATGTTTTGTCGCCGGTGGACGCGAGGGGCCTATTTTGTCACAGGCTGACGTGGAATGAATCATCCCAGCGCCGGATTGCGGCTGGTTGATTACATTTCACCCAATCGGAGCGATACGCCATGCTGTTTACCCTGAAAAAATTGTAAGCGCCCCGTGGAGGACGTCTTGAATTATTGGTGGGTTTGTTGTATGAGACAGTAAACCTACGTTACACGCTTATGCTCATTGAATTTTCACATTGTATTGATTTTAATAACTTTTATTTCCATCCCGGTTTGAGT
>NZ_JBLKSS010000075.1:0-20864 GCF_047607725.1 Sodalis sp. (in: enterobacteria) | reverse complement strand
TCATCGCCGGATTATCCATGATCTGACAGCCGTCCCTTATAGGATGCGGGTTCACTAGGCATCGTAGTGGAACATATTCTTACCGGGCCATACAACAAACCCACCAATAATTCAAGACGTCCTCCACGGGGCGCTTACGACCACTCCAAATCAAAAGAATCCCGCAAGCATATCGCGTCTCGCGGCCGTTGAGGCAAACATTTTGTGTCGGGGCCGGGACGCTGGCGCGTGGGAACACATGTCGTTCGGGTGATGCGTTGGTTTGTGGGGCAAGGAGAGAGCTTAAGGGATAGACGTTCAGATGCGCGTTTCGCCTGCCCTAGCGCGACGCGCCTGAGACGGTTGCGCCAGGGAGATGTCGTTGCCCGCCGGGTGGCGGGCAACGTTTTGCGGTTACTGAACCTCTTGACCGTCGGTGTTGCCGCCGGCAGCAGGCGTAGCCTGGTCGATTGGCGCGGCACCCGTGTCACTTTGGGCGGGCGCGGTATTGTCCACCGGTACCGCGGCGCCGCTTTGTTCCGGTACGCTGGTCTGCAGGGTGACCGGTGCGGCGGTGCCCTGTTGTTTTTGATCGGTGTCGGGACCTTCGGTAATGGTACGCTCATCAACCGGCTGCACCTGTACCGTCGCAGTTTGGCCGTTGTCGCCCTGGGCGGTGATGTTCTCCGGCATGCCGGAACGACGCTGCAGCGCCTGATCGACCGTACCTTGATAAACGCTGGGATCCACCAGAACATGGCTGACGTTAACCAGCAAATTAATCGGCACCGGCTCGTTCGAGTTAAATTGCTCCTCGGTGACCGAAAGCGGGTTATGCACTTCCAGATAGCGCGAACCATCCGGTTCAATCGTGGCTTTTACCGGTTCATTGATAAACTGAACGCGGGTGCCGACCGGCACATGATCAAACAGATATTTGATATCGTCGGCGCGCAAACGTACGCAGCCGTGGCTGACGCGCAAACCGATGCCGAAGTTGGTGTTGGTGCCGTGAACCGCATACAGGCGGCCTACATACAGCGCATAGAGACCCATCGGGTTATCCGGGCCCGCCGGGAAAACTTCCGGCAGCGTTTCACCGCGCGCGGCGTATTCCGCGTGCATGGCTTTAGTCGGTGTCCAGGTGGGGCCGTCTTTCTTGCGTTGCACCGAGGTCACCCAGTTGGAAGGGGTGTCTTTACCCAGCTCGCCAATACCGATTGGCAGTACGATGACCGTCTTGGTGCCTTTGGGATAGTAATACAGACGCATTTCGGCACTGTTGATTACTATGCCTTCATGCGGAGTGTCCGGCAAAATCAACTGCTGTGGAATGATCATTTTGGTGCCAGGGGCCGGAAGATAGACATCTACACCCGGATTGGCTTCGAGTATATTGCTGAGCCCCATTTGGAACTGTGCGGCAAAATGTTCAAGCGGTAGTTTGTTCCCTTCGGGAACGGTGATTTGCAAGTTTTCCCCCACCAGGCGGCTTTTGCCTTCCGGTAACGGATAGACAACGGCGAAGGCGGACTGACTGTAAACAGCCATTGCCAATACCATGCTACAGAACGCGCGAATTTTCATTTTCATAAAGTGTCAGATGTAATCGCCTTACAGGCAGCCAATGAGTGTTTACCCAGCATAATGTGCCGGAGGTCATTATATGTGCTCAATCCCCGGCGTGGAAAGAATAAGTGTAACCGAAACGGTAACGCTCTGCTCAGCGTATACGCGAATCAACGTATGCTGTGATAATCTGTGAGGGTGACTGCGTCAAAAAAAGGAGCGCGAATGGAACGGCTCGATTGCGATCGCATGCTGGTGGCGGTGCTGGAGATGGGGAGTTTTGCCGCCGCCGCCGCTCGTCTTGGCACCAGTAGTGGCCAGGCGTCGAAAATGATTTCGCGCCTCGAAGCCTGTCTGGGCGTGCAACTTATCAAATGCACTACCCGCACATTGTCCCCCAGCGAGGTTGGACAAACTTATTATCACCGGATCAAAATCCTGCTCGATGAGCTGGACGCGCTAGACGCCTCGGTGCGCAGCGCCGCTGATGCGCCGTCGGGCCGTCTGCGACTGAACTCATCCATTTCCTTCGGCGCCCGGCAGCTGGCGCCGGTACTGGTGGATTTCGCCCGCCAATATCCCGCGATTATTCTCGACGTCGATTTCTCGGATCAGATGGTGAATCTGGTCGATGAGGGTTACGACATCGCCCTGCGCATCGGTCGGCTGGACGATAGCAGTCTGGTTGCCCGCAAGCTCTGTGATGTGCACATCGTGCTGGCAGCCTCGCCGGACTATTTGTTGCGCCGTGGCGAACCGACGCAACCTTCCGATCTTCGCTTCCATGACTGTATCGTTGATACCAATTTTCGCGATCCGAACTGGCAATTTGGTTCCAATGGCGATGATGGCGCAGTGTCAATAACCATTAACAGCCGTCTGCATTTCGCCAACGCCGACCCGTGCTTGTACGCGGCGATGTCCGGCCTGGGCATTACCCGTATTCCTTCGTTTATTTGCGGTGAGCATTTTCGCAGCGGCCGGCTCACTCCGCTCCTCCCGCAGCGGGAAATGACGCCGCTCGGTCTGTACGCCATTTATCCGCCGGCACGTCATCTAGCCACTAAGGTGCGAGCGCTGGTGGATTATCTCGCAAACCGCTTCCGCGGCTAGCCAGCCTGGGATCAGGGCTGGTGAGGAATTGCTTCCATAATGGAAATTAATAACCTCTGACTGGGAGGATTATCATCTGATCGGCATCACGGTATCTTGCGAAATATGAACGCAGCCATAGGCTTGCGCGCCTGCTGGCGCGGCTAATGACGCTGGCGATTTTCCTTCTGGCCCGCAGCGGCGATGATTTGCTCCCCCTGGCGGATGCCTGGAAGCACCAGTTACCCGGCTGTGAGTTTGCTTCTCCCGATGCGCCGACGCATTCCGATTTTGGTCAAGGCTATCAGTGGTTCAGCGTAGTAGGGGTAACGGAACAAAACCGGCTGCGGCGCAGACGCCGGTTCTATTGCTGCACGGAGGGCAAGATGACGTCATTCCCGCTAGCGAAAGTCCGCTGGCCGCCCGGTTGCTGACCGCGGTGGGCATGAAGGCGACGGCGAAAATTTTTCCAGGCCACGAGCATACGCTTTCATTCGAGGGCATCACGCTCGCCGGGCGTTTCATTGCCCAGGCCGTAAGCCGGGGAAGGTAAACCGCCCCGAACGCCTTACCGCGGGAGTAAAAGGACGTCGGAGCGGTGGTGGCAGCACCGGTTATCCCTTGGATTTACGGGGATCGCTGGGGCGCGGATAGGTGCGTTCTTCCTGAATCGTGCCATCCTGTTTATGAATTTTCACCGAGGCCGTTTTGCCGGTCATATAACTATGGGTGAGGGTAATAATTTCATCCTTGGTCGCCGCCGTTTTTGAGGGACGGCTATTACCTTCCTTGGTTAAGACCCATTTATCTTCAGCTTTAGTGACATGATAATTATCCATCTTAACTCCTGTTGAGTGATAGCGGTTCGGCGCGGCAAGCGTCTTTTCCACAGCGGAACGAAAGAAGTATTAACACTGCAATAATAAGCGTGGTAGTTAAATGGCCGTCCGCCGCGCAGGCAATCGCTATTACCTTGATGTGCGGGCTGCTGCCCGGTACTCGCCTGATGTGCCGGCGGGCGAATGACAGGTTGTCATATTGATATGCTGAAATAGCGGTTGCGGGGCCCGCTGGCGTGCGGCAGAGGGGTAGGATGATGAAGGGGAGATGCGGGATAAATAACAAGGGAAAATGCAGCAGGGAAATAAGGCGCAACGGGACAAAGGGAGAAGGGCGTGGGTAACTTAGGCGGCAACTACGTAAAGAGGGGGTTGGCAACAACGAGGCTCGCGGCTGTGATGCCGCGCATGCCGGCCTTAAGCGCTTTATCGCACGCGACGGCACGCGTGCGCGCCGGACAATCCCTTGGCACAACGCCGGTTTTGCGTAGTGCGGCCCCTTAAACGCGTTATTTCGGCTGGAATAAGACATAACCTGCAATATTGTTTGCGCGCCAGATTAGCGAATGATTATGCTAAGCTTCCAACATCGACGGCGATTTCGGCGATATTACGCAGTAGGCAATGGCTTAATAATGCGATTGCAATTAATAGCAAGTAGGAGTGGGATATGACTTTAGAGGATTGGGAACGCCGTTTTCAGGAATATCTGGAGCAACATTTTCCGCAGGATGACAAAGCGCATGATATTGCCCATTTCAGTCGGGTATGGAAAACCGCCCGTAAAATAATGCAGTTTACCGACGCGGATGAAAGGATCGTATTAGCCGCCTGCTATTTCCATGACGTGGTCAATCTCCCCAAAAATCACCCCGAACGTCATCTGGCATCACGGCAGGCTGCTCTGCGAACACGAGAAATCCTCGCTGACTATTTTCCCGATTTCCCGGCGCCGCTGTATGGTGGTGTGGCGCATGCGATAGAGGCGCACAGCTTCAGCGCCAGCATCACGCCGGAAACGCTGGAGGCAAAAATCGTGCAGGATGCCGACCGGCTGGAGTCCTTGGGGGCCATCGGTTTAGCGCGAGTGTTTCATGTGGCCGGGCAATTGGGACGCGGCTTATTTCACGCCGACGATCCGCTTGCTTTGCACCGGCCACTGGATGATGTCAATTATACCTTTGATCATTTTCAAACCAAATTATTGACCTTGGCTGACAGTATGCAAACGGAATTGGGCAGGGAAATGGCCCGCTATAATATCGAATATCTGGTGACGTTTATGAGTAAATTATCTGCGGAATTAAAAGGGGAATATTACCAGCTGGATAAGGAAACGCTAGAGAGATTTGGTATGAGTTATAAAGCGGAGGGGAGCGCGGCGGCGGAGTGAGGCTTTTTAACGTTTCATTTCCCAATTGATTGCGTTCAACTACGGGTGACGTTGATTGCCCGCGTCCGGTTCCGACAAGACACCGCTCGCCCGGTCTCGGCGGAAATAGGCGCCCTCGAGGAGGTCTTATATGGCGTGGGGCGGTCGCTGTGGCGACGGGGGGCAGAATAGAATTAACTCGGCGTTTCGGGGTCCGTGCCGCAATGGCAGCGATGATTATCCTGATGGACCCATTTTTGACCATCCCACGTATCACGTCGTGACGTCGGTGCCAGCAGGGTCAGCCCTATCGGCAGATAGCCCAGAAAATCGATGTTTAGCCGGCTGCCGGTGTCCTTGCAATACGCCACTTCACCGCGTAAATCGACCACCGTTTGCCAACAGCGGCCATCGCAGCTGCGCACCAATGCCCAGCCTTTGGCCGGCAAGCACGGGTTTATCGGCAAAGCTATGGGGGGGAAGGGTAGCGCCCACGCATAGATATTCTTGCGTGGCGCAGAGGTATTCGCGGGTTACCGGATGGGTACAGTAGACCACCATCCAGTCCGAGCGCCGGACGATGCCCTGCGCATCCAGGCTGGCAATGGCAAAATCGGTTGAGTATCTTCTATACATGGCGCCCTCCTGAGAAAATCCGCAATAGCTCGTCGGTGCTTTGCCCCCCAAACTCGAATTATCTCTACATCCATGAATTAAGTTGAAGTATCACGTTAATTATTATTATTGTTGTCATTTTATTATAAATAATATCGATTATTTTGTGTCCACAGGCGACATGCGCTAACGTCGCCGATCAAGACACGCCATTTGTTATGGTTGTGTGTCATTCGCATTGAATAGGGTGCCGATCCCGCTTTAAGGCGGATTTATGACCCTATTTTGTCGTTTTCTTCATCTCTTGCAGCGGGGGTTAACTGTATGTCCTGCGCCCGGGGCACTCCACAACGTCGGTGGATCTGCCTTTTGTCCACGGGGTTACCGTCAGGCCGGAGATAAGTTTCACTAATACTTTTCCGGTTTGGCGCTCCCTACGGCAGCTTCTAGGCTAATGATTCATGACAAGCTAGCGGTTAAGGAAGAGGGGATGCGCCCATGAGCGAGAAATATCCACAGCAGGCACCGCCCGCGTAGCGGCAGCATACACAGCCGGGTGAAGAAAGTGCGATGGATCCGCAGCCGGTTTATGATGACCCCGACTATCGGGCGGGGGGCAAACTTAAGGGTAAAATCGCCGTTATTACCGACGGCGACAGCGGCATCGGCCGTGCTGTGGCGGTCGCCTTCGCAAAAGAGGGGGCGGACGTGGCGATTGTCTATCTGAGCGAGGATCACGATGCGCAACAGACTCACAGCGCCGTAGAGTATTATGGCGCGCGGGCGTTACTTATTCGTGGTGATTTGGGGGAGGTGAGTTTTAGCGCGCAGGTGGTCAATGAGACATTGGCGCATTTCGGCAAGCTGGACATTTTGGTCAACGTGGTCGGAGAACAGCATCCGCAGGCGGATTTCGGCGCCATCACGCCGCAGCAACTGGAGCGGACGTTCCGAACCAACATTTTTTTGATGTTCTATCTCTGTCAGGCCTCATTGCCTCATTTGGAACCCGGCGCCACCATAATCAATACCGCTTCCATTACGGCCTACCAGGGGCGGCCTGATCTTATCGACTATTCGTCGACCAAAGGCGCTATTACCTCTTTCACCCGTGCCCTTTCCAATCACCTGGCTCCCAAAGGCATTCGGGTGAACGGGGTGGCGCCGGGACCGATCTGGACGCCGCTGGTGCCTTCGACCTTTAGCCCCGAACATGTGGCCAGTTTTGGCGAAAGTAAGCCGCTGGGCAGAACCGGCCAGCCCGCCGAGCTGGCGCCGGCTTATGTCTATTTGGCCTGCAGGGACTCATCCTATGTGAGTGGCCAAATGCTGCATGTCAACGGCGGTGAAGTGGTCAACGGATAGGGCGTCGGCGGGAGAAGCGGCGCGAAGGCCGAGGCGCGGCAATCGTCGCAGGCCGCTCGCCGCATCAGCATGACCGGCGATTCGATGAGAAACAATAACTCAGCCTGCGGGCGGGAGGTAATGATGTCATTTGAAACCGGCGATATCGTACAGCCAAAAAAAGGCGGACCCGCGATGAGCGTGGTGAAAATCGAGAATGGCTTAGTGTATTGCGGGATGATGGATTCCGGCGAGGAGAACAGTAAGGCGTTCAGACCGGAAGAACTTACCCTATACAAAGAAGAGGGGGATTTCGGCGTCTGCTGATCCAAGCCGCAGGCCGCAGCGCGTCACCCAGCCTGACGTCTTATGACGCGCTAAAGCCCGCGTACTTTGGCCGTATTAGCCGGACAGTGCGGCGCCTGAGCGCGCCGTTTCCCCTTGCATTCACGTTGTATTTCACCTAATTTATCTGCTGTTTTCGCCGGCTGTACAGGTTGGTTTCCGTTGCTACATCAGAAAAATGTGTTGTGAAAATACGCCGTCGAATCAGTCGCAAAAAATATCATCGCGAAACATTGAGCGATGCGCAGTTTGCCATTGCGGTATTGGCGATTGCGTCAGGAACCTTTATCATCTTTGTCAGTTTGATGACACTCTGGATAATCTGATTATCGGCGAGGGAAAGGAGCAGATATGGAATCCAGCAAACTTGATGAGACAAAATTATTGCTGCTAATCGGTTTGTTAATACCCATTTTAATCGCCGTAACGGTTTTATTCGGTCTAGCCTGGTTAAACGATCTCCGCCATTCGGCGGATCCTATTGATGTCCAGTCCTGCTATAAAAAGGCGCCCTAACGGCGGGTCGGATGGCCCATGGCGACAGAATGACTCGCCGACACCCCTACCGCCTGACCTGGCGCGGTTCGGCGTCCTTGAGCAGGCCCGCCAAGCGTATCTGCTGCCCGCGCAACTCCAACTCCAACGGTTCATAAATTGAACGGCAGCCGTTGACATCCTGCATACCCAACAGGCCGAAAGGCCGGTGCTTTTTCTCGCTCCAGCTGCGGTAGTCGGCGATGGGATAATGGCAAATACCTTCCACCGCCACGTGGGTCTGCATCGCCTGCACCACCTGTTCAAAGATATAGCGCGTCCAAGGGATGCGCATGCCCTCTTCCGCACCCGTTTCGGCGATAAGTAGCGGGCGTTGATAGCGTTGTCACACCTCCTGCAATATGGTCGCGAAGGGGCGATAATGGCCGTCCTCCAGCGCAATCATCTCACTTTGATAAAACCATTGATTGCCCGGCCGATAACCGACGCCGATGATATCCAACCACTCTTCACCGCCGCCCAACGCCGGCATTTCCCGGCCGCAGAGCATATCCCAGACCTCGAACTGCCGCAGGCGCAAGGCTTCCGCCGCCTGTTCCAGCTCCGGTTTGCCCGCCGGCGCATTGATATGCACCACCGGTTCCGGCTGGAGGAAACGCGCTGAGAGATCCACCTCGCGGATCGCCGCCATGGCGGCCAGGCTGGCGCGAACCAGCTGCTGTTTCAACGCCTTGCCTTGCCCGGAGGCCATAGGCGCGATGGACGCCATATCGCCCCCCGCCCAGCTCCAAAATGAAACCGCGTTGATAGGGGTATAAACGGGCTGCACCACCCCTTCACCGCGCACCAGCGCGGCGGCGGCGGCGAAGCGGGCAAAACTGTCCACAAACGCCGGCTGCCAAATGTCCAGATGAGCAGGCCAGCCGAAGTGGCACAAATCCCAAATAACCTGGAGTCCGTTGGCCTGCGCGCTGTGCAACATCGGCAAAAAGCTTGACCAGTCATACTGGCCGGGCGTGGTTTCGATACGGTGCCAGCGCAATCCATCGCGCACGGTGGTGAGTCGACAGTCGGCCAATTGGGCGTAATCTTTCGCCGCCAGCATTTCATGGCCGCTGGAATGAATAATATCGAGCCGGCGTCCGTCGCCGCGCCATTCGGTGGAACAGTCGAAGCCGGCCTGGAAAAAGCTTTGGAAGAGTGAAGGGCCGTGAATCGCGAGCAGGTGATGGATAATTTGATCTTGCATAATGCATCCCCCTAACCGTGACGGTTTTGCGCCGTGCGGGCCGAATGAAGCGTGTCCTTTAAGCGTAGACCCAGCCTAAAGGTCCGTGAGCGAAAAACGCCTAAATTGCGATCGCCCAGACAATGGCGTTAGGCCCGCGTGGCGGGTTTTCCACGCCGTTCACTTTATGACCGGCAAAGGGGATAATGGTTCTCCACGCGGGACGATGAGAGGAGAAATAATGCGCCCGCGTATTCAGGTCATCACCGGCGATATTACCCGTCTGGTGGTCGAGGGTATCGCCAATGCGGCCAATCAGCGGCTGATGGGTGGGGGCGGCGTCGATGGCGCCATTCATCGTGCGACGGGGCCGGCACTTGTGCAGGAATGTGCGGCGATTCGCCGCGCGCGTGGCGGATGTGCCGTGGGGGAGGCGGTGATAACCGGCGGCGGCTGCCTCGGCGTGCGTCACATCATTCACACCGTCGGCCCCGTCTGGCGCGGCGGCGGGCAGGATGAAGCGGCGCTGTTGCGCAGCGCCTATGACAATAGCCTTCGGCTCGCGGCGGAGTACCGTCTGGCCCGTTTGGCTTTCCCTAATATCAGCACCGGCGTATACGATTTTCCCAAACCCGCCACGGCCCGTATCGCCATTAACGCCGTGCGCGCGTTCCTGGCGCACAATAACTGGCCGCAGCAAGTGATTTTTGTCTGCTTCGATGCGGAAAATGTGCGTTTATATCAAACGGCGCTGGCGTAAATTGGCGGCGGCAAACCAAACGGTGCTGATGTCAATCGGCGGCGGGCGACCTAGCTGCGCGGGGATAAATTGGCGACAAACCGCGCCAGGGTCCGGGTATCAATCGACGTTCCCTCAATGCCGGGATACAGTGATGACCGGCGCCGCCGCGTTATGGGTCATCGCCGGCAAGGAAATGTAATAAGATCTTTCCGGGCGCCGGTGGTTTAAGGGCGCTATCCGGCCCGACCAGAACGGTATCGTCCGCGGTCAGGGCAATATGCTGATTTGTCGGGGTTAAAAATTCTGCTTTTTTGCCCATAATCCGCTGAAAGAGAAAAAAGCATTAACCCCTGCCCGATGGCTCAGGTAAAATCAAACCGGGCGCCAACTGTTGGCTTACCCTTTTATAGACTATCTTTTATCACTCGAAGAGTGGGTTTTTCAGCCTATTGAAATACAGGGTGCCGGGAAGGCGAATAAGAGGAACCATTACTGTATCATGCTGTCGGAGAAGTGATTTCAGTAATCAAAGATTGCTGTAAATGATTAAGAGCACACGCAGAGGGGGGATGTGCCAAATAATAAATTCTTCGTCAAATCATCCAAAGCGAGTCTCCGTTGGCTGGGAGACACGGTGCTGTTGACGCTATACGCTTTGCCCTCATGGGCATTTTCTATTGACGATGTGGCTAAGCAAGCCCAGGCGCTGGCGGCCAAAAATTATGAAGCACCAAAAAGCAATGTGCCTTCGCAATTTCGCGAAATGAAGTTCGCTGACTATCAGCAAATCCAATTCAATCATGATAAGGCGCTGTGGCACGATTTACCGACCCCATTCAAAATCGAGTTCTACCATCAGGGGATGTATTTCGACCAGGCGGTGAAAATCAATGAAGTGACGGCGACCGCCGTTAGTGAGGTCAAATATTCATCGGATATGTTCAACTTCGGAACGGTCAATCACGATCCCGATGCGGTGAAGGACCTCGGTTTCGCCGGGTTCAAAATCCTTTATCCGATAAATCAGCTCGATAAAAACGATGAAATTGTCAGCATGTTGGGCGCCAGTTATTTTCGCGTTATCGGTAAAGGACAAGTTTACGGCCTTTCCGCGCGCGGTCTGGCGATCGATACCGCGCTGGCGTCGGGAGAAGAGTTTCCGCGCTTTCGTGAATTCTGGATTGAGCGTCCCAAGTCCAACGACAAGCACCTGGTGCTGTATGCGCTGCTCGATTCCCCCCGCGCCACCTGCGCTTACCAGTCTCGTGTCTATCTACGCGATAAAATCGGGAAACTGGGGCTGGCGCCGCTCACCAGCATGTTCCTGTTCGGGCCTAATCAGCCGGCAACCACGATGAATTTCCGTCCCGCGCTGCACGACTCCAACGACTTGTCGATTCACGCCGGCAACGGCGAGTGGATCTGGCGTCCGCTGAATAATCCCCGTCACCTGTCGGTGAGCACTTTCCAGGTGGAAAATCCGCGCGGTTTCGGGCTGCTACAGCGCGGGCGCGATTTCTTCCAGTATCAGGATCTCGATGATCGCTACGACCTGCGCCCGAGCGGCTGGGTTGAACCCCGCGGCGATTGGGGCAAAGGGCATGTCGAGCTGGTGGAAATCCCCACCAACGATGAGACCAATGACAATATCGTCGCGTTCTGGACGCCGGAGAAATTGCCGGATGTCGGTCAGCCGCTGGAACTCGCCTATCGGCTGCACTTTTCGTGCGATGAAGATAAAATCTATTCGCCGGATTTCGCCTATGTGAAACAAACTCTACGTTCCGCGGGGGATGTGAAACAGACCAACCTGACGCGTCAGCCGGACGGCACGACCGCCTTCCAGGTGGACTTCGTTGGCCAGCCGCTGAAAGAGCTGGACCCGGCCGCACCGGTCGCTTCCCAGATTAGCGTGAGCGACAATGCCGACGTGGTCGAAAACAGCGTCCGTTTCAATCCGGTTACCCACGGCTGGCGTCTGACCCTGCGTCTTAAGGTGAAAGACACCAAGCAACCTACCGAGATGCGTGCCGCACTGGTTAACGGCGATAAGACATTGACCGAAACCTGGAGCTATCTGCTGCCTGCCAATGAATAATTCTACCTCCACTAGCCTCGACTATGTCGAGACGTTGCCGCTTGCCGCCGAGCAAAAGGTCAGCCTGCGCGACAGACTGCGTGGGCAAGGCGAAGACGCGCCTGATGCCGTGCACCAGGCTTTAAGCGATGGACCGGGGCCCGATGGCGAAAATCTTGCCGACGAGGATGTGGCGCTGCGGTCGGTAAAAAGCCGTTTGCATATGGCCTGGCCGCAAACCGCGCGCCATCCTGAGCTGTTGGTCCATGATAGTCGTGGGCGCACGGCCATTAAGGCGATGCCGACCATCAAACGCACCACCATGTTTCCCGAACCCTGGTTTACCAACCCACTGGTCCGCTTCTGGGGGGTGCTGCGCGGCAGGTCGTGCGCGCCGCGCCATAAGCAGGAAATGGCCGCCCGCGAAGACGGTAACTGGCGGATTGTCGGTACCATCCGTCGCTATATTTTGCTGGCGCTCACGCTGTTCCAGACCGCCATTGCCACCTGGTACATGAAGACCATTTTGCCGTACCAGGGCTGAGCGCTTATCGATCCGATGGATATGATCCATCAAGACCTGCTGCAGTCGGTGCTACAGTTGCTGCCGTATGTGTTGCAAAGCGGGATCCTCATCTTGTTCGCCATCCTGTTCTGCTGGGTGTCGGCCGGCTTCTGGACCGCGCTGATGGGCTTTTGGCAACTGCTGATTGGCCATGATAAATACAGCATCTCCGCCAGTACCACCGGCGATGAACCGCTGAATCCGGCGCATCGCACCGCCCTGATTATGCCTATCTGTAATGAAGACGTGGAGCGGGTGTACGCCGGTCTGCGCGCGACCTATGAATCCGTCGTCGCCACCGGCCAGATAGATCACTTCGACGTCTATATTCTCAGCGACAGTTATCATCCCGATATCTGCGTCGCCGAGCAAAAAGCGTGGATGGAACTGTGTGAAGAAACCGGTGGCACGGGGCGCATTTTTTATCGCCGCCGGCGCCGGCGGGTGAAGCGCAAAAGCGGTAATATCGACGATTTTTGCCGGCGCTGGGGCAATCAGTACTCCTATATGGTTATTTTGGACGCCGACAGCGTCGTGAGCGGCCATTGCCTGACCAATTTGGTTCGGCTGATGGAAGCCAATCCGCGTGCCGGCATTATCCAAAGTGCGCCGAAGGCGTCCGGCATGGATACGCTGTACGCGCGCTGCCAGCAGTTCGCGACCCGGGTTTATGGGCCGTTATTCACCGCCGGCCTGCATTTTTGGCAGTTGGGGGAGTCCCACTACTGGGGCCATAACGCCATTATCCGCGTCGAGCCGTTTATCAAGCATTGCGCGCTGGCGCCGCTACCGGGCGAAGGGTCCTTCGCCGGCTCCATATTATCCCATGACTTCGTGGAGGCGGCCTTGATGCGCCGGGCGGGGTGGGGCATTTGGATAGCCTACGACTTGCCAGGTAGCTATGAAGAGCTACCGCCCAATTTGCTGGATGAGCTTAAACGCGATCGCCGCTGGTGTCACGGTAACCTGATGAACTTCAGGCTGTTTTTGGTCAAGGGGATGCATCCGGTCCATCGCGCGGTGTTCCTGACCGGCGTCATGTCCTATTTATCGGCGCCGCTGTGGTTTATGTTTCTAGCGCTATCGACCGCCCTGCAGGTGGTGCACACGCTAGTGGAGCCGCAGTACTTCCTGCAGCCGCGCCAGCTCTTCCCGGTGTGGCCCCAATGGCGCCCGGAGCTGGCGATAGCGTTATTTTCCACGACGCTGGTGCTGCTGTTCCTGCCCAAACTGTTGAGCGTCATTCTTATCATCGCCAAGGGCGCGCGGGAATTTGGCGGCGTGCTGCGGGTGACCGTCTCGATGCTGTTGGAAATGCTGTTTTCCGTGCTGTTGGCGCCGGTCAGGATGCTGTTCCACACGCTGTTTGTGGTGAGCGCCTTCCTGGGCTGGTCGGTGCAGTGGAATTCGCCGCAGCGTGACGACGACGCGACCCCCTGGAGTGAATCCTTTAAGCGCCACGGTTCGCAAATGCTGCTCGGTCTGGTATGGGCCGGCGGCATGGCCTGGCTGGATCTGCGCTTTTTGTGGTGGCTCTCGCCTATCGTGGTGTCGCTTATCCTGTCGCCGTGGGTGGGTGTCTATTCCAGCCGGGCAGGTCTCGGGTTGAAATGTCAGCGCGCGGGTCTGTTTCTCATTCCCGAGGAGTATTCGCCGCCGAAGGAACTGGTGGCTACCGAGACTTATCTGCAGCGCAACCGCGCCCGTATATTGGCGGGCGGCTTCCGCCGTGCGGTGGTGGACCCGGCCTATAACGCCCTGGCAGTGGGCATGGCGACCGCGCGTCATGGCATCTCGGATCTGTGGTCGAGCGTAACCGGCAAGAGCATCTCGCCGCGGCCTTGACCCTGGGCCCGGCGAAACTCACGCCCGCCCAGCGTCTGGCCGTATTAAGCGATCCGGTCACACTGTCCCGGCTGCACTTGCGGTTGTGGTCGCACCCGGAGCATATGGCCGCCTGGCTCACGCCCGTCATCGCCAGGCAGCGCTAGACGCTCACTCAACCGCAACTGACCCTACCTAATCAAAACCCGGCCGTTTACCCGCGGCCGGGGTTTTTTTGCACGAAAGCGGCTTCCCGTTTATGCCATTAGCGCGGTAATTCAGTCAGAAAGGGAAACGGAACATTTCCTTCTCCGTCGCCAGGGTCAGGTAAGGTCGGAAAAGGTCACGCCGCGGCTTCTCCCCTCTTCAGGCCAGGCGGAGATGCCGCATGGATAGGATATAATTAGAGAGATAATTAACGCTTTTTGCTGTTGTAGATGGCGGGTAACGGCCGCCGAATATGCTCAGGGCCATCTGCGCGGCCATTATCCCTGCGCAAGGGCGTAGGCGACGAGGCGCGCATCTTATTTTTGCGCCGCAATGCGTGGCGTCATTTACTCCCGCGTAAAAGCGCAGGCGTAAGTGGTTTGAGGTGACGCCAGACCACAAATAAACCATTTTGTTCCAAATAAGGAGCCAGATCATGGATTGGCAGCATTTATTGTAACTTGGCGGCCGGTGTTGGCCGTTAAAATCCTGATCAAAATTCAGGGTATGAGGATACCATGCAGAGTGATTGGCTGTTTGTCGTAAAAAAATTGGGTGTATTTCTGGTTTGTGCCGCGGTCATCGCGCTGCTGACTTCATTATTGTTTATCGATATTAATGGATTTCATAATGGGGAACATGAATTTTCGCTGACGGAAATCGCGCAGGAGCTGATTTTACTGGTCATTGTCGTGATCCACGGCCTGTTATTGCGTAATCCCGCCTTGCGCCACAGCAGTGTGCTGATCGGCGGCTTTTTTCTGTGTATGCTGATCCGCGAGATGGATTTTGCGTTTGATATCATCCGCCACGGCAGCTGGCTGTGGTTCGCGCTGGTGGTCACGCTGGCGGCGCTTATCTATGCCGGCCGCGCGCCGCAACGTACCTTGGCCGGGCTGGTGGGCTTTTTTAAACACCCCAGCTACGGTATGCTGAGTGCCGGTCTGTTGACGGTGCTGCTGTTCGCCCGTTTGATGGGTATGGGCACGCTATGGCACACCCTGCTGGCGGATGATTTCATCCGTACCGTCAAAAGCGCCGTGGAAGAAGGGACTGAGCTGTTTGGCTACACGCTTTGCCTGCTGGGGATCCTGTCGTATTTCCACACCCAGCGCGGTAATGACGCGCAAGTGACGCAGCCGGTCGCGGCAGACCGATAACCTGCACGTGCCGGCATGCTGTCGGCACGATCGTTCTCCAAGGAGCGGACATAAGACCGCTGTTTTCAATCAGGTAATAAAAGCCACTATGGGACGATTTTGTCTGGTGTTTGCCGCGCTGCTGTTGCTTACCGGCGGCGGCGGCAGCATCAGCTGCACGGTGCCCGGCCAAGGGCACGGCAATCAATTTTATCCGGGGGTGCAGTGGGATCTGCGCGACTCGGCGTGGAAATACCTCACCATTATTGACTTACCCCTGTCTATGGTGGTGGACACACTACTGCTGCCGGTGGATTGGCGCCATGGCCCATACGATTAAACCGCCGGCTCGGCCGTTCCCGCCGTCGTGGCACAATGGCAACGACGGCGTTAGCGCGGCGTTGTGACGCGAGGTGGGCGGGGCATTACATCGCGTCCCACTCATCGGAAGCGATTTTACCCTCTTCGGTATCGAGCGGCGGTTCATATTGGTATTCGCCCTCGTCCCACTCGTGCAGCGTATTTTCCTCCTGCCACTCCAGGCGCAGTTCGGTTTCATCGTAATCACCATCGAAAATCGCCTGTGCGGCTTCACCGGTGCGAAACGACATCGTCTCGGTGGCGTCATTTTCTTCCGCTTGAAATTCGGCTTCCCACATGATCTCTCCGTCCTGCAGGACATATTTCTGCAGGCTGAATTGTTGCACTGACGGGGTTTCATCCTCTTTGCTGCTGTCGGCTGACGCTTCCAGAAACTCCTCGCGGGCGATATCGATCGCTTCTTCCAGAGTTGCATACATGCTCATTGTTACTCTCCTGTGCTGATGAGGGGGGCAGAGGTCGTCACGCCGATAACGGGCGTAGAAGTAATTGTTGTCGCTCTGGCCAAAGTTGCAAGTGCCGCCCGCTAAACAGTAGATAGCAGAAGAAAAACAGGCCCCGGACGGCGTGACCGCGGGTGAGTCGGCCGATAACCGGCTGATTACCCCGTGAATGTTTCCGACGACGGAATTTTGCAAAGAAGATTACGGCAAGGGGTAAAGGTTTCGCAAAGGTCTACACGGGGCGATTGGGAATCGCTAAAGTGAAGGGGTAAACCCGACCTAGAGGAGAAAAACATGATGAAGCGCAATACCTTACTGGCCATTGCCCTGATGACCACCGCCGGTGCGGCGAGCCTCGGCGCGCTGGCGGCGGCCCCCGCCGGCGCCGGCAATACGCCACCACCTCCAGGTGCGCAATACGGCCAGCCCACGCTGGGGATGCCGCTGCCTCCGTTCCCGTGGGCGCACGGCGGCCCGGGCGGTCATGGTGAAGGCTTTTGCCGCGGCGTTGAACTGTTTTGCGCCTCAATGGCCAGCGATAATCCGACGGAAAGCCTGCAGAAACTGAACAGCATTCTGCCGCCGGCGGCGAACGGCGTACATTACCAGGTACGGGTGGCCGTGGTGGCGATACCGGATCATAAACCGGGTGCAGGAGAGGAGCGGGGTGGAAAACCCGCGCCCAGGCCCGGGCAAAGCGCGCCTCAGCCCTAAGAAAACGTGGTTTTCAGGGCGCCCCTGTGGCGGGCGTCCCGGTAGTAGACGGCCGTCACCCCCCCCCTACGACGGTCGATTTTGGCGGCGGCGTTAGCGCGCCGCACTTTTTTGCATCACTCATTAGGGAGCCTGATGCGTGCCGCGCTGCGCTGCAGGCTCCACCAGGAATACACCACGTTGACCATCACCACCAGCGCCGTCACAAAAAAGACCGCCCGGAAACCATAGCTGGCCGAAACAAAGGCGCCGAGGAGCGGCCCGCTGACGTTGCCCACATCGCGAAATGATTGGTTATAGCTGAAAATGCGGCCCGCGACCTGGCTGGAGGAGTTATAAATCAACAGGGTTTGCACCGCCGGCAGCAGCGCGCCGTCGGTGGCGCCCAACAGAAAGCGCAGGACGCCCAACTGCCAGGGCGCCTGAACGAATGACATGGGGATCAGCAGCAGCACCGACAACGCCATCATGCTAATCAAGATGCGCTCGGGCCCGACCTAATCGCCGAGCTTGCCCAGGCGCGGCGCGCTCAACAGCGCCGCCATGCCGGGCACGGCGGCAATCATGCCGCTGATAAACGCCAGGTTTTGCGAATGACCCGCCAGTTCACGGACATACAGCGTCAGTATGGGCGCGATAGAGCTGGTGGCGACCTGGATGATGAGCGTAGTGACAAACAGACTCAGCACCAGGCGGGGATTTTTCAGCGAGGCCAGCACCTGACGCCCAGAGAGCATATCTTTTTTCTGCACGGGGGTAAAACGCTCCTGCACGAACAGCACGGTGGTGATAAAGCAGATGAACAGCACCAGCGCGGTAATGAAGAAGACCAGCCGTAAACCGTAGAGATCCGCCAGCAGCCCCTCTATCAGCGGGCCAATCAGCGCGCCGCTTACCGCGCCGGTGGAAAGCGTGCCCAGCGCCCAGCCGCTCTTGTTGCGCGGCACCTGGGTGGCGATAAGCGTGTTGGCGTTAGGCACGAAACCGCCAAGCAGCGCGCGCAAGACTAGAAACTGCCAGACGTTCTGCACTAGGCCCATGAGCATCATGACAATGGCCATGCCCAGCGCCGAGCGTAGCAACATGACTTTGCGGCCTTTCCGATCGGCAAGACCGCCCCATATCGGCGACGCGATGGCGAAAAACAGAAACGTGATGCTAAATACCGCGGCGGACCAAAAATTCAGTTTTTCGGGCGAGGAAACCCCCAACAGCTCAACGTAGAGCGGCAGGAACGGCATGACCAGACTGAAGGCGGCACCGGTGAGAAAGCAGCCTATCCAGGTCACAAAAAGATTGAGTTTCCAATTGATGAGGATCGGTTCCGGCGTCATGACGTCCTGATTACGTAATTACGGCGGTCGACAACACAACAGGGCTGGAAACGCTCTCACCGGGGGAGATTAAGTCAGAGGCACAGTATGCGCCGAAAGGGGGGCTGGGGCAATTTCACCGGTCGTTTTTGCGCGGCCTTTTGCAATCACCGCGCCGGCGGACGCTGACGCGCAAGGCATTAGCGGTACAGTGAAGGCGCGCCGGGCGGGCGGGTTTTGAAGCGGCGGTGCAGCCACATGTATTGGTCCGGCGCCCGCAGAATCGCCTGTTCCACCACCTTATTCATATAGCTGGCGGTGGCGATATCACTATCGAGCGGCATGTCGCGTTCATCAGGCAGAATCAGCAGCTCGTAACCGCGCCCCTGCGGCAGGCGGCGCGGCATGAAGGGGATCACCGCCGGCTTGGCCATTTTGGCCAACAGATAGGTGCCGGCGGTCGTCGCGGCCTCGGGGACGGCGAACAGCGGCGCGAATACGCTGCTTTTCGGCCCATAATCGTGATCCGGCGCGTACCAGATAATATCGCCGTTTTTCAGCGCGCGGATCATGCCTTTGATATCGGAGCGGTCCAGCATGGATTTATTGGACCGCAAACGTCCCCAGGTCTGTAGCCAGTCAAGCAGCGGGTTGTCGTTGGGGCGATAAACGCCGATGCCGGGATTATACATGCCGAAAATTCGCGCGCCCAGCTCAAGGGTGAGAAAATGAATGCCGATAAGCAGCACCCCTTTGTTTTCCGTACGCGCGTTGGCGATATGTTCCAGGCCGCTGACGGTGACCCAGCGTTTAATGCGCCAATCAGGCCAAAACCAGGCGATGCCGGTTTCGATAAGCCCCATGCCGACCGACTCAAAATTTTGCCGCAGCAGCGCTTCGCGCTCCGGTTCCGGCATAGCGGGAAAACACAATTGCAAATTCCGGCGCGCAATGGCCTCTCTATGGCGCATAAAACGCATCGCGAGCCGCCCCAGGCGGGTCCCCAAGGTATAAAGCAGCGGATAAGGCAGTAGCACCAGCAGATAGAGCGCGCTAATACCCAGCCAGGTTAGCCAATAACGCGGATGCAGCAATGAACGATTAAAAACAGGAAGTGTGGTCATAGCGTCTCAAGTGTGAACGTTACGGGACAGCCCGTATTTCATTCGTACCGTTAATACCTTGCAATATTTTGGCATTTTTTTTGCCGCGGTGGAATAAAGCGTCGCGCCCGGGGCATTATCGGACTATTGGCGCGCGCTTTTTGTGCAATAAGCGGTGAATAACGCTACGTCCGGCGAAATAGCCCCTTCACTTCATGAGGTTCACAGCGCCAATATTGCTTCTGCCCTTGTACCTGCGCGCCGAGTTTGGCGGCCGCATGCCAGGGCCAGCGGGGATCGTATAACGCGCCGCGGGCCAACGCGATTGCATCAGCGTCGCCGTTGGCGATAATCGCCTGCTCCGGTTCGGTAATCATGCCGACCGCGAAGGTCGTGAGACCGGTTTCCTGGCGGATGCGCCTGGCGAACGGTACCTGATAGCCGGGGCCGCCGCTGGAAACGTGAATATAATCGCAGCCGGCCGCTTTCAGCGCCTGGCCGAGCGCCCCGGATTGCGCCTCGTCCCAGCCGCCGTCAACCCAGTCGGAGGCGGAAATGTGCACGCCTACCGCCATGGTTAACGGTAGCGCCTGACGCAAGGCCTGAAACACCTCAAGCGTCAGGCGCATGCGGTTTTCCAGGCTGCCGCCGTAGCGATCCTCGCGCTGATTCGTCAACGGCGATAAAAACTGATGCAGCAGATAGCCGTGGGCGGCGTGCAGTTCAATGAGATTAAAACCGATACGCTGCGCGCGTCTGGCCGCGGTGACGAAATCGTCTATGAGCGCCGCTATCTCGTCGAGACTTAGCGCGCGTGGCGCGGGGGAAGCGTCGTCATAGGCGAGCGCCGACGGCGCGACCGTTTCCCAGCCGCCCTTTTCGGCAGCAATAGCTCCTCCGCCGGACCAGGGCGGTTGGGTGGACGCTTTACGCCCGGCATGGGCCAGTTGGATCCCCAGCGCAATCGGGGAATGCTTTTTTACCGTATCGACTACCACCGCCAGGGCTTGCTCTGTCCGATCGTCCCATAATCCCAGATCCTGCGGGGAGATGTGCCCGACCGGATTGACCGCAGTGGCCTCAAGGATTAAAAGCGCGGCGCCCGACAGCGCCAAATGCCCGAGATGCACGGTATGCCATGAGGTCGCTTCCCCCTCATCGGCGGAATATTGGCACATCGGCGCAATCACGATACGGTTTTCCAGCTCCAGGTTGCCCAGAGCGATAGGGCTAAACAGTTGACTCATTGGAGGGCCTCTCAAAGATAAATGGCCGGCCGGGATGATTACCTTAACCGACACGGGTCGTCGCTAATAGTGGTGGCCGACAGGGGTATCGTGTAAGCGCCCCGTGGAGGACGTCTTGAATTATTGGTGGGTTTGTTGTATGGCCCGGTAAGAATATGTTCCACTACGATGCCTAGTGAACCCGCATCCTATAAGGGACGGCTGTCAGATCATGGATAATCCGGCGATGAT
>NZ_JBLKSS010000074.1:0-24385 GCF_047607725.1 Sodalis sp. (in: enterobacteria) | reverse complement strand
CTTCTTTTTACGTGCCATGCCATACTCCCGGAAGCTAAAAGTCTCCAGAGTATGGCGGAATAGAAGATGAGCGATCGGACAGAATCGGAATCGCTGATCGGGCGACCGGAATCAGTGATCGGACGTGACCGGAACCAGCAAGCCACGCCCTGCAACAATCGTCGGCGCGCGTTGTTATGTTCTGAATCAGGCATAACGCCCCGGTAATAAAATGTGCATTATCTGAAAAACCAATCGTTTATCGTTAACGGCGAAAACTTTAACCAAACCGCCGGCCGCTGTCATCCCGAAAAGGCCGTACATGGGCGGTGCAGAGCGGACTTTGCGCATCTTTACAAAGTGGCCTACTTTAAATTGGGACTTGCCAAGCGGGGATTAAAAGACTAAAAATACACAAAATCAGAATAATCATTCACAGAGGGTAGGCCGTGAAGGAACGCAGTACAGAATTGGTTCAGGGTTTTCGCCATACGGTTCCTTATATCAATGCACACCGTGGCAAAACCTTTGTCGTTATGCTGGGCGGCGAAGCCATCGAGCATGAAAATTTCGCAGTATTGTTAATGACATCGGCCTGTTGCACAGCCTGGGTATCCGCCTGGTGCTGGTGTACGGCGCCCGGCCGCAAATCGACGCCAATCTGGCGGTACATCATCTTGAGCCGATTTACCACAAACATACCCGCGTCACCGACGCGCCCACCCTCGAACGGGTGAAGCAGGCCGCCGGCCAGCTACAGCTGGATATCACCGCCCGGCTGTCGATGAGTTTGAATAATACGCCGCTGCAGGGCGCGCACATCAATGTGGTAAGCGGCAATTTTATCATTGCCCAGCCCTTGGGCGTGGATGATGGCGTGGACTATTGCCACAGCGGGCGCATCCGCCGTATCGATGATGAGGCGATTCACCGCCAGTTGGATGGCGGCGCCATCGTCCTCCTCGGCCCGGTGGCGGTCTCGGTCACCGGCGAAAGTTTTAATCTCACCTCCGAAGAGGTGGCGACGCAGCTGGCTATCAAGCTGAAAGCGGAGAAGATTATCGGCTTTTGCTCGTCGCAAGGTGTAATTGGCGAAGACGACGATATCATTTCCGAACTGTACCCCAACGACGCCCAGCGGCGCATCGAGCAGTTGGAGGCGCGCGGTGATTACCATTCCGGCACCGTGCGCTTTCTGCGCGGGGCGGTAAAAGCCTGCCGCAGCGGCGTGCGGCGCTGCCATCTTATCAGCTATCAAGAAGATGGCGCCCTGGTGCAAGAGCTCTTTTCCCGCGACGGTATCGGCACGCAAATTGTGATGGAAAGCGCCGCGCAGGTGCGGCGGGCCACCATCAACGATATCGGCGGCATTCTGGCGCTCATTCGCCCGCTGGAGCAGCAGGGGATCCTGGTGCGCCGCTCCCGCGAGCAGTTGGAGATGGAAATCGACAAATTTACCATTATCGAACGGGACAATATGACCATTGCCTGCGCGGCGCTTTATCCCTTTCCCGATGAGCAGATAGGCGAAATGGCCTGCGTGGCGGTGCATCCCGATTATCGCAGTTCGTCACGCGGCGAGATGCTGTTGACGCGCATCGCGCAGCAGGCGCGTCGAATGGGGCTGAAGAAACTGTTTGTGCTCACTACCCGCAGTATTCACTGGTTTCAAGAACGCTGCTTCACCCCTGCGGAAGTGGATATACTGCCGAACCAGAAAAAGGCGCTGTATAACTACCAGCGCCGATCTAAAATTCTGGTGGCCGAACTTGAGACGCAGGACGGCCGTTGAACGATGATGCGATCGGACCTGCAGAGGCACAGGACGGCCATTGCGCGGTGAGGCAATCCTACCGCGCCAGCACGCGGGACGGCCATTGAGCCTAATACAGTGGGACCGGCTGGAAAGGTCGCGGGCCAAGCGGGAATCATGGCCGCACGCGTCAGCGATCCGCGGATGGCTGCGGCGGTGCGGCCTGGCCGCCGGCCAGCCGCTCGATAAGGCCGCTGCGCCGCTGGGTTTTGGTTGCAATGGCGTGTTGCAATACCTCGTCGGTCGCGTACAGCGTACAGGGATAACCGCGCGCGCGTGACCGCGGTATACAGCAATTCCCGCGTTAATACCGGCAAGATCTGATTGGGTAACGCCAGCGCGGTATGGTGGAATTCCGACCCCTGGGATTTATGCACCGTCATCGCGAATGCCGTCTCATGCTCCGGCAACCGGCTTAGCGGCACCGCTTTGACACCGCCGTCCGGCAGGGAGAAATGCACGCGCAGCGTCTGTTCGCCATCCCAGAGCAAGATCCCGATATCGCCGTTATACAGCCCCAGCGACGGCGCATTGCGTACGATCATCACCGGCCGCCCCGCGTAGCCGCACCCTGCATTGCCGAGGGCCAGCAGCCCCGCCCGGCTCAAGGCCAGCTCAATACGGTCGTTCAGACCGGCAACCCCAAAAGGCCCTTCCCGCAGCACACACAGCAGGCGGAAGCGGTTGAAGGCGTCTAAAATTGCCGCCGGCGCATCATGGTTGCGCACCCGCTCTAAATAGTCCCGATAGCCGTCAACGCAGTCGTCCAGCATACGCTGATAGTCTGCCGCCTCACGCAGCGGCGTGTAGACGACATCCACCGTCGTGCCGGCGTTAAGCAGCGCCAGCGCGTCCTTGACGTCGCCTGCGTTAATAGCATTTGCCAGCCGGCCAATGCCGGATCCTTCATCGAAGCGGTAGCTTTTACGCAGCAGACATAAACTATCGGCGACACCATAACCGCCGCCGCCCGCACCCGCCGGCAGCGTAAAGCCCGTCAGCCGCGCCAGCTCCGCACGGCGCGCGGGGCTGTAGCCGGCCTCGGCGAACTGGCAGATATCGCCCAGCACCGCTCCCGCCGCCACCGAGGATAGCTGGCAACGATCACCCAGGAAGATCACCCGCGCTTGCGGCGGCAACGCCGCAATCACATAGGCCATCATCGGCAAATCAACCATTGACGCTTCATCAATGATGAGAATATCCACATGCAGCGGGTTTCCACGGTGATAGCGCATCTGCTGGCTATTGGGCTGCGCCCCGAGCAAGCGGTGCAGCGTTATCGCCTCGCGCGGCAGCCGCTGTTTCTGCTCTTCATCCAGCCCCAGACGCTGTAAGGCCAGGCCAAGGGATTCGCTCAGGCGCGCCGCCGCTTTACCGGTGGGGGCCGCCATCAACATGCGCGCATGGCCGCCGTCGCTCAACTGCAGCAAGGCCGCCAGGAGCTTCGCCACCGTGAAGGTCTTGCCGGTGCCCGGCCCGCCCGATATCAGCGCCACCGGGTGCGTTATCGCGACCGCCGCGGCGATTTTTTGCCAGTCGATTACCGCGCCGTCGCCGGGAAAGTAGCGCGCCAGCACCGCGGCGATGTTGGTTTCGTCGCCGGCCACCGGCGGCCGCGGCCGGTTAAAGAACTGTGCCACCACGCATTCATGCCGCCACATACGCTGTAAATACAGGCGCTGGCTGTCCAGCACCAGCGGGGTTGGACGCGAACCGTCGCTCACCGCGTTGGACGCCAGCAGGTGCTGCTGCCATTCGTCAAGAGAGGGGCTACCGGCCCGCAGCCACGCCTGCTGCGCCAGCGGCGGCATACGGCCGTCAAACAGCCGCGCCGGCGTTAATAGCGCCAGCGGCAGGCAAACATGGCCGGCGCCGGCATCGGCGCTGAGGCAGGCGCTGGCCAACATCAGCGCGGGCGTGGCGGGCGTGGCCAGCATACGGGCGAATTGGACGTCCAGCGGCCGGAACAAACGCAACCGTTGCGCTTCGGCAAGAATGTCTTCCATCTATAAGTCCCCTGCGTTAGCCGCTTTGCGCCGTCGCCGGCCGCATTTCGCCGGTGAATAAAAGGTCTAGTCCGTCGATTAAGGCAATGTCCGGCCGGCAATGAAAAACGCCATTTCCCGGCTGCGCCGCGTCGATGCCACGCAGAAACAGATAATATACCCCGCCGAAATCGCGCTGGTAATCATAATCCACTAGGCGGTGGCGCAAAAAGCGATGCAGCGCCAGCGTATAAAGCTGGTACTGCAACTCATAGCGATGGGCGATCATCGCCTGTTCCATCGCCGGCAGGGTGTAGGCGGCACTCTCCTCTCCCAGCCAGTTGGATTTATAGTCCAGCAGGTAATAACGGCCTTGCCAGCGGAAAACCAGGTCGATAAACCCTTTCAGCATCCCCCTGACCTGCGGAAAATCTAGCGGTGGGCAGCGTGCCGAAAGCGGATCGTAGCGCTTGCAGAGCAGGTCCAGATCGCGCACCTGCACCACCGCGTCGATAGGCAGATAAAACGGCAATTCAGCATGGCGGCTGTCGGGCGCCAGATGCGCGAGAGAAAGCGCCCCGCCATCCAGCGGCATAGCGATAATGCTTTCCATCCAGTGCGTTATCACCGGCAGCCAAACGGCATCGATGCCCTGCTGCGCCAGTTGTTCGCTCAGGCACTGCGGGTCCAACGGCCGGTTGAAATCCAGCGTTTCAAACATGCCGTGCAAAAACGTCCCCGGCGATGCGCCGCGCGGAAAGGTATGCGGCGTCAATTGTAACCTTTCCTGCTGCCCGCCCTCCCCCACGGCATCCACGTCCAGCCGCGGCTGCAGTTCCATCATCACCGAGCTGCCGTGCCGTTGCAGACCGGAATAGCTGGTGACCCGCCAGGGATCGCGCGGCGGCGCGGGCCAGCGGCGGGCGCTCAGCACGGGGGCAGGTTCGGGGGCGGGCGTAAGCGGTTGTGCCGGTGCGGCCAGCGCCTCGCACAGGGCAATATCGCCGCCGGCGCGCGCCACCAGCGCCGCCAGCCGATCGCGCAGGTCATCTGTATCGCCATCCTGCCCCTGCTGAATCAGGTAGCCGGGCGCGCTCAAATGCAGATCGCTGGCGCCGGTTTTTTTGCGGCTACCGCGATACAACGGCGCGATGCCGAGACTGCAATGGTAGATAGAGCGCGTTAGCGCCACGTAAAACAGACGCAAATCTTCCGCCAGCCGTTCCTCCTCCGCCAGACGTAAACTCTCTTGCGCCGCGCTGAGATCCAGCCAGGCCCCGTACGCCTGGCGATCGTGAAACAGCGGCCGTTTTTGCACGCGAAAATCGGMCGCGAACGGTAGGAACACCAGCGGGAACTCCAGACCTTTGGATTTATGCACCGTAATGATTTGCACCAGATGACGATCGCTTTCCAGCCGCAATTGCTGATTAGTCGCCTGTGGATTAGGGGATTCCACCTGTAGCGCCAGCCAACGGACCAGCGCAAATTCGTTCTCAAGTTGCGTCGAGGCTTCCTGCAGCAGTTCTCCCAGATGCAGTACGTCGGTCAGCCGGCGTTCGCCCCCCTGGCTTGCTAACAGGCTTTCCGCGATGCGATGGTTTATCATCATTTGACGCAGCATCGGCAGTACGCCGTTTTTTTGCCAGCTCTGGCGATAGTCGGCAAACTCTTCAACCCGCTGCTCCCAGCGGCGCTCATCGTTATTCAGCGCATCAATGGTGGCGGCATCAAAGCCCAGCAACCCGGTGGCCAGCGCGCGGCGCAGCGCGATATCCTTCTCCGGCGTCAACACCGCCTGCAGGATCCATTGCAGTTCGCGCGCCTCGGGCGTCTCGAAGACGCTGTCCCGGTTGGAGAGATACACCGCCGGGATCATCAGCGCCGCCAGCGCGTCGCGCACCAGCGCCGCCTCATTGCGGTTGCGCACCAGTACCGTGATATCCGACGCCTGCAGCGGCTGACGGCCCCGGCGCCCTTCAAGCCAGGCTTCGCCTTTACGCGCGGCGTAAAGCCAGTCGCTAATGGTGGCTGCACACTGGCGCGCCATGCATTGTTGGTACTCGTTTACGCCTACGCCGGCGCCCGGCTGTAGCCAGACGCGCAGCGCCGGCTGAGGTTGGTGCCGCACCACCAGCCGCAGACCGGCATTGCCCGCGGCGAACTCCACCGGCAAAAAGGGAATATCGCTGAAAATAAACGGCACCGGCAAGCTTTGGAACAGTTGATTTACCGCATTAATCATCCCCGGCGCGGAACGCCAGTTGGTATCAAGGGTATAGTGAGCATCCACTTCACTGCGGGCGCGCATATAGGTGAAAATATCCGCGCCGCGAAACGCATAGATAGCCTGTTTCGGGTCGCCTATCAACAGCAGGCCACAGCCGGGCTGATCGCCGTAAATCCGGCGAAAAATACGGTACTGCTGCGGGTCGGTATCCTGAAACTCATCGATCATCACCACCGGATAGCGCGTGCGCACCGACTCGGCCAGGGCCTCACCGCCATCGCCGGCCAGCGCCCGGTCCAGGCGACTCAGCAAATCGTCGAAGCCCATCTCCGCGCGCCGCCTTTTTTCCTGCTCCAGCGCCTGACGCATTTCCGCCAGCGCCATGACGAAAATAAGCTCGCGCAGCGAGAGCTCCTGCTGATAAAAGGCCTCCACCGCGGCAAACAGTTCATGCCGAGGCGGCTCGCCGGCGGTGATTTTTTCCGCCAGCACCGAGCTTTTGAACCGCGCCAATTCATCCGGCACCTGATAATCCACGGTGGGCTCACTCGCCCAGCGGTCGACTTTCGCAAGCCAGGTCGGCAGATTCTTGCTGCTATACACCCGACGGTCGAGTTTATGACCGTCGAGCATCGTCCTGAGCGTCGCTGACGCCGCGCGCCATTGTCGCTTGAGGTCTTCAATGCCGGCAATGATGCGCCCATGCCGCGCCAGGATAGACTCGGTGATATCGGGCGGATCACGCACCACCGGCGGCTCGCCCTGGAGATAAGGCAGCAGTTCCGCCAGCAGATTTTCCGGCCCCTCCCAGTGCTGCTGCACCATACGTGCAACGTCCAGCGGCAACGGATAGCAATGGCGGCGCCAAAAGTCAGCGCTCACCTGCTGGCGCAAGAACGATTCATCCTCCAGCAAGGTTTGCTGAAATAACATGCCGGACTCGACAGTATTGTGATTCAGCATGCGCTGGCAGAAGCCATGGATGGTATAAATCGCCGCCTCGTCCATCTGCCGCTCCGCCGCCAGGAGATGCAATGCGGCCAGCCGCAGATCGCCGAGCTGCGTCAACAGCGCCGCCAGTAGCGGATCCTCGCTCTTACCCCGCTCGCAGGCCAGCCGCAGCCGATGTATATTGTCGCGGATACGACCGCGCAGCTCTTCGGTGACGGCCTCGGTAAAGGTCACCACCAATATTTCTTCCACGCTCAAGGGCCGCGGATACGCCGACTCGCCGCCCAGCCCAAGCAGCAGCCGCAGGTAAAGCGCCGCCAGGGTATAGGTTTTTCCCGTTCCCGCCGACGCTTCGATAAGACGAGCACCCTGCAGCGGCAACGTGAGGGGGTTAAGGCTCTCGGCGGTCATCAACGCGATCGGTTTCCTTTGGTTGCACCGTCAGCGCCTGTTGCAGCGCTGACGCATCGGAAAACAGAGTCCAGCCGGTGGGGTGAGCGTAATCGGCGGGATCACTACCCGCGCCGACGCCGGAAATTTGCGACAGCAGGGTCAGCCCCTGCTGCTTGATAACCGCCCGCTGGTAATAGTCGCTCAGCTGCGACTGGGTCAGCGTCCGCAAACGGGCAATCAGACGAGCGCGCGTATCAAAGCGCATATTATCGCGGTCCAGATCGCCGGTATAGAGATCCACCTCTTCGCCCAGCGTCTGGGGCTTCTGCTGCAGCTGGGCTATCACGCCTTGCTTGTATTGCTCGAAATCCGTCGGGTCCAGCGTATTCAGCCGCTGGCCGGCCTGGGTGAAAAACGCCAGATAGCGCTGGTACAGATATGCCGGCTGATAGCGACCGCTTTGCAGCACAAACCCGACGCCGGCCCGATCGCCGACGAAAACAGGCAGCATAAACACGGCATAGCCCAGCTGCTCCTGGGTACGCAATTGCTTGTAAAACCAGGATTCGACAATCTGCAACAGCAGATAACTGCAGGCCATCCCCTCGATACGGTCATAACCGAGGGGAACATAGACCGCCGCCAGGGCGGAATCGGTACTGTCGAGCCGCTTCTGGATGACCGCCCGCAGCGGCGCGTCAACGGTGGCCTTATCGGCGCGCCGCCAGTCGGTGCCGGTCAGCCCCAGGCGTTCTTTAAGCCCACGCACCAGCGTTTCCGCCCGCTCGGGGGTCAGATTACCAACCACCAGCACGTCCAGGGCGTTGGGTTTGATAAGCGTCGCGCGATAATCCATCACCTCTTGAAGCGTAATGCCGTCGATAAGCGCCCGTCGCGCGTCGTGCTCGACATAGGGAATGTCGGAGAGAACCTTGGCCGGAATGATCGCCTGGGAGTAGGCTTTGCTTTTATCCGTACCGTCCAGCTGCTGGCGATACCAAGTCTTGGCCTGCTGCAGCTGCTGCGCCGTCGGGGCTATCGCCAGATAGCGGTCCAGCAGCGCATTCACTAGCGGCACCAAACGCTGGGTGTAGCCGCTGGCCTTGATGGTCAGACCGTCGTTGACGTAGGAGGAAAAGCTAATGCCGCCCACATAGGCCTGATTGCTCAGCTCCGCCAGTTCGAGATTGGAAAGATAGTCGTTTAACGAATACAGCACCTGATTGCGCGCGCTGCCCATGGCAGCGGCATTGCGGAAATTCAACGTGATATCCGCGCGCGGTTCGTCGGCGAACGCGCTGCTCGGCATATAGTGCAGCCGTAGCCTCGGCTCGTCGATCAGGGTTTCAGGGTGCTCGGGATGACTCGCGCTACGGATCAGGCTGAAATCGTTGGCGATATAAGGATTAAGCGCCGGCAGCGAGAGTGTGATCGCCCGCTCCAGGTGTCGCCAGCGGGCGATTTGCACCGGCGTCAGTTTACTCACCTGATAGGGGGCATCGACAAAGTAGGCGGTCTTATCGTGCGGCGCGTCCGGGCTGATGAACCAGACGCGGGCATGCTGCGGCTTCATGACGTCGAGGCGCGCGCCGATGGCGGCCGGATCGTAGCGGTCGGCCAGATAAGAAGCATCCAGCACATGTTGCACCGGCACCCGCAGCATGGAATCCACCAGCCATTCGATATAGTCCATATTGCGGGTCATCACCGGGAAACGGAAATCCTGGTCCAGCACATGGGCTATCTCGTCGAAATAGTGACGCTGAATCCTCTGATGCCGCAGCAGCGACAGATAGGCAAAAATGGCCGCCACCACCCGGTCGCGCTGCGCATACCCTTTGTCGGAAAGGGAGGCGGCAATGGCGAAAACCCCGCCGTTGCGATTAACCATTGGATCGGCGCCGGCGTCGATAGCGTCCGCCAACCCCTCTTTTTGCAGCCAGTCCGCCAGGGTTCCCGGGCTGCGGTTGCCGATGAGATAGCTGATGTAGGTATCGGTTTTGCTGCGAAACGCGGCGCTGTTGTTGGCGATGGGAAACTCGATGCGCAGCATCTTTCGTGGCTGGACCGGCTGGTAATGGATAACGATACCGGTTTGCGCGGCGGTGACCGCCGGTACGGTGATGGGGGGCACCGACGCCCGGTGGTTGGCGATGCGGCCAAAGGTGGCGGCCGCCAGCTTCGCCATGTCGGGCAGCGGTTGATTGCTGTAAATGACCGCTACCATCAAGTTGGCCGAATAATAACGTTTGTAGAAATGCTGCAGCGCATCGTGCAATTTGCTGTCGGGCTTATCGCTCAAGGTGTCAAGATTGCCGCCAGAAAAGCGCGAACCCGGGTGAGCCGGATTCATGGTCTCAGACCGGATCTGCGCCATGCGCAGGCCGTCGTTGGCGCGCGCCATTCGGAGCTCGGCATCCACCGCATGGCGCTCTTTATCGGCGTAAACCGGATCCAGCCGCGGTGCGGCGATAGCGTCCGCCAACCGATCGATGGCCGGCTGCAGCGCATCGTTTTTCACCTCCAGATAAAAAGCCGTTCTGTAGGACACGGTGCTGGCATTATGATCGCCGCCGTGCTTTTTCAAGAATTCAGAAAGATTTTCCGGCTCTGGATAATGGCGCGACCCCATCAGGATTATATGCTCCAGATAGTGAGCCAGGCCAAGCTGATTGTGCGGATTCTCCAGCGACCCCACCGGCACGGCCACCACCGCAAGCGACTTGACCGCGTCCTTATCGCTCACCAACAGCACCGTCATGCCGTTATCCAGCCGGATAGCCTGATAGTGACGGGGATCTTGACTGCTCTTGTGGATGGCTTCTTTCACCGGTTGCCATCCGCTTTGCGCCCATCCTGGTGCTGCTGTGCTCAAAAAAATCAGTGCGAAACCCAATAACCCGTTAACCAGTTTCAACATTCCTCTCTCCGATAGCTGCCTTGCGGGCCGTTCCTGACCACAGTCTTTTTTTAGGTGACACTTACGTGCAAGAAAACAACATAACGGCGCTTACCGCCGTCGCCGGGGCGGCGCCCCGAACGCTTGACTCAGGCTTTCTTTTCGCGTTTCGCCGGCTCACTCTGCGCCAGATTGAACATAAAGGGTGGCAGCAAATACCGTTCAGCGGCCGATATAATCGCCTCAATATGTTGTTCCTCCAACTGACGCATCAACCGCTGCAGATAAGGATCCTCACCTTCGCCGGGAACATGGCCATTCCCCTGCCAAGCCTGGATAAGTTTATCACGGGCCTGCCGCTGCCGGCTCTCGTCGCGGTCGATGCTCTGCGTCACCGGGTCGTAACAATGGCTTAGCCATGCGCCACCCGCGCAGGGTAACAGCAGCAGCGGCGACGCCATACCCTGACAGTAGCCGGAAACCAGAGAAAGTAAAAACGCTTTCGCCCGACAGGCGGGCAGCGGCGTGAAATGCCACTCGCCGCGCGTACCGAACATCCGGCTCTCGCCTTCGCCGCCCATGGCGCAGTAGGCCAGGTGCTCCAACCACAGCAGCAGGCCATCCCGGGCCGACAGCGTGCCGGGACGCCAGCGCAGCAAGCCATTCGCCTGGACCCGCGGCAGCCAGCCGGAAAGCGTCACCTCGTCCAGCGTCAAAGAGACCTCAAGACTGTGCGTTTCCGGCAATCGCCACATCCGTACCAGCTCAGAGAGCACCGTCATCTCCTGACACTGCCGGGCCCAATACAGCTCGCCGAACGCGCCATAAGGCAACAGGCCGGCGGCGCGCACCTGGCGGAACAGCCGGTCGGTGCTTTCCCCGTCGATAAGGGCATTCACCAGCCGGTCATTGAGCTGATAGCGGGTCAGACCGTCGATGACAAAAGGTTCATCAGCCGCCAGCTCAAGGGTCGTTTGGTGGAAGGAGACCGCCAGGCGCTGCACAAACCAGGCGCGCACCGGGTGGCGATAAAAGCGTAGTAGCTCATCCAGCGCCAGCGCCTCGCCCTCGGCGCCGGCGGCCGGCAGCCACTCGTCGGCGAAGCTTTGGGTCTCGCTGCCGGGCAAAAAATTCTCCGGCGCGAAAGGCATACGGCTATGCCACTGCCACAGATGCGCGCGCACCCGGTCAGCGCTACTCTCGGCATCGGCGTGCTCGTCGCCGGGCAGATAAAAGCTTTGCGCAATATAATCGCTCAGCTCGCTTACCAGCACCGACGGATAACGCGGGGTATTGTCCTGAATGGCACGGCCGATAAAACTAATATACAGCCGCTGCTGCGCGGATAACAGCGCCTCCAGGAACAGATAGCGGTCATCGTCGCGCCGGCTGCGATCGCCGCGCTGTGGCTGCTGCGCCATCAGGTCGAACCCCGCCGGCGGCAGCGTGCGCGGATAAACGCCGTCGTTCATGCCCAGCAGGCAGACCACCCGGAACGGAATTGAGCGCATCGGCATCAGCGTACAGAAGTTGATGGTGCCGGCCAGAAAGCGCTGGCTGACCCGCTCCTGATCCAGCCGCGCGGCCAGCTCGTCTTGCAGCAGCGTCACCGGCACCGGCTGGTCATATCCCACCTGCAAACCGCATTGCAGCACCTGCTGCCATTGATTTTCCAGCAGCGCCAGCGCCGCTTCCGCCTCGGCGTCGGGCGCAAATAAATCCTCGATCATTTCGCGGGCGCAGCCAAGCCAGGCGTCCAGGGAGCGGGGCTGGGTAAGCCGGTCGCGCCACTGGCGCAGCCGCATTAACAGCTCAGCCAGTTGGCCGACCAGGCCGGCTATCAAGCCGCTGGATTCGTCGTAGGGTAGAATACCCTGCCAGTCGCCGCTCTCGCTGTCCATGGCATAGCCCAGCAGCATGCGGGTCAAGCCAAATTGCCAAGTATGCTGGCCGGGGGCGGGCAGCATCAGTTCGCGCAGCGTATCATCGTCCAGGCCCCAGCGAATGCCGGACTCCGCCACCCACAGGCGCAGCAGTTGAAGCCCCTGCTCATCAATGGCGAAGCGGGCTGCCAGCGCCGGCACCTCCAGCAACGCTAGCACCTGCTCGGCGACAAAGCGGCTGCGCGGTAATTCCAGCAGGCTAAGAAACGCCGGCAGAACAGGATGGAGATGCCGCACCCGTCTGTCGGAAATGGAAAAAGGCAAATAGCGCTCGCCGCCGGCATTGCCGAATACCGCCTGGATTGCCGGAGTATAACGGTCGATATCGGCCACCATGACAATCACGTCGCGCGGGCGCAGCGTCGGGTCTTCCGCTATCATCGCCAGCAGGCTGTCGTGCAGCACTTCCACTTCCCGCAGCGGACTATGGCAGACATGCAGGCTCAGCGAGCGGTCATCCAGCCGCAGCGGCCGCTTGCCGCCGCCCTGAGTGAGCGTTTCGCCCTCCATGCCAATCACTGCGTGATCCTCAAGGGCCAGGATATCGCGCTGCAGCAGGCTTAGCAGGTTATCACCCGCTGGCTCAACAAATGCATCCACCTCGGCAACACCGTCCATCTGCGCCAGCAGGTAAAGATTATCGCGCCCCTGTTTGCCCCAGGAGGCCAGCAGCGGGTTGCCTATTTGCTGTTCTCCCAGCGCGTCGAACAGCGCGGCGGCCTGTTGAGGGCGCCGGAACAGCGCCTGCTCCGTCTGCTGCTGATAGTGCCGGCGACGGCGGTGCAGCAGCAGCGCGAGGAAAGCGCGAGCGCGGATATCCCCCCAGTAATAGCGGCAGGGATTGGTGAACAGCAGATGGATGTCGATATGGCGCCCCAACGCCTGAAGCGCCTGCAGGTAGGTAGGAGGCAGCGCTGAGATGCCGCAGATAAACACTCTATCGGGCAATCCAGGCGGCCGCGTCTGGCTTTGCGTCAAGGTCTGGATAAAACGCTGATAGAGATTGGCGCGGTGCCACAGCGGCTGCCCCGCCCGTTCCGTCTCCGCCATTAACGCTCGCCACAATGGGGCCTGCCAGCGCTGGGCCTCGCCTATACCGTCAATCACTTCACCACGCTGCCAGCTTTCCAGCCAGTCGGGACGATATACCAGATACTGGTCGAAGAGATCCGCCACCCGGGCGGCGAACTGGAAAACTTTACGCTTATCATCGTCATCGCGCAGATATTCGCTTATCGCCGCAAAATCCGGCTGCTGGCACAGACGAGGCAGCAGCGCCATCAGCCGCCAAGTCATCGCCGGTTTGGCAAATGCGCTTTCGTCAGGAATATCGGGCAGTACGCGGGTGAACATCTGCCAGATAAAGCTGGCCGGCAGCGGAAATTCAATGTTGGCCGCAATACCGAAGTGTGCCGCCAATTCCATCTGCATCCACTGCGCCATCCCGTTGCTTTGCACCAGAATCACTTCCGGCTGGAACGGATCGCGCAGTGGCCTGCCTGCGATCAGCGCGGCGGTAAGGGTCTTAAGCAGATCCAGCTGGTTGGAATGATAAACGGTAAACATAAACTCCTCGCCATGCGCACCTTCTGCCCAAGGGCTTATTACAATGCCTGCGCCCACTCTAACGCGATTTGCCCGGAACACAAGCAATCACGTACCTGTTATGCCGGCCGGATTCTGGCAAACCCATTCGTTGAGGCTGATGCGCTCGCCGCTCGGCAAGGTGACCATGGCGGTAACGCGCCGGCAATCCTCGTCGCAGGATTCTTCAATCACGTTAATCCGCCAGCCGGGCGGCTGAGATAGCGCGTCAGGGGCCGCCGGCTGACGCAGCAGCTCCAGGCGCTGGTGGTTTAAACTCAGCGCCAGCGAGACATCCTGTAACCGCCGCTGGAAGACCGCCAGCCGCTGACTATACTCCAGCAACCCCAGCGCGGTGATCGCGAGCAACATCGTCTCCAGCAGCGCCTCCACCAGACCAGCGCCCCGCTGTGGATCTGGCACCCTGCGTCGTCGCCGGTCTCGCATCCCGTCCCGCCGCCGCGCCAGCATCACGCTTCGCCATCCCTCTCGCGTCCCGACCCACCGCCGCGCCAGCGTCGCGCTTCGCCGTTTATCTGACATCCCGTCCCCCTCGCCGGTTCGGGGTCACGCCGCGTTGTCTGGGACGGCCGTCGCGCCCCTGCCGCTTTGTCGTCATCGTGCTCCTCCGCGCACTTTTACGCTATTACGCCACGCCTGCCGCAGCTTTTAGCCCGGGTCAAAATCCAGCCAGCCGTCGTGCCGCGCCCGCAGAAAATGCGTCCGCGCCGGGTTCGGCGATGCTCCCACCACGAGGGGAGCCGCCGGCGCCGGCGGGGGATTCACGGCGGCAGGATCCCTCGGTGCCGTCGGACAAGTTGATGCAACAAAATCCTCCGCGGCTGGCGGCGCTACGGCCAAATGCAGCGTGACGCGCCGATAATGCCGCCACGGCGGCGCCAGCATCGTTCCGCCTCCTTCCCCGCGCAGCAGCCAGCCATATCCCCGACCGCTGACCTGCAGGCAAACCCGCAATGGCGCGGCGGGATGCTGTCGGCATTCGCCGTGCCGGGCGGGCCAGTGCTGGCTTAGCCCCCAAGCGAGGGACGATTCCGCCTGGTGAAAAGCCAGCAAATAATGACGCTGCGCCCGCGCCCGCTCCAGCGAAACCTGGAGCGCGCGCTGCCAACTCAACATCGCCAGCAGGCAAAAGCCGCTGAGGAGCGCCAGCGCCAATACACTGCAGCTACCCCGTTCCCGGCTCATAGATTCCGCCGCGCCACGACCTGCGTCACGGCGTAGCCGATATCCGGCCGACGACGGGCGGTCGCGGCCAGATGAATGCGCAGCGCGCCACCTGCAAGGGCGGTAAATCGCAGCCGGGTCACCGTCAGCTCATCGCTGTTGAACACCTTTTCCCAGCCCCCCCTGGCAATCACGTACATCACGCTGGGTCTCCAGCGCCCCCCGACGCAGGCGATAGCCGAAGGTGGCGGAGACGAGATGCCCGGATGCATCGCTGTGCGCGTAATAGGCATAACCGACCACAAGACAGGAGCAGGATGGCTCCCCCTGGCGTCTGTCGATCCACAGCGCGCACCCTGCCTTGCCCTGCGGCGAAAAGCCGGCACGACGCAGGTCCTTGACCATGGCCAGCGCATAGAGATCAAGCTGGCGCATCAATTTCAGCTGCAGTATCGCTCCTTCGGCACCACGGTGCAGTGCGAAAAAGGTGCAGCGCCACCGTCAACAGCACGCTGTATGCTGCCAGGGCGGCCAGCAATTCCGGCAGGCTAAAGCCGGTGCAACCCTCGCCAGCCGCCACGGGCGCGGCATCGGTGTCGGCCACAGCGGAAAGCGTTACGGCGGGAAGTAACGCCACAGCGGCGCCCCTGCCGCCCACCCACCCGGTTAGCATGACGGGATCCCCGCCCAGCGCCCCCGCTCGCTGCCGGAAACCACCATCCGCCGCCGCCCCGCCGGATTGCTGAGGACGAAGTGCGCCGTGCTGGCGGTGTGGCGCCGCCCGCCCAGACTCAGCTCGCCCGCCGTCGACAACGACAGGCGAACACCCGTATAGGGAGCAACGCCGCGCGCGGGTTCGCGCCAGGCTCCCGGTGCCGCGCGGCCCAAGCCGCATAGCGGATCGCCGTACAGCTGCCAGCGCTCGCCGCCGACCGCATTGATCCGGCAGCGGCGGTTACCCCATGCGGCATGCCATTGCTGGCGCACGATAAAATCCATCAACTGGTGGGCGTTGCTCGCCAGTTGCCGGGCCGACTGATGCTGACGCCAGCCATAACTTCCGCCAGGATTAGCAGCGCGGTCAACGCCAGCGTCAGGAGCAGCTCAGGCAAGGTATAGCCGCTATTGTTAAGGGAGTCATTCATTGCCGCAGTGTGGCGCGGCGTGCGGCGGTGGACCAGCGGCGAAATTGAGTTATGCGGCGTGTGATGCAATCATTGAAAGGCGGGAAACGGGAAACAGGAGATACAACGGCGGCATGAGCGACATCGTGAATAGGCGCGGACACATCACCGCCCGCGCGTGAGCCTTTTATACGCGAACGAACCGCCGCAGGCGCCATCACGTTTAGACGCGAGAGGACCCCCTCAGCCATTTATCGCGCTTAGGCGCGAGAAGACCGTCGCACGCATCATCCACATTTATGCACGAGAGGACCGCCACGCGCACCATCGCAATTATGTACGAGAGGATCGCGGCAGGCACATTCGCATTTATGCACGAACAGACCCGCCGCCCGCAAAATCATGTTGATGCGCAGACGCCCCCACGCACGGGCAATTTATACCGCGACCGGCGCTTTGATTGCCGGATGGGGATCATAGCCCGTCAGCTCAAAATCCTCGAAGCGGTAATCGAACAATGTTGCCGGTCGGCGCTTAATCAGCAGCTGCGGCAACGGCCGCGGATCGCGGGTCAGTTGCAGGTCCGCCTGCTGCAAATGGTTACTGTAGAGATGGGCATCGCCGCCGGTCCAGACGAAATCACCGACCTGCAAATCGCACTGCTGCGCCAGCATGTGTACCAACAGGGCATAGCTGGCGATATTGAACGGCAGGCCGAGGAAAATATCGCACGAACGCTGGTAGAGCTGACACGATAAAGTGCCGTTGGCGACATAGAACTGAAACAGCGCATGGCACGGCGCCAGGGCCATTTTGTCCAGCTCGCCGACGTTCCAGGCGGAAACGATAATGCGGCGGGAATCCGGATCTTGCCTGAGCTGGCGCACCACTTCGGCCAACTGGTCTATCTGGCGTCCGTCGCCGGTCCCCCAGGCGCGCCATTGCCGGCCGTACACCGGCCCTAAATCGCCGTTTTCATCCGCCCACTCATCCCAGATGGAAACGTTATTCTGCTGCAAATAAGCGATATTGGTATCGCCGTTAAGGAACCACAGCAGCTCATGGATAATCGACCGCAAATGGCAGCGTTTGGTGGTCACCAGCGGGAAACCCTGGCGCAAATCGAAGCGCATTTGATGGCCGAACACCGACAGGGTGCCGGTGCCGGTACGATCCGCTTTCGGCGTACCCTGCGCGCGCACCATACGCATCAAATCAAAATACTGTTTCATAATACCTCAGGACATATGTTACTGGGGACGGCGGCGGTACGCCCAGGCCATCATAATCACGCCGGCCAAAATCATCGGCAGCGACAAAATCTGCCCCATGCTAATGACGCCGCTAAACAGGCCCAATTGGGCATCCGGCTGGCGGAAAAATTCCACCAGTATGCGAAAGGCGCCGTAGCAAATCAGGAACAAACCGGAGACGCTGCCGATAGGCCGCGGCTTACGGATAAACAGATTGAGAATAATAAACAGCACCATGCCTTCAAGCAGCATCTCGTAGATCTGGGACGGATGGCGAGGCAGCACGCCGTAGCGCTCAAACAGCGCTTGCCACTGCGGATTGGCCGGCCGCAGCGCCAAATCTTCCTCCCGGGAGCCGGGAAACTGCATTGCCCAGAGCGTATCGGTGGTGACCCGGCCCCACAACTCGCCGTTGATAAAATTCCCCAAACGGCCGGCGCCCAGGCCGAAGGGCACCATCGGCGCGACAAAATCGGCCACCTGGAAAAAATGGCGGCGGGTGCGATGGGCGAACCACAGCATCACCACGATGACGCCTATCAATCCGCCGTGGAACGACATGCCGCCGTCCCAGACCTTAAACAGGCATAGGGGATTATCGAGAAACAGCGGCAGGTTGTAAAACAGTACATAACCGATACGGCCGCCGAGAAACACCCCGAGAAAACCGGCATAGAGAAGATTTTCGACTTCTTCTTTGCGCCAGCCGCTGCCGGGGCGATTCGCGCGCCGTACCGCCAGCTACATGGCAAAGACGAAGCCCACAAGATACATCAGACCGTACCAGTGCAGGGAAACCGGGCCCAGGGAAAAGATCACCGGGTCAAACTGAGGAAAGGCCAGATAATGGGTCGTCATTCATCACCACAACGTCGTCGTTTTTGTTATCCGGCCGCAGGATGCCGCTGCGGTCGCTGTACATGCCGCGCAGGCGTTTTTCCCGCACGGCGCGAAGTGGCGTATCATAGCATAGCGGCGCGACGGCGAGAGTCAGGGGATGTAAATAACCGCCGGCAGGTGTAATGATTCCCTACTCAGCGCCCGCCCCGAATCAGGCCGTCCAGGCCGCGCCGCTCCATGAACACCGCCACCTGATGGCGGACTTCGATGCTGTTTTGCGCGCCAATGACCCGCTCCGCCAGCTCCTGCGCCTCGTTCAGCGCCACATTGCGCAATAAATACTTGATACGCGCCACGCTACGGCCGGTCATGCTCAGCGTACGATAGCCCATGCCCGCTAGCAGCAACGCGCCCATCGGATCGCCGGCCATTTCGCAGCACAAGCTGCAAGCCAGCCCCAGCCCCAGCCGCTCCGACTCGCTAATGATTTTTTGCAGCACCTGTAGCATGGCCGGATGCAGGCTATCGTACATCGCCGCCACCCGGGTATTATTGCGATCCACCGCCAACAAATACTGCGTCAGGTCGTTGGTGCCGACCGACAGAAAATCCACCCGGGTCACCAGCGCCGACAGCATAAACACCATGGCCGGCACTTCCACCATAATACCGATACGCGGCTTGGGCAGCGCATAGCCCAGCACGTCCTCAACTTCGCGTCCGGCGCGGTCGATGAGCCGGCGCGCTTCGTCAATCTCATCGACACTGGTTATCATCGGCAGCAGAATACTTAAATTGCCGGTGGCGGCGTTGTCGCGCCGCATTGCGCGCACCTGGATGAGAAAAATCTCCGGCTGGTCAAGGGTAATACGAATACCGCGCCAGCCCAGGCAGGGATTTTCCTCGCTTATCGGCATATAGGGCAGCTGTTTATCGGCGCCGACGTCTAGGGTGCGAAACGTCACCGATTTACCGGGGAACAATTGCAACATCCCTTGATATTGCGCCACCTGCTCCTCCTCCGAGGGAAAGCCGTTTTGCAACATGAAGGGAATTTCCGTGCGGTACAGACCGATGCCGTCCACCCGATCGTCGAGGCGCTGTTCATGTTCCGCGCTCAAACCGGCGTTGAGCATCACCTGGATGCGTTCGCCGCTTTTCAGCACCGCCGGCTGCTCCACATTATCTTCCGCCAGCCGGGTGAATTCACGCTCTTCGCTGACCAGGCGCTGGTACTCCTGCACCAGGACCGGCTCCACCAGCAGTTCACCGCGGTAGCCGTCGACGATAAGCAAGCGCTGATTAAGCAACAGCGGCTGGATATCGGCGCCCATCACTGTCGGGATCCCCATCGCCCGCACCAGGATAGCGGCGTGGGAGTTGGCGGCGCCGTCACGCACCACCACCCCCACCAGCTAATCCGGCGGCACTTCGGCCAGGAGCGCGGCGCTCAGCTCGTCGGCCACCAGCACGAAGCGCGATGGCCACTGAATAACATTACGCGCGCTATCGTCAAGGTGGAACAGCAGTCGCTGGCCGAGCGCGCGCAAATCGCCGGCACGCTCGCGTAAATAGCTGTACAGGTCGAACACCGCCGCGCTGTCTTTCTGCGCGCTGGCGGTAAACCGCTTGCTCAGACGGCGGAATTCGGCGACGGATTCGTTCAGCGTCAGCCGCTCGCGCTCGTGGCCGCTGTCCAGCGACGACGCCTGATAAACTTGTCGAGGGAAGGCTGGCTGCTGTCCACCCAGCCCTGGGCGATGGCCACGCCCGGCGCGGTCGCCAGGACGCGAATACGGGTCTGGCGGTACTGGCTGAACAGCGCGTTGAGCTGCGACTGGGATAGAATGCCGGCCATCTGCGTGGCCAGCGTGACCATAAACGATTCTTCGCTCTCGTCGAACTGCCGGTGCTCGTGCTGCTGCACCACCAGTACACCGAGCAACTGACGGCGGTGGATAATCGGCACGCGGAGAAAGGAACGAAAACGCTCCTCTTTCACCGCCAGAATGTATTTGAAACTGGGATGGATATGGGCGTCCGCCAGGTTAATCTGCTCAGCCAACCGTCCGACTAGGCCGACAATCCCTTGGTCAAATGCCAGCGTGATCGTGCGCCGCGCGGTTTATTTAAACCGCGCGTCGCCGTCAGGTAATAGCAGCGACGATCGTTATCGGCCAAATAAACCGAACAGACTTCGGTATTCATCGCCTGACAGGTTTCATTAACCAGAATGTCAAGTGAATCCGACAGACGCGGCGCGGCTGCTACCTTTTCAACGATTTCCCGCAAACGCGTGAGCATAATCTACGTGACTTAGCCTCTTTTCCGTCTGTGTGCCGGCGCGGAACGCGGCGCCGCAGTTTCCTGCAGCGGCATCACGACGCCGGAAAATTCCTTCATCGCCCGGCGGTACACGTCCCGTTTAAAGGAAACGACCTGACGTACTGGGTACCAGAAGCTGACCCAGCGCCAGCCGTCAAATTCAGGGATCCCCCCGCGCTGCATATTGATATCCACATCCGGACACGTGAGCTGTAGCAGAAACCATTTTTGCTTCTGACCAATACACACCGGCTTGGTGTCCCAGCGTACCAGCCGCTTGGGAAGCTTATAACGCAGCCAGTTACGCGTCGAAGCCAGGATACGCACATCTTTGCGGCTCAGACCGACCTCCTCGAACAGCTCGCGATACATCGCCTGCTCCGTGGTCTCGCCAGCGTTGATGCCGCCCTGGGGGAACTGCCAGGAATGCTGTCCGTATCGCCTGGCCCACAGCACCTGCCCGTCGAGATTACAGATTACAATACCAACATTCGGGCGGTAGCCATCATCATCGATCACCGGACTACCTCGATTACATAAAATATAAGATGTTCCGATTGTTTCATACTCGCTCTGAATGGTAAACCACTGCTTTTCACTAATCGCCGGTGAATAACACTCTTAGGGCCGCTTAATGGCGCCGAGTTATAAACAGCTAGCGGCGAGCGGGCGCCACTTTATGTACTTTTTCTGTGGATAGGTTTGTGTGCAACGCTGGATTAGATGGGTAAAACTTTTCGCCAAACGCCCGTGCGGGGGATAAAAAATAAAAAATAGAGAAGAATATCAACAGACTAAAACGTTTACCCTTGTCACGGAAGGCGCGACGACGACGCGGTGAAAAATCTCTTCACCGGGCATGGATAAAAAACAACCATCGATGATTTTATCCACAGAAAAACGGATCGACGTCGCAAATAAATGGACAAATAGGCTAAAAACGGCGCCGTCAAGGCTGTAATAGAAACAGTACTCGTCGATTGACAAGATTATCCCGCAAATCTGTGGATAACCTGGTGTAAGATCCTATTCATTGTTGCCCGTAGCGGGTGTACAACTGCTTTCGGGCTTGCGCCCTGTCTGTTAAGGTCATTAAAAAAGAGCTTAAAATCATGCTATTATTATTTTTTCTCCGGCCGCCACTCGCGTTAGCAGCGCGGATGTGCCGCAGGTGCTTAGTTTTTATTCAGTTCAGGACCGCGAAATGAACAGCCTGATTCCGCTTTCCCTTGCGCCCCATCCCCCCGCCGATGAAAGGGAACTGCTGCGCCGCGCCGATGCGCTGGCGGGTTATACCTTGAGGGAGTTATCTGCCCAGGCCGGTCTGCCGATCCCCGCCAATCTCAAGCGTGACAAAGGGTGGATTGGCGTCCTCTTGGAACGCTATCTGGGTGCCAGCGCCGGCAGTAAGCCCGAGCAGGATTTTGCCGCCATAGGCGTAGAGTTGAAAACCATTCCGGTGGACAGCGGCGGACGGCCGTTGGAGACCACCTTTGTTTGCGTGGCGCCGCTGACCGGCAATAGCGGCGTTACCTGGGAAACCAGCCACGTGTGTTATAAGCTGGCGCGGGTGCTCTGGATCCCGGTCGAGGGCCAACGGACAATCCCGCTGGCGCGACGCCGCATCGGCGCGCCGCTCCTGTGGAGCCCGGACACGGAGGAAGAGCTACAGCTGCGACGCGACTGGGAAGAGCTTATGGATCTTATTGTGTTAGGCAAGGTGGAACGCATCACCGCCCGCCACGGCGAAGTGCTACAGCTGCGGCCAAAAGCCGCCACCGGTCGGACGCTGACCGCCGCCGTCGGTGAATTTGGCCAGCCGATTTTAACGCTGCCTCGCGGTTTCTATTTGAAAAAAAATTTCACCGCCCAGCTGCTGGCACGCCATTTCCTGTTATAAACGCGTTTTCTCTTGCCAGCCCACCGACAACACCGCGTATAATTATCGTTTATGTTTCGTTTAGGTGAATGTGTGTAATGCTTGATTGGATTGCCGATCCGGACGCATGGCTGGCGTTGGGAACCCTGACCATTCTGGAAATTGTCCTGGGTATTGATAATATTGTTTTCCTGTCCGTGATCGTCGCCAAACTTCCTCCCTCACAGCAAAGCAGCGCCCGCCGCCTGGGTCTGTTCGGCGCCATGGTGATGCGACTTGGCCTGCTGGCCGCTATCGCCTGGGTCAGCCATCTGGTCAAACCGCTATTTTATTTTTTGGAACACCCTATTTCCGCCCGAGATCTGATTTTGTTTTTTGGCGGCATTTTTCTAATCTGGAAATCGTGCAGGGAAATAATGGAATCGTTCCACGGCAGCGCTGGCGGCGAGGACAGCACGGTCCAATCCTATCTCGGCGCCATTACCCAGATAATGATGCTCGATATCATTCTCAGCCTGGACTCGATCATTACTGCGGTAGGCCTGTCCTCCCATCTGTTTATCATGATGGCGGCGGTCATCATCGCGGTGGCGATAATGCACTTTGCTGCCCGGCCAATAGGCGAATTTGTCGATAGACACCCGTCGGTCAAAATGCTGGCGCTGGCGTTTTTGATTTTGGTTGGCGGCGCGCTGATTCTGGAAAGCGCGGCTATCGACGTGCCGAAAGGGTATATCTATTTCGCCATGTTTTTCTCGCTGGCGGTGGAAACGCTAAATCTCTTGCGCAATAAAAAAGCCGGCCAGCGGCCTTCCGGCCCGGATGCCTGAATGCTCCTCGACACGCAGTGGAAAACGGTGCTGGAATTTTCGCCCGCATCGCTAGTGAAGCCGGTGTTTTTTGCATATGATGTTAACGATGTAGGTCACTTAATGGATGGAAAACGATAATGAAAACACTCTATCTGCTGATGCCGGCATTATTCGGCGTCGCGCTGCTTGCCGGCTGCACCAGTGATTACGTAATGGCGACCAAAGATGGCCAGATGATATTGACCGACGGCAAGCCTGAAATCGATAAAACCACCGGTCTTATCCATTATACCGACGAACGTGGCAACGAAAGGCAAATCAACGGCAACGATGTTTCGCAGATCATCGAAAGATGATCCCCGCGCCCGGCAGCGCGTCGCAGGTTTAATTTACCCCTTCTCCCCCCGCCCCGGCTTGGTTATAGTCAGTCAAGGCGGTGTGCGATCACGCCTGTACGTTTACGTCACTGAGGAACCTGCCCTGATGTTTTATCACCGTATTCCCCATAGTTCTTTGGAAGTCAGCGTGCTCGGCCTGGGTACCATGACTTTCGGCGAACAAAACAGCGAAGCGCAAGCCCATGACCAGCTTGATCTCGCTCTCGCCAACGGCGTTAACTTAATTGACACCACGGAAATGTACCCCGTACCGCCCCATCCTGAAACCCAGGGGCTGACGGAGCGCTATATCGGCAGCTGGTTGAAGCGCCGCGGTCAGCGCGAAAAGATTGTTTTAGCCAGTAAAGTGCTCGGTCCGGCGCGCGGCAACGACGTAGAGGTTGCAGATTCCGACGTATCCGATCATCTGTTCCGGCGACATCCGATCAGTTATTCCGATCAGTTATTCCTATATTTTCCGATCACCCATTCCAGTGATATTCGATCACGTGTTCGCTCATCTTCTGACTCAGTTTTAGTCTATTTTTCCTGTGCTGACTACTCCTTGCTCTTTGCGTAGTGATTCGCCTTTAAGTTCCAGTCGATAGCTGGGGTGTACTAGCCGATCGAGTAACGCGTCAGCTGTCGTGGGGTTTTCTATCAGTCCACACCATTTTTTTACCGGCAGTTGACTGATCAGGATGCTGCTGCTTTTGTCGTAACGATCTTCCATCACCTCCAACAGCATCGTTGCCTGCATCGGACTCATTGATTCCAGGCCCAAGTCGTCCAAGAGCAGTAACTCTATTT
>NZ_JBLKSS010000073.1:0-24550 GCF_047607725.1 Sodalis sp. (in: enterobacteria) | reverse complement strand
ATCATCGCCGGATTATCCATGATCTGACAGCCGTCCCTTATAGGATGCGGGTTCACTAGGCATCGTAGTGGAACATATTCTTACCGGGCCATACAACAAACCCACCAATAATTCAAGACGTCCTCCACGGGGCGCTTACACCTGAACCAGGTAGAACTTAAATATATTGACCTTAGCAAAGCAAAACTGCCCGGTGCCAGAATGTAGACAATTAATGGCTGCATGCATTACAAACGATGTGGTTAAAGATCTTAACGTTGCCCGTTGAGATCTTTATGATCGCGTCAAACGTGACTTTTCGTAGCTCCTTGGGCGTGAATCAAATCTTTATTGTCTTAAACGCTTCTTTTGGCAGAATCTAAACGTTATAGCTTTAACTCTGTGTGAAAAACGGGTAATAGGTTTTCAGCTCTATCATCCGCTCCGTTTGCTGCGTAAATAACTTTATAGAGGCTATTGATCGAAATTGTTAGTATTAATGACCTTCGTTATGATTTGTATATGAAAGCGATAGATGATTGACACATAGCGTTGCAACTTATAGACAATTCTGGCGCGGCCGAGATAAAGTTTATCAAGGGCATAAAGCGAGGTAGGCAATGTTTCTCAAATTATTGGCCGCTGCACGGCGCTTCACGCGCCACGGTAAAAATGCGTCCTCAGAATGGGGGGGACAGTGTATGCCTTAGTAATAACCTAAGATCGTAAACGGCGATTCGCTAACGTAACTTAAGCTATTAAAAAACATGTTGTCGATAATAGAGAACCATTGTCGCCCCTATTGCCACCCACTCCGTGAGATGTGCTAAAGTTTTGTCCCACGGGCCACGTTGTTCTCTTTCATTGACTATTTACCTATTATCCTAAAACAGTCATCTAGATCATCAGTCGGCCAGCGTGATAATGCAAACCGGTTAGTCAGGCAACGGCAGTTAGCCGTCTTCGGTTTGAACGCCGCAGCATACGGGCAGGGTTAGAAAAGTTTAATGCAAACATGCCATAGGGTAGTGGAGGATGATGTATGCACAAAGAAAAAGAGAAGATAGCGATAGAGCCACCCCGCGAGTACGCTTGCTGAGTGAGCTAGTACACCCAACCCAGGCTTTGATTATCGCTCAGTCAAATTGACTACGCCTAAGCGCGGCTAGCGCCGATTCCGCGAGGCGCGCGCGGGTGGTAAAGAGTAGCGAATTGGTTAGCGCTTAGTTAGGCACTCTACCCGCGGTGCGCGGGAGGGATAAAGGCGCCAATGACCTTCGTTGCTGCCGGTTCACGCGCGGCGGCGGTCCTGTGCGCATGAGCGCCGTGGTAGGTTTGCTCGCTGTTAATATTCCCAAGTCTCGGGGTCGATCCCCATTTTGCGCATCATCTCTTTCGCCACTTCTGGGATTTCGTCGTTTCGCTCTTTACGCAGATCGTGGTCGTCCGGTAGCGGTTGACCGGTGAAAGCGTGCAAAAACGCTTCACACAGCAGTTCGCTGTTGGTGGCATGGCGCAGGTTGTTGACCTGGCGCCGGGTTCTTTCGTCGGTCAGAATCTTAAGAACCTTCAGCGGAATGGATACCGTTATCTTTTTGACCTGTTCGCTTTTTTTACCATGTTCAGCATAAGGGCTGACATATTCACCTTTCCATTCCGCCATGGGATACCTTAATGTCTCAACGAATGAATATAAATTGCAGAAAGTTCGCTAATTATGCCGTATATGCGGGAAACGCTCTACTTAATGCCGGCTAAATTTGCTGTTTATCACCATTTCCTATCGTTTCGCACTCGACCCCGACCTTCGCCTGCGTTACAACAAATGAAATAGATTCTAACTGTTCAATTCAGCATAGTTTTATGCGGTTATTGTTTCTGTGCTCAATCTATACGCAAAGAAGTTTAGATGTCCAGATGTATTGACGTCTATCTTTGCGCGGTTTACTCTTTCACCTTACTTTTAGCATTTGTCAGGATGTGACACCATGACGCACAAGCAGGCCACTATCGCAGTTCGCAGCGGGTTGAATAACGACGAGCAATTCGGTTGTGTCGTTCCGCCGATTACCCTCTCGAGTACCTATAATTTTACCGACTTCAACCAGCCGCGCGCCCACGACTACTCCCGCCGCGGTAACCCGACGCGTGATGTGGTGCAGCGGGCGCTGGCGGAACTGGAGGGCGGTGCGGGCGCGGTAATGACCAGCAGCGGAATGTCGGCCATTCATTTGGTGTGTACGGTTTTTCTCAAACCCGGCGATCTGCTGGTGGCGCCCCATGATTGCTATGGCGGCAGCTACCGGCTGTTTGAAAGTCAAAGCAAGCGCGGCGCCTATCGGGTGCAGTTCGTCGATCAGGCAAATCCGCAGGCGTTGGCCCAGGCGCTGGCCGCCAAACCGAAGCTGGTATTGATCGAAACGCCCAGTAACCCGCTATTGCGGGTGGTGGATATCGCAGCTATCTGCCGCGATGCGCACCAAGCGGGCGCCTTATGCGTGGTGGATAACACCTTTATGAGTCCGGCGCTGCAACAGCCGCTGGCGCTGGGCGCCGATCTGGTTGTGCATTCCTGCACCAAATATCTCAACGGGCATTCCGATGTGGTGGCGGGCGCGGTGATTGCCAACGAGGCGGACGTCGCCACCGAATTGGCCTGGTGGGGCAACAATATCGGCGTCACCGGCAGCGCGTTTGACAGCTATCTGTTGCTGCGCGGGATACGTACCCTGACGCCACGCATACGGCAACAGCAAAGTAATGCCCAAGCTATCGTCGCCTATTTACAGCAACATCCGCAGGTGAAAAAGTTGTATTATCCCGGCCTACCGGAGAAGGAGAATCCCGGCCACGAGATCGCCTGCCGCCAGCAAAGCGGCTTTGGCGCGATGCTCAGTTTTGAACTGGACGGCGACGAAACCACGCTGCGCCGGTTCCTGGCCGCGCTTGAGCTGTTTACCCTGGCCGAATCGCTGGGGGGCGTGGAAAGCCTTATCTCCCACGCCGCGACTATGACGCATGCGGGAATGGCCGTCGAGGCGCGCGCGCGCGCCGGTATTGGCGAAACGCTGCTGCGAGTGTCGGTCGGGATCGAAGATAGCGAAGATTTAATTGCCGATCTGAAACAGGCTTTCCAGGCGGCACTACAGAGGTAAGCATGAGTCCACTAGTAAGCGCGGACAGCCCGATTGGCCGTCAATTGCATAAATTTGGCGGCAGTAGTCTCGCCGACGTGAAATGCTACCAGCGGGTGGCGGGGATTATGGCCGAATACAGCCAGCCCGGCGATCTCATGGTGGTTTCCGCGGCGGGCAGCAGCATCAACCAGCTGATAAGCTGGTTGATGCTGAGCCAAGGTGATCGCCTGTCCGCCCATCAGGTGCAGCAGAATTTGCGACGCTATCAAAGCGAGCTAATTAACGGTTTGCTGCCCCCCCGGACGCCGAAGGGTTGCTTGTCGCGTTCATTCGCGACCTGGAGCGACTGGCGGCATTGCTTGACGGCCCCATCAGCGACGCGCTCTACGCTGAGGTGGTCGGGCACGGTGAAATCTGGTCGGCGCGGCTGATGGCGGCGCTGCTCAGCCAGTTTGACATGGAGGCGCGGTGGCTGGACGCACGCGATTTTCTCCGTGCCGAACGCGCCGCCTAGCCCCAGGTAGATGAAGGGCGTTCCTGGCCGCTGTTGCAGCAGTTGCTGACCCAACATCCCACCAAACGGCTGGTGGTGACGGGCTTTATCTACCGTAACCAGGCGGGTGAAACGGTGTTGTTGGGCCGTAACTGCAGCGATTACTCCGCCACCCAGATCGGCGCGCTGGCAAGTGTCGCCCGCGTCACTATCTGGAGCGATGTTTCCGGCGTTTACAGCGCCGATCCGCGCAAGGTAAAAGAAGCCTGCCTACTGCCGCTGCTGCGCTTGGATGAGGCCAGCGAGCTGGCGCATCTGGCGGCGCCGGTCCTGGTCCTGCACGCCCGGACCCTGCAGCCGGTATCCGGCAGCGATATCGATTTACTGCTGCGCTGTAGCTATCAGCCGGAGCAAGGCTCCACGCGCATTGAGCAGGTATTGGCCTCCGGTACCGGCGCAAAAATCGTCACCAGTCATGATGACGTCTGCCTGATTGAACTCACCATCCCGCCGCAGCACGACTTCGTGCTGGCTCACAAAGAGATGGAGCTGGTACTGAAACGCGCCCAGATCAAACCGCTGGCGGTGGGGGTGCATCGTGACCGGCGTTTGCTGCAGCTGTGCTACACCTCTGAGGTTGCCGGTAGCGCGCTGAGTATTCTTGAACAGTCCGGGCTGCCGGCGCATTTACAACTGCGTGAGGGGGTGGCGCTGGTGGGCGCCGGCGTGGCGAAAAACCCGCTGCACAGCCACCGTTTCTATCAGCAGCTGAAGTATCAACCTATCGAATTCTTTTGGCAGGGCGAGGACGGCATCAGTCTGGTGGCGGTCCTGCGCGTCGGGCCTACCGAGCATGTTATACAGGGGCTGCACACCTCGCTATTTCGCGCCGAAAAACGCATTGGCCTGATGCTGTTCGGCAAGGGCAATATTGGCTCCCGCTGGCTGGAGCTTTTTGCCCACGAGCAAAAAAACCTGTCGGCGCGCACCGGCTTTGAATTTATTCTCTGCGGCGTGGTGGACAGCCAGCGTAGTCTGCTTAGCTACGACGGGTTGGATGCCAGCCGGGCGCTGGCCTTTTTCAACGACGAGGCGACGCTTACAGAGCCGGAAGATCTGTTTTTGTGGATGCGTGCCCACCATTACGACGATCTGGTCGTGCTGGATGTGACCGCCAGCGAGGCCGTTGCGGATCAGTATCTGGATTTCGCCAGCTACGGCTTTCACGTAATCAGCGCCAACAAGCTGGCTGGCGCGTCGGGTAGCGACAACTATCGTCAGGTGCGCGACGCCTTCGCCAAAACCGGTCGCCACTGGCTTTACAACGCGACAGTGGGCGCCGGCCTGCCGGTGAACCATACGGTGCGGGATTTGCTGGACAGCGGCGACAGCATCCTCTCCATCAGCGGTATCTTCTCTGGGACACTGTCCTGGCTGTTTCTGCAGTTTGACGGCAGCGTGCCCTTCACCGAACTGGTGGAGCAAGCCTGGCAGCAGGGACTGACGGAGCCGGACCCGCGCGTCGATCTTTCCGGTCAGGACGTCATGCGTAAACTGGTGATTTTGGCCCGTGAGGCGGGGTATGCCATCGAGCCTAATCAGGTGCGGGTCGAATCGCTGATGGCGCCCGGTCATGAAGCGGGGTCGGTAGATCACTTCTTTGAAGAAGGCGGCGAGGCGCTTAACGAACAAATGCTGCAACGGCTGGAAGCGGCGAAGGAAATGGGGCTGGTGCTGCGCTATATTGCGCGCTTCGAGGCTAACGGCAAGGCGCGGGTCGGCGTGGAGGCGGTGCGGCGGGAACACCCGATGGCCTCATTGCTGCCTTGCGACAATGTTTTCGCTATTGAGAGCCGCTGGTACCGTGATAATCCGCTGGTCATCCGCGGGCCCGGCGCCGGGCGGGGATGTGACCGCCGGGGCTATTCAGTCGGATCTAAACCGCCTGGCGCAATTGCTCTAAGCGCACAGCAGCGGGGCGTCTGAGGCAGCGGAACGCAACGAGAAGCGGCAGGCGTGGCCGGCGTTGTACGTCGTTCATACCTTTCAGATAGGGATGCTCGGCTGCAGCCTTTACGGCGCGCCATTGCAGCAGTAGACGACGCGCGCGGCTCCTTTGGCAGCGGTTCCTGTGACAATGAGGGGCCGCTGGCGCATCTGGCCTAATGTATTACCGCCGTAATGCCCTGTTGTGCGTTATACCCCGACCGCTCCGTCGCTTTAACCCCAGGTGCGAGTCGTGCGTTTTACGCTGCATCTCCAAGCCGCCTCGGCGACAACGCTTCCCATCATCATGTCGAGCCTTTTACGCCGTATCCCCGAGCCGCCTCGGCGGCAAAACCACCCAATGCCGTGCGCACCCTCTCGCCAAGAACCACCAGGGCTGTATCGCGCATTTTCCATGGTTGCCGCTGCCTAATGAGCCGCCGTTCAGGCCCTTTTGCTCCTACCGCGCTTGCACTCGTCTCCTCTTTGCGCCTCATCGCAGCAATCGATTCACCCCCGCCTCTGGCAAATTGAAATAAATTCACGCGCCTTGAATATTACTCGCCTTCAGCAACAATGAATTGATTGACGAACTTCGCGAATTCAGTCATTTTTTATTTAGACGTCTAAACATATAGACGCTTATCTGTGGCGGGCTTACGCCCCACCTACATTGTGTCATGAGGTATAAGTATGAGTTTCTTTCACGCCAATCAGCGAGAAGCATTGAATCAGAATCTGGCTGAACTGCAGGGCCAGATAAACGTCTCGTTTGAGTTTTTTCCGCCCCGCACCAGCGAGATGGAACAGACCCTCTGGCAATCTATTGACCGGCTGAGCGAATTGAAACCGACTTTTGTCTCGGTGACGTACGGTGCGAACTCCGGCGAACGCGAGCGTACCCACAGCATTATTAAAGATATCAAGGAGCGTACCGGTTTAGATGCGGCGCCGCATTTGACCTGTATCGACGCTACACCGCCCGAGCTGCAGGCGATTGCACAGGACTACTGGCGCAGCGGGATCCGCCATATTGTGGCGTTACGGGGCGATTTGCCGCCCGGCCGCGGCCGACCGGCGATGTACGGCGCTGATTTGGTCGCGCTGCTCAAAAAGGTGGGAGATTTCGATATTTCCGTGGCGGCTTATCCGGAGGTACATCCTGAAGCTAAAAGCGCCCAGTCGGATCTTATTAATCTGAAAAAGAAAGTGGATACGGGCGCCAGTCGGGCGATCACCCAGTTCTTTTTCGATGTGGAAAGTTATCTGCGTTTTCGCGATCGTTGTGTGGCCGCCGGGATTGATACGGAAATTGTGCCGGGCATTCTGCCGGTATCCAATTTTCGCCAGCTTCAACGCTTCGCTTCTTTAACGAATGTGAAAGTGCCCAACTGGATGACCACCATGTTCGACGGGCTGGATCACGATTTGGAAACTCGCAAGATGGTGGGGGCCTCCATCGCCATGGACATGGTAAAAATTCTCAGCCGGGAAGGGGTGAAGGATTTTCATTTTTATACCCTGAACCGCGCCGAGCTCACCTATGCCATCTGCCATACGCTGGGGGTGCGCCCAGAGATCAAGGCCGGCCCTGCGGCGAATTGGGCTGCGGTTTAATAACGGGGCTGGTCGGCTAGGCGTTGTTCACACGTTCGCGGGTGTTAAGGCCCGTTACAACGCGTCTATGTCGTTGAAGGGCGGCCTCGTCGCCAACGCGCCTTCCGACGACGGTAGCACCTCTTCTGGCGCTAGCCGCCTCCCGACGACGACGCGCGTGCGGTACCGGTTGCGCGCGTTGCCGTTGCTCAGCCGGTGTTACGCATGCCCGCCGCGACCCCGGCAATGGTGACCATCAGCGCCTGTTCCACCCGAGTGTCGGGCTGTTCCTGCTGCCGTGAGCGATGCAGCAGCTCAGCCTGCAGCACGTTCAGCGGATCGGTATAGACATTCCGCAAGGCGATAGATTCGGCGATCCACGGTAAATCGGCCATAAGATGATCGTCGTTGGAAATCGTCAGCACCACGTTGATGTCGTCCGCCAACTGCTGACGCAACTGTTTACCCAGCGGCCACAACGATTCTTCGACCAGTCGCTGATCGTAATATTCGGTCAACCACAGGTCACTTTTGGCGAAGACCATTTCCAACATGCCGATCCTAGTGGAGAAAAACGGCCAGTCGCGGCACATGGTTTCCAATTGGTCTTGCTTGCCGGATTCCACGGCTTTCTGCAGCGCCGCGCCGGCGCCCAGCCAGGCAGGCAGCATCAAGCGGTTTTGCGTCCAGGCGAAGATCCAGGGAATGGTGCGCAGGCTTTCGACACCCCCGGAGGGCCGGCGTTTGGCCGGCCGAGAGCCGAGCGGTAATTTGCCTAGCTCCAGCTCCGGCGTCGCCGAGCGGAAATAAGGAACGAAATCCGGGTTTTCGCGCACATAGCCGCGATACATATCACAGGAGACCGTCGACAGCTCCTCCATCAGCGCGCGCCACTCCTGGCGCGGCTCCGGCGGCGGCAGCAGATTGGCCTCGAGGATGGCGCCGGTGTAGAGAGCCAGACTGCTGATGGCGACTTCCGGCAGGCCGTATTTAAAGCGAATCATCTCGCCCTGCTCGGTCACGCGCAGGCCGCCCTTCAAGCTGCCGGGTGGTTGGGAGAGCAGCGCGGCATGGGCCGGCGCGCCGCCGCGGCCGATGGAGCCGCCGCGTCCATGAAACAGCGTAAGATTGATGCCTGCCTTATCGCAGGTTTTGATCAACGCGTCCTGCGCGCGGTATTGCGCCCAGGAGGAGGCCATCACGCCGGCATCTTTGGCGGAATCGGAATAGCCAATCATTACCATCTGCTTGCCCTGAATAATACCGCGATACCAATCGATATTCAGCAGCTCAGTCATGACTCGATCGGCGTTATTCAAATCATCCAGGGTTTCAAACAGCGGCGCCACCGGTAAGGTATAATCACAGCCCGCTTCTTTTAGCAGTAAATGTACCGCCAGGACGTCCGAGGGCGTGCGCGCCATGGAAATCACATAGGCGGCCACCGACCCCTGGGGCGCGTCGGCAATCACCCGACAAGTATCGAGCACTTCCGTGGTCTCTTCACTGAGCTGCCAGTGTCGGGGCAGCAGCGGTCGCCGTGAGTTGAGCTCGCGAATCAAAAATGCCTGCTTATCGGTTTCCGACCAACTGGCATAGTTTCCCAGCCCCAAATAGCGGGTAATTTCGCTCAACGCTTCAGTATGGCGCGTGCTTTCCTGGCGCACATCGATGCGCACTAATTGAATACCGAAGCATTTGATCCGCCGCAGCGTATCCAGTAGTTGACCGCTGGCGATAATCATCATGCCGCAGGCGCGCAGCGACTGATAACAGGCGAAAAGCGGTTCCCAAAGTTGATCGTTGGTTTCCAGTAAATCCGCCGGCGCCGCGCGATGTTCACCACGCAGCTGCGCCGCCAGCCAGTCCTGGGTACTCAGCAGCTGCGCGCGTAGCCGCTTCATTAGCCGGCGATAAGGCTCTTGCTCCTCTTCGCCGCCCCCGGCCAGCGCACGCAGCTCGGGAGTGCATTCACCCATCGACAGCTCCGAGACCAGCACCTGTATGTCGCGCATAAAAAGATCCACCGCTTTCCAGCGGCTGAGCAGTAGCACGCGGCGTGTGATGTCGGCGGTAACATTGGGGTTGCCGTCGCGGTCTCCGCCCATCCAGGAGGTAAAGGTGACCGGCACATTTTCCACCGGCAGTTTATAGCCGAAAACATTTTCCAGTTGTTCATTGAGCTCGCGTAAATAGCGCGGTACCCCATCCCAAAGGCTATTTTCCACCACCGCGAAACCCCAGCGGGCTTCATCCACCGGCGTCGGGCGGTGTTTACAGATTTCGTCGGTATGCCAATATTGGGCAATCAATTGGCGTAGGCGGCGCATGATCTGCTTGTGCTCATACTCCGCCAGATCGTTGTGATCTAATTGTTTCAGACAGTTATTCACCTCGACCAGCATGTGTATCAGAGTGCGGCGGGTAATTTCGGTGGGGTGCGCGGTAAGGACCAATTCAATCGACAGGGATTTCACCACGGCGCGAATCACTTTTTCATTCAGCTCGGGGTGGTTTTTCAACCGGGTGAAGACTTTGCCCAGACCTTCAGGATTATTAGCCGCTTCGCCATGGGGGGAAATAGAATGAAATTGCTCGGCGGTATTGGCTAGATTAAGAAATTGGCTGAAGGCGCGCGCCACCGGCAGCAGCTCATCATTGGAAAGGTTTTGCAGGGTGGAAAGTAACTGCTGGCGATGCTTTTCATTGCCGGCCCGGGACGATTTGGACAGCTTGCGGATGGTTTCAATCTTTTCTAGGATATTTTCTCCCATCGCATCTTTAATCGTGTCGCCCAGAAGCTTCCCGAGCATACTAACGTTGCTTCGCATTGCCGAATATTGTTCGTTCATATGGACCCTGATTGGACTCTTTGAAAATTTATTTCACCGGATAGCGTAAATTGTTTGCCATTATCTAGCCACGTATCGCAAGGTTCGTCAATTGCCAACATTTCACGACAAAAACCTCACATTCGCGGCAATTCACTAAATTTAATTACACCTACCAATTATAAGAATATCTTATTCATTCAGGCGATGTTTTCTGCGCAAAGGGTGTTTTCCACGCGCGACGATGCCGGCGTGGAAAGCGTGTTTTTCATTCAGTGTTGGCAAAAATGCTGAACAATCTGCACGATCAATTCCCGGGTGGGTTTAATGAACGCCGTATCGATAAATTCATCAGGCTGATGGGCCTGATTGATAGAGCCGGGACCGAGCACCAGGGTGGGACATAACGCCTGAATAAACGGGGCCTCGGTGCAATAGTTGACCACCTCGGTTTCTACCCCCAGCAATTTTTCCACCACTTGCACCAGCGGCGCATCCACCGGGCATTCATAGCCTGGAATGGGCGGATGCAGCGCCGACACCGTAATACGGCCCGGCCAGCGTTCGCTGACGGGCGCCAGCGCCTCGGTCATCAGCTCCTCCAGCTCGCCAAGCGTCAGGCCGGGCAGCGGACGAATATCCATATGCAATTCACAACAGCCGCAGATGCGGTTAGCCGCATCGCCGCCGTGAATATGACCAAAATTCATGGTGGGGTAAGGAATGACAAAGGCCGGATGGTGATAGCGTGTCTGTAGCGAATCGCGCAGGAGCTTGAGGTGAGAGATGGCCTCATGCATCACTTCGATGGCGTTGACGCCGCGGGCGGGATCGCTGGAGTGCCCGGATTGCCCCATCACGGTGACCGCGTTGGACAAATGGCCTTTATGCGCGCGTACCGGCGTCAGGGAGGTAGGTTCACCGATAATGGCGTAATCCGGCCTTAATTGACTGCTGCGCGCGAAATAACTGGCGCCGGCCATTGAGGTTTCTTCATCCGCCGTCGCCAGCACGTAGAGCGGTTTTTTCAGCGTGGCGGCATCGATATCCCGCAGGCTGTCGAGCACGAAAGCGAAAAACCCTTTCATATCCGCGGTACCCAGGCCGTAAAGCTTATTGTCGTGCTCGGTCAGGACAAAAGGATCCCGCGTCCAGCGGCCATCGTCGAACGGTACCGTATCGCTGTGGCCCGTCAATAATAATCCCCCCGGCCCGCAGCCTATGCTTGCCAGCATGTTAAACTTGTTGCGTGTCCCCGGCACCGGCTGGACTTTAACCTGAAACCCCAGATCGCGGAACCAGCCCGCCAGCAAAGTGATTAACGCCTCATTACTTTGGTCCAGAGCGGCGTCGGTGGCGCTGATGGACGGCGTGGCAATAAGCGCACGGTAAAGCTCAATAAAAGGGGGTATTTTTATCATCGTAGTTGACAGCCTTTGCTTTGGATAGTATCAATATTCATGCAATTATTATGAATAAAAATACATTAACGTCGAGCGTGATGTAAACGGGTTCCTACCAGACTACTACGCTTGACCTCGCGGGTGAACAGCGGATTGGCGCTGAACCGCCCAACTCCCGTTTCGATAAGCTTAAGAAGGCAAACAAATTCCATGCTGAATACGCTGATTGTCGGCGCCAGCGGTTACACGGGTGCTGAGCTTGCGCTCTACCTGGCCCGCCACCCGCAGATAAATCTCGCAGAGCTGACGGTCTCCGTGCAGAGCGCCGACGCTGGCAAATTGCTGTCGGAGCTGCATCCGCAGTTAAAAGGCATCGTTGATCTGCCGCTGCAGCCGATGGACGATGTCAGCGAATGGGCGAAGCGCGCCGATGTGGTGTTTCTCGCCACCGCCCATGAAGTGAGCCATGCGATGGCGCCGCAATTTCTGGCGGCCGGCTGCGTGGTGATTGATCTCTCCGGCGCTTACCGCGTCAATCAGGCAGACTTTTACACGCAATATTACGGGTTCGAGCATCAGTACTCTGACTGGCTGGACCGGGCGGTATACGGTCTGGCGGAGTGGCAGGAAGAGGCGATAAAAACCGCCCAGCTGATTGCGGTGCCCGGCTGTTATCCCACAGCGTCGCAGCTGGCGCTCAAACCGCTGGTCGCAGGGGGGTTGCTTAACGGCGATCAATGGCCGGTGATTAATGCGATCAGCGGCGTCAGCGGCGCCGGGCGCAAGGCAACGCTCGGCAATAGCTTCTGCGAAGTCAGCCTGCAGCCTTACGGTATCTTCACCCATCGCCACCAGCCGGAAATCGCCAGCCATTTGGGTATTCCGGTGATTTTCACGCCGCATTTGGGCAATTTTGCCCGCGGCATCCTGGCGACCATTACCTGCCGGCTGCGGCCCGGCGCGACCCAGGTGGCGGTGGCGGCCAGTTTCCATCAGGCCTATGACGACAAGCAGCTGGTGCGGCTTTACGATCAGGGCGTGCCGGCGCTGAAGGCGGTAGTGAACACACCGTTTTGCGATATCGGTTTTAAAATGCAGGGCGAACATCTGATCGTGGTGGCCGCCGAGGATAACCTGCTCAAGGGAGCGGCGGCGCAGGCGGTGCAGTGCGCCAATATCCGTTTTGGTTATGCGCAGACGCAGGCGCTTTGGTAAGGACAAGTGAGGCCAACAACATAATGAATCCATTGATTATCAAACTAGGCGGCGTATTGCTGGACAGCGACGAGGCGCTGGAGCGTTTATTTACCGCGTTCGATAGTTATCGCGCCGAGCACCAGCGCCCCTTGCTTATCGTCCACGGCGGGGGTTGCCTGGTGGACGATTTGATGCATAAACTTTCCCTGGCGGTGGTAAAGAAAAACGGTCTGCGGGTGACGCCTGCGGATCAGATTGCAATTATTACCGGCGCGCTAGCCGGTACCGCGAATAAGACCTTGTTGGCGTGGGCGAAGAAACACGCCATCTCTGGGGTAGGGCTGTGCCTGGGGGACGGCGACAGCGTGAGCGTGACGCAGCTTGATCCGGCGCTGGGCCATGTCGGCCATGCGCATCCCGGTTCACCGGCGCTGCTGACGACGCTCTTGGACGCGGGCTATTTGCCCGTTATCAGTTCTATCGGGATCACCGCCGATAGCGATCTGATGAACGTTAACGCCGATCAGGCGGCGACCGCGTTGGCCGCCACCTTGGGCGCGGACCTGATCCTGCTGTCCGACGTCAGCGGGATCCTCGACGGCAAAGGCCAGCGCATTACGGAAATGACGGCGCAGAAAGCCGAACAGCTGATCGAACAGGGGATTATCACCGACGGTATGATAGTGAAGGTCAATGCCGCGCTCGATGCGGCACGTACGCTGGGCAGGCCGGTGGATATCGCCAGCTGGCGTCACGCCGAGCAGCTGCCGGCGTTGTTCAACGGCGTTGCCATCGGCACCCGCATATTGGCCTGATTCTCGGCGCCGCCGGCCGGTTCGATATTACCCTCTTACGGCGCGGCATGAGGCCGCGCCCTCACATTTTCCGCGCGCGACGGTGCGGGTCAGCATGGTTTTCAGGAGAGCAGGTTATGGCACTTTGGGGCGGACGGTTTAGTCAGGCGGCGGATCAACGTTTTAAATCTGTCAACGACTCGCTGCGGTTCGATTATCGCCTGGCCGAGCAGGATATTGTCGGCTCCGTGGCCTGGTCCCGCGCGCTGGTCACCGTGGGGGTGTTGAGCGAAACGGAGCAACAGCAGCTGGAGGACGCCCTGAACGTCACCCTGGAAGAGGTGCGCGCCGCGCCGGAGGCTATCCTCGCCAGCGATGCGGAAGATATTCACAGCTGGGTTGAGCAGCGCTTAATTGAGAAAGTGGGCGACTTGGGCAAGAAGCTGCATACTGGGCGCAGCCGCAACGACCAGGTGGCGACCGATCTGAAGCTGTGGTGCAAAGCGCAAGTCGCCGAGCTGCTTGGCGCAATTCGCCAATTGCAGCAGGCGCTGGTGCTCACCGCCGAGGCCAATCAGGACGTAGTGATGCCCGGTTATACCCATTTACAGCGCGCGCAACCGGTCACCTTCGCCCATTGGTGTCTGGCCTACGGCGAAATGCTCTCCCGCGATGAAAGCCGCCTGCGGGACACATTAACACGGCTGGACGTCAGCCCGCTCGGCGCCGGTGCTTTAGCCGGTACTGCCTACGCTATCGATCGCGATCGGCTGGCCGGCTGGCTGGGTTTCGCTTGCGCCACCCGCAACAGCCTGGATAGCGTTTCCGATCGCGATCACGTTCTGGAATTGCTGTCGGACGCGGCCATTGGCATGGTACACCTTTCCCGTTTTGCCGAAGATCTGATTTTCTTTAACACCGGCGAGGCGGGCTTTATCGAATTATCGGATCGCGTCACCTCCGGTTCGTCGCTGATGCCGCAGAAGAAAAACCCCGATGCGCTGGAGCTTATCCGCGGTAAATGCGGCCGGGTGCAGGGCGCGCTGACCGGTATGATGATGACGTTAAAGGGGTTGCCGTTGGCCTATAACAAGGACATGCAGGAAGATAAAGAAGGGCTGTTCGACGCGCTGGATACCTGGCTTGACTGCCTGCACATGGCGGCGCTGGTACTCGATGGCATCCAATTGAAATCGCCGCGCTGCCGTGAAGCGGCGCAGCAGGGCTATGCCAACGCGACCGAACTGGCGGATTATCTGGTGGCGCGGGGTATCCCCTTTCGCGAGGCGCACCATATTGTCGGTGAGGCGGTAGTGGAGGCTATTCGCCAGGGGCTGCCCCTGGAGGTGCTGCCGCTGGCGCAATTGCAGGCCTTCAGCCCGGTGATAGGCGATGATGTCTACCCGGTATTGGCGCTGGCGTCGTGCCTGGCGCAGCGTAAGGCGAAAGGCGGCGTGGCGCCGGAACAGATCGCGCAGGCTATCGCCGAGGCGAAACAGCGTCTGGCGTGACGTGAGCGGCTCTGCGCCTGGGGCAAAATGAACGTCCCGCGGCGCGGCCGTTTAGACGTGGGTTGCGCGGCTATGCCTGTTCCAGAAAGGTCGCCAACTCTTCTCGCTGCCGCCGATAAACACCTGCGGCACCGTGGCGCGTCCCGTGACCGCGCGCAGACTGACGGAGGTGGCGTCTTTCCCCAGTAAAATTTCCTCGAACGGCATACCGCGTTCGACCAGCATCTGCTTGCCCCTGGCACAAAACGGGCAGCCGGGTTTGGTAAACAACGACACCGACGGCTGCACCTGACATCCCGGCACCAGATAACATAGCATCGTATCGGCGTCGGACACTTCAAACGGATCGCCGGATTTGTCCGGCTCGACGAACATCTTTTCCACTACGCCGTCGCGCACCAGCATGGAGTAGCGCCAGGAGCGAGGACCGAAGCCCAGCGCCGCCTTCTCCACCAGCATGCCCATGCCACGCGTGAATTCGCCGTTGCCGTCGGGAATAAATTTGATGTGATCCGCATGCTGATCCGCTTGCCAGGCATTCATAACAAAAGCGTCGTTAACGGAGAGGCAAACAATACTGTCCACGCCCTGCTGCGCAAACAGATCCGCCAGCTCGTTATAACGCGGCAAATGGCTGGAAGAGCAGGTCGGCGTGAACGCCCCCGGCAGTGAAAAGATAATTACCGTCTTATTGCTGAACGGTTCATCGGTTGACACATCCACCCATTGATCGTCCTGGCGGGTATGGAATATGACTTGCGGGACCTTCTTTCCTTCTTGACTATGGAACATAACTAACCTTATTAACGGGATGGATGAAACACGACGGCCTTAGCCTGCTGCGGGGATTATTATTGGTTTTAGCTATTGATAGGACTAATCGTTGATTGCTATTCTATCTATCGACGCGGGCTATCGCGTCGACGGAGGACTTCATGAACATTCGCGATCTTGAGTATTTGGTGGCCTTGGCCGAGCATCGTCATTTCCGACGCGCCGCCGATTCCTGCCATGTTAGTCAGCCCACTCTCAGCGGACAGGTGCGCAAGCTGGAAGATGAATTGGGCGTGATGTTATTGGAACGAACCAGCCGTAAAGTGCTGTTTACCCAAGCCGGCCTACTGCTGGTGGATCAGGCGCGTACGGTGCTACGGGAAGTGAAGGTTCTGCGCGAGATGGCCAGCCAGCAGGGGGAATCCATGTCGGGACCGCTGCATATCGGCCTTATCCCCACCGTGGGGCCTTATCTGCTGCCGCATATTGTTCCGACGCTGCACCAGACTTTTCCCAAACTTGAAATGTATTTGCACGAGTCACAAACCAGCCAGCTGTTGCAGCAGCTTGATAGCGGCAAGCTGGATTGCGCTATTTTGGCGCTGGTGAAAGAGTCGGAAGCGTTTATCGAGGTGCCGCTGTTCGATGAACCGATGCAGTTGGCGATCTATGCCGATCATCCCTGGGCGTACCGCGATCGGGTGCCGATGTCGGATCTTGCCGGCGAGCGGCTGCTGATGCTGGAGGACGGCCACTGTCTGCGCGACCAGGCGATGGGCTTCTGCTTCCAGGCCGGCGCCGACGAGGATACGCACTTTCGCGCCACTAGTCTGGAAACCCTGCGCAATATGGTGGCGGCGGGCAGCGGCATCACCCTGCTGCCCTCGCTGGCGGTACCGCGGGAGCGCAAGCGGGATGGCGTTTGCTATCTCAATTGCTATAAACCAGAGCCCAAACGCACTATCGCGCTGGTATATCGGCCCGGTTCACCGCTGCGCGCCCGTTATGAGCAGCTAGCGGACTGTATCCGCAGCCATATGCAAACCTACATGGGTACCGGCCTAAAACAGGCGGTTTAACCCGTTAAGCGCCGCAACCCGGTAGGCCTCCGCCATGGTGGGGTAATTGAAGGTCGTATTGACGAAATACTCGATGGTATTGTCTTCTCCCTTCTGCTCCATGATGGCTTGGCCGATATGAATAATTTCGGCGGCGCGCTCGCCAAAACAGTGAATGCCCAGGATCTGTTTCGTCTCGCGGTGGAATAACAGCTTTAGGCTGCCCACATTCATGCCGACGATTTGCGCCCGCGCCAGATGTTTGAACTGCGCCCGTCCGACTTCATAGGGGACTTTCATTGCCGTAAGCTCTTGTTCGGTTTTACCGACAGAGCTGATTTCGGGGATGGTATAAATGCCGGTGGGAATATTTTCGATCAACTGCACATTGGCTTGCCCTTTGATTATCACCTGTGCGGCGATACGGCCCTGATCGTAAGCCGCGGAGGCCAGGCAGGGATAACCAATCACATCGCCGACCGCATAGATATGGCGAGCGGCGGTTTGATACATGCTGTTGACTTTAATCAGGCCGCGGCTGTCCGCTTCCAGCCCGATATTGTCCAGCTTAAGGGTATCGGTATTGCCGGTGCGGCCGTTGGCGTAAAGCAGGCAATCGGCTTTCATGCGTTTACCGGAGCGAAAACGTACCTCAACGCCGTCATCGAGCCCTTTAATTTCTTCGTATTCTTCGTTGTGGCGGATAACCACGCCGTTTTTCCAGAAATGATAAGACAGGGCGTCGGACATCTCCTGATCGAGGAACGCCAGCAGCCGATCGCGGGTGTTAATCAAATCCACCTTGACGTTCATACCGCGAAAAATTGACGCGTACTCGCAGCCGATGACGCCGGCACCGTAAATAATAACATGGTGGAGATCGTGCTTTAAATCGAGGATAGAGTTGCTATCGTAAATACGCGCATGGTCAAAATCTACATCCTGGGGATAATAGGGGCGAGAGCCACAGGCGATGACGATATTTTCCGCGCTAAGGATCTCGGTGGTGTTGTCGCCATAGTGGATCTGCACCCGGTGTTCATCAACGAAGCTGGCCTCGCCGGTGAATATCTGGCAGTGGTTGCGCTCGTAAAAGCCCTGGCGCATATAGGTTTGCTGCTTTATGACTTGATCGGCGTGGCGCAGAATATCGGCGAAGCCGGTATGGGGCAGGTGGGTATTGCCATGCAGCGGACTCTGGTTGACTTCAATAATCCGGCTAACCGCCTGGCGCAGGGCTTTGGAGGGAATGGTGCCCCAGTGGGTGCAACCTCCGCCGACGTTGTCATAGCGTTCAATCACCGCGACGCGCGCGCCACGCTTAGTCAACCCCATGGCGGCACCTTCGCCGCCCGGTCCGGAACCGATAATAATGGCATCGTAATCGTACTTTGGTTGCATAGCTGTCCCAACCTGATGAATACAAATTAACAACCTAATTGTAACATCAACGCCCGCATATCCCAATTGTCAACGTATCGGGCGGGCCGTTACAGCACGGATCGTCCTGTCAGACCCCCGATCGTGTGATCGTGGCAAGGCGCACGGACGTTAAAATACACAGTTTGTATCAACGCTGTTGCAACAAATTTTGATATAGTTGTTTTTTTACAATTATTGCGAGGCTGGATGGTTTATATGGGCGTCAGAGCGCAACAAAAAGAGCGGACGCGGCGTTCGCTCATTGAGGCGGCATTCAGCCAGTTGAGCGCTGAACACAGTTTCGCCAGCCTGAGCCTGCGTGAAGTCGCCCGCCAAGCCGGCATTGCGCCCACCTCGTTTTACCGTCATTTCCGCGATGTGGATGAGCTGGGGCTCACCATGGTGGACGAAAGCGGTCTGATGTTGCGCCAATTGATGCGCCAGGCGCGTCAGCGCATCGCCAAGGGGGGCAGCGTGATCCGCACCTCGGTGGCCACCTTTATGGAATTTATCGGTAATAACCCCAATGCCTTTCGCCTGCTGCTGCGCGAACGTTCCGGCACCTCCAGCGCCTTTCGCGCCGCGGTGGCGCGGGAAATCCAGCACTTCATCGCCGAGCTCGCCGATTATTTGGAAATAGAAAACCATATGCCGCGCAGCTTTACCGAAGCGCAGGCGGAAGCGATGGTTATCATCGTCTTCAATGCCGGCGCGGAAGCGCTGGATGTCGATTTGGAGCAGCGCCGCCAGCTGGAAGAGCGGCTGGTGCTGCAGTTGCGTATGATTTCCAAAGGGGCTTTTTATTGGTACCGTCGCGAACAGGAAAAAGCGCTGACCCTTACCCAGAATAATGGCAGGTAACAGATGACCCTAAATCCCCTCGCAGAGAAAGGCACGCTGCTGTTGGCACTGATTGCGGGCCAGTCCCTTAACGGCAGTTTTACCGCGCTGTTTAACGCCATCGTTCCGTTTTCCCTCTTTCCGCCGATCGCGCTGGCGCTGTATTGCCTACATCAGCGTTATCAACATCATGCGATGCCGCCGGGTTATCCCTTACTGGTGGCGGCGAATTTTCTGCTGGGGCTGTTGGTGTACAGCGCCATTGTGCGCGCCGAATATCCTGCTATCGGCTCCAATTTCGTGCCGTCAATTCTGGCGGTAGTGCTGGTATTGTGGATTGGTCGGCGGCTGAAAATGCTGCGCCGGACGCAAACGGATGGCGATGAAAATTACTGAGGCCTGCATCACCTCGGGCGGGGAATCGCTTGCCGCGTAGGTCCGGCTGTCTTGCTTCTTACCCAAAATGCGCCGGCCTGACGTCCTCGCTATAGACATGGCCGCCCTGGATGACGGTTAACGTTCCTCGGCTTGGATACGTCTGCGGGCGGCGTCATGGCCTATGCGAGGATGTCCAGGCTTCGCCTTTTGGTGTTAAGTGCCGGCGGCGTTAACCCGCCGTCGCCTTGCGTACCAGCAACACGCCGCACTCCATATGATGGGTGTAGGGAAACTGATCAAACAGCGCCAGCCGTTCAATACGGTGCGTGGCCGCAAGCGTAGTGAGGTTGCGGCACAAAGAGTCGGGATTGCAGGAGATATACAGAATGCGCGGATAGGCCTGCACCATGCTCACCGTCTCATCGTCCAGCCCGCTGCGCGGCGGGTCGACAAAAATCGTTTCGCAACGGTAGCTGCGCAAATCAATCTCCTTCAAACGCGTAAATTCGCGTTCCCCCCACATCGCCTGGGTAAATTCTTCCGCCGATATACGGATTATTTGCACGTTGTCGATATGGTTGGCGGCGATATTGTACTGTGCCGCCTCCACCGACGGTTTGGCGATTTCAGTGGCCAGCACTCTGTCGAAATGACGCGCCAGCGCCAGGGAAAAATTGCCGTTGCCGCAGTAGAGCTCCAGCAAATCACCCTGCGCGCCCTCGGTGGCCGCCAGCGCCCATTCCAGCATGTGAATATTGATATCGGCATTGGGCTGGGTAAAGCTGTTCTCTATCTGTCGGTAGATAAGAGTGCGGCCGGCGACGGGCAGACGCTCGTCGACATAATAGCGATCCAGGCAGATTTTGGTCTTGTTGGCGCGGCCGATGAGCTGGATTTGGTACCCGCGGGCGCGCAATGCGTCGCGCAGGCGCGCGGCGCAATCGCTCCAGGCATCGTCCAGCGGTCGGTGATAAATGAGCGTGACGACCGCTTCGCCGCTTAGCGTCGTGAGATAGTCTATTTGAAACAGCTTGGCGCGCAGCACGGGCTCAGGGCGTATGGCCGTCATCATCTCGGTCATCAGCGTATTGATGAGGGTACTGCCGGCCATGAAATGATCGATGCGGATCCGCGCTTTGGTCTGCTGATCGAACATGATGTGATAAAGATCGTCCTCATCATGCCAGATGCGGAACTCGGCCCGCATGCGATAATGCGCCGGCCGCGATCGGAAAATCTGCGCCTCGGGCGCCTGGAACGCCAGCATCATCTGCCGCAGACGGTTCGCTTTTTCCGTCAACTGGTGTTCATACTGGTCGAGGGGTAACGTCTGTGGCGTCATGGTCGTTTCCTGCTAATTGGGCGGTAATGACCGCTTTTGCCCGGGATTGTAGGGAATAAACCGTTAATGTCCAGTTTTGTCGCGTGTAAGTGTCCTGGCGCATTTGTTCCCTGGACACTTTTATCGCCGGAACGGTAGGATTATGGGCCGGCCCAAGACGCTGCCGGTTTTCCACAGTTTCCTCCAGGGTCCGCCGCAGGCGGCCGGTACCTGTAGCCAGCGGCGTCCTGCCAATCGATTGGATGCGAAGAGATGTCTAAAACAAAAACAACCGTACTGGTGACGCTGTCCGTCACGGCCTTTTCCGGTTGGGGGCAAGATAGCGCCGCCACGCAGGCTGCCGACGGCCATGCGCTGATTATGTCCGCGAACCGCTTCCCCCACCCGGTATCCTCGGTACTGGCGCAGGTCAGCATGGTCACCCGCGAAGATATCTATCGCGGACAGATTAAATCGGTGGCCGAGGCGCTGAGCCGGTTGCCGGGAGTGGATATCGGTCAGAACGGCGGTCTCGGTCAGCAAAGTTCGCTTTTCATTCGCGGCACCAACGCCAGCCATGCGCTGGTGTTAATCGACGGCGTGCGGATGAATCAGGCGGGTATATCCGGCTCCTCCGATCTCAGCCAAATCCCCATCGCGCTGGTGCAGCGCATTGAATATATCCGCGGGCCGCGTTCGGCGGTGTACGGCTCCGATGCGATTGGCGGCGTGATGAATATCATCACCACCCGAGAACAGGACGGCAGCACGCTTAGCGCCGGTATGGGCTCCCACGGTTATCAGACCTATGACGGCGCTACCCGTCAGCAATTGGGGGAAAACACCACCGCCACGTTGGCGGGCAATTATACCTATACCCGCGGATTCGATGTTCGGGCCAACTTGCCGGATAATTATGGCGATCCGGCCCAGCCTGATCACGATGGCTTCATGAGTAAAACGCTGTACACTGGTCTGGAACATCGGTTCAACGAGCAATTCAGCGGTTTTACCCGCACTTACGGTTTTAACAACCGCAGCGCGTATGACGGCACCTATTCCTACAGCGACGCCAATCATCCGGATGTGCTGCCGGACACCCGGCAGCTCTACAGCCGGACCTGGGATACCGGCCTGCGCTTCCAGCAGGGGATTTATGCTTCCTAATTGTCTTTCAGTTATAACCATACCAAAGACTATAACTATGATCCCCACTATGGACCTTATGCGGATTTCGCCACGCTGGACGACTCCAAGCAGTATTACCTGCAGTGGGGTAATACGCTGCAAATCGCACACGGTACCGCCAGCGCTGGGGTGGATTGGCAGAAACAGACCACCGAGCCCGGCACCAATTATCTCAGCGATGGCTATGAGCAGCGTAATACCGGCTTATATGCCACGGTTCAGCAATTATACGGCCCGGTAACCTTGGAGGGTGCGGCGCGAGAGGATGATAATTCGCAGTTCGGCTGGCACGATACCTGGCAGGGCAGCGCCGCCTGGGAAGTCGTCGAGGGTTATCGCCTCCTGCTGTCCTATGGCACCGCCTATAAGGAGCCGAATCTCGGCCAGCTTTATAGCGCCTATGGCGGCAATGCACAGCTCGATCCCGAGCAGAGCAAACAGTGGGAAGGGGGACTAGAAGGTTTAACCGGCCCGCTGGACTGGCGTTTAACCGCCTATCGCAACGATATTGACGATATGATCGCGTGGGATACTGACAGCGAAAACTATTACAATATCGGCAAGGCGCGCATTAAAGGGGTAGAGTGGACGGGCTCGTTTACTACAGGCGTGCTGGCGCACCAAGTGACGCTGGAATACCTCGATCCGCGTGATGCCAAGACCAACGAAATCTTGGCGCGCCGCGCCAAACAGCAGGTGAAATATCAATTGGACTGGCTGGTGGCCAATATCGACTGGTCGCTGAATTACCGTTATTTAGGGCAGCGCTGGGATACGGATTACAACACCAATCAACACGTACGGCTGGGCGGCGTGAGTCTTTGGGATATCGCGGCGTCATATCCGCTCACAACCCGCTTGACGGTTCGTGGTAGACTTGCTAATGTGTTCGATAAAAATTATGAGACAGCTTATGACTACCAGACTGCAGGACGGGAATTGTATCTCACCGGGACCTATGCTTTCTGACGGCAGCCCCGCTAAACGACCCACCATTCTTGTCTTTGACTCCGGCGTGGGGGGCCTATCGATTTATGATGAGGTCAGGCAAACGTTGCCGGATGCCCATTATCTGTATGTGTTTGACAATGAGGCTTTCCCCTATGGTGAGAAGCCGGAGCAATTCATTGTCGATAGGGTCGTCGCCATCGTTGGCGCGATGTGGCGGCTGCAGAAGCTCGATATGGTCATCGTTGCCTGTAATACCGCCAGCACGATTTCATTGCCTGCGTTGCGTGAGCGTTTTCCCTGCCCCATCATCGGCGTGGTGCCGGCCATCAAACCGGCGGCCAGGCTAACCCGCAATGGCATCGTCGGACTACTGGCGACCCGCGCTACCGTACAGCGCAGCTATACTCACGATTTGATCAGTCAATTCGCCGGCGATTGCCAAATTTTGCAATTGGGTACGGCCGAACTGGTGGATATGGCGGAAGCCAAACTGCACGGCGAAATGGTGCCGCTGCCGGTGCTGCGTAAACTCCTACGTCCCTGGTTAAGGGCGGTGGAGCCCCCCGACACGGTCGTGCTTGGCTGCACCCATTTTCCCCTGCTAAGCCAGGAATTACAGTCGGTACTGCCGGAAGGCTCCCGCCTGGTCGATTCCGGCTCAGCCATTGCCCGCCGTGCCGCCTGGCTGGTAGAGCATGAGATAGATGTCAGTGGCCTACAGGGCGAGGCGGGGCAGAATAGGGCCTACTGTCTTGCCACCCCGCCGCAGGCGGTGGCGCTGATGCCCGCATTGACGCGCTATGGTTTCGGATCATTGGGAAAGCTTACGCTCTAACAGTAGGCCATGCCTTAACAACGGACCATGCCGCTTGGGCCAGGACACGGCGTTAATCCATCCGATCCCCATCGTGCTGCTCTCACCCTTTGCACTTAGGCCGCTGGCGTTTCGTCTCTCTTCCTCTCTATGTCGCGATCGCGACGACAGCCTCACCCCGCGCTCGTACCGACGGCGGGAACTTTTCGCCGGCGGGCCAAAAAAGAATTATCAGTCCGTCGGCGTTAGAGTTGACTGAAAAACAGGTTCCGATGGATAAACGGGCGGCGGAAAAAGAGTGCTTCGTTTAATTTATCGCCAGTCGACGCAAAAGTTGCAATTAGCGCTTGTCACCGGCCGTGAAGGCCCTATAATGCGCCTCCACTGACCGGGAACATCACCGGCTCAGCCAGAGGCAGGCGGCCCGCTAGGGGCAAATAAAAGCTTGACTCTACAGCGGAAAAGCGTAATATACGCYACCCGCGCCTGGTAGAGAAAACACCCTCCCGGCCACGCTCTTTAACAATTTATCGGACAATCTGTGTGGGCACTCACAAGACGATATCGACACACGAAATATCAAGTCTTGAAGAGTGAACAAACGAATATTCATATGAATACCAGTTTTAATTCTTTGAGCATCAAGCTTTTAATTGAAGAGTTTGATCATGGCTCAGATTGAACGCTGGCGGCAGGCCTAATACATGCAAGTCGAGCGGCGGACGGGTGAGTAATGTCTGGGGATCTGCCCGATGGAGGGGGATAACTACTGGAAACGGTAGCTAATACCGCATAACGTCGCAAGACCAAAGTGGGGGACCTTCGGGCCTCACACCATCGGATGAACCCAGATGGGATTAGCTAGTAGGTGGGGTAA
>NZ_JBLKSS010000072.1:0-25170 GCF_047607725.1 Sodalis sp. (in: enterobacteria) | reverse complement strand
CGGCAATGGCCAGACCAGGTTAGCTACCGTGAATCGGCCGAGGATATCGTGCACTGTGGTACAGCCGATGCCGAGCGCTGCTGCGATGGTGCGATTCGAGCGACGCTGCTCAAATTTCATGCGTAATACATTGATATAGATGCACATTTCTGTTCTCGCGTTCTTCTTTTTACGTGCCATGCCATACCCCCGGAAGCTAAAAGTCTCCAGAGTATGGCAGAACAGAAGATGAGCGATCGGACAGAATAGGAATCGCTGATCGGGCGACCGGAATCAGTGATCGGACGTGACCGGAACCAGCAACGTCAGCGTCACGGTATAAAATAGGCATGGAGCTTCATCCCACGCCGCTCTATACTTCATCGGGTTACGGCAACAGTTTTGCAAGAGAGGTCATCATGGGCAGAATCGCGCCCAGGAAGAACACGTCCCCGGGCTTTTCGCTGCCGGGCCTGGACGGCCTGCGGGAGAAATGGCGTCGCCGTTTCAGCCCCGATGATGACGTCAGCCGGCCCGCCCTTGAGAGCGATAAACGCGCGCCACGGCAAAACACGGGTGCGCAGGACAGCCTGCCTGCCGCGTCGACGGAGGATGCGCCCTATACCCAGGCCATCGGCAGCGCCGACGTCGGGCGCGATTCCCGCCGTGACGCTGGCGCAACATCCGGCCGCTACGGCGCCGCCGATGATGAGCCCGATGCAACGCCCCTCGGCAGTGCCGGCCATCGCCCTGACTATCTGACAGACGTACCGCCACGAACGTCAGCGGCCCTCCACACGTAAGCGCCCCGCGCACGCGCCTCACAGCGTGGACAGGCGCTATTGGCGACATTGTGGCACCTTGCCGGACGGCTTTAACTGGATGGGGCCGCTACCGCTCATGCATCGCCGCTGGCTGCTGATTGTCGTATTACTGGTGGCCATCGCTTTGCTTTGGCCCTACAGTCCAACGACGCCTCCGGCGCCAATGGCCCGCAACGATGCGGCATCCTCTGCTGTGCCGAGTATGCAGGCCGAGCTGGTGGACAACAGCGCCGGTGGCAGCAACATGGACAAGCGGCACCTACAAACGTACCGCATCGTCGACGGCCAGACGCTGGCCCAGCTGTTCCGCGCACATAATCTGCCGGTGGCGGATGTCTTTGCCATGGCACAGGTAGAGGGCAACGACAAACCGCTGAGCAGCCTGCAGGCCGGGCAGGAAGTACGCATCGTGCAAAACGCGCAGGGCGTTGTGACGCTGCTGGAAATAGAAACCGGCGCCGCCGGCCCGGTACGTTTTGCGCTCCAGCCCGACGGCAGCTACCAGCGGCAATAACCATTCCGCCACCGTCGCTGACCCTTGACGCCCTCAGCCCGCTCCCCCGCGCAGCGCCCCAAAAAAAAACCGGCGCACCGCCGGTTGTCGTCCCACCCTCTGCGCGGGGTGAAATAGCAAAACGCCGGCTCTGTGCCGGCGTTTTATCGTCGCATAATCTAGCGATTACGCTTCGGGCACAATCACCACATTCAGGGTAGCGAAAACATCGCTGTGTACCTGGATGCTGACGTCGTAGTCGCCAGTCGTGCGCAGAACACCGTTCGGCAGACGCACTTCGCTTTTCGCGACGTTAACGCCGGCGGCGGTGATCGCGTCAGCGATATCACGAGTACCAATAGAGCCGAACAGTTTACCTTCGTCGCCTGCTTTAGACGCGATAGTGACGCTGCCCAGTTCATTGATTTTCGCGGCGCGTGCTTCAGCCGCGGCCTGAACGTCCGCCAGTTTGGCTTCCAGTTCAGCACGGCGCGCCTCGAAATATTCTACGTTTTTCTTGGTGGCCGGCACGGCTTTGCCTTGCGGCACCAGGAAGTTACGAGCATAACCCGCTTTAACGTTAACCTGATCACCCAAACCGCCCAGGTTGGTGACTTCATCAAGCAGAATAACTTGCATTACCTTATCCTCTCAAAGACTTAGTGGACAATGACCGATTACTGATGACGATCAGTGTACGGCAACAGGGAAAGGTAGCGCGCACGCTTGATCGCGCGGGCCAGCTGACGTTGGTATTTGGCGCGAGTACCGGTAATCCGGCTCGGGACAATTTTACCGCTTTCGGTGATATAGTTTTTCAGCGTAGCGATGTCTTTGTAGTCGATCTCAACAACGCCTTCCGCGGTGAAACGGCAGAACTTGCGACGACGGAAATAACGTGCCATTAGGGCTAGTCTCCAGAATCTATCAAATCAATCCGCTCGGCATGCAGAACTATTTTGCTGAGGCCATTGCGCCCTTGATGGCAACTGATGAACCCCTGCACGGTGATCTGCGCGCCGACCGTTATACTGCGAGTCATATCGAGAGTGTGTTTTCCACTGACCACCACGGGCAGTCGGCACCATGCCTGGCGTGAAAAACCGGCTTCCTGCTGCACAGAACGGTGCTCAAGCACGAACTGGCAATGCGGAATACCTGATGGGCTGACCTTACGGATGGGTATCTTGCACACGGTGCCCGACAGCATCAGACGGTTCGCCGTCATCATCGATTACTCTTCAGAATCCCCAGCATCAGAGTCTTCGTTGGTTTCGGTGGCGAAATCTTCACGGCGCTCGCGGCGTTCGTCTTTCGCTTTGACCATCGGAGACGCTTCAGTCACCGCGTGCTTAACGCGCATGATCATGCTGCGGATAACGGCGTCATTGAAGCGGAAAGCTGTTTCCAGCTCGTCGATCACTTCCTGCGGCGCTTCTACGTTCAGCAGAACATAGTGCGCTTTGTGCAGTTTGTTGATCGGGTAAGCCAGCTGACGGCGGCCCCAGTCTTCCAGGCGATGGATCTGGCCTTCAGCACCGGTAATAAGGGCGCTGTAGCGTTCGATCATGCCGGCAACCTGTTCGCTTTGGTCAGGATGAACCATAAAAACAATTTCGTAATGACGCATAGAATTGCTCCTTACGGATTATTCAGCCTCCTGTCAGGGTCAACCGCGGCCCATGGAAGCAAGGAACGTGATAAGTGTGCGGTCGAAAAATGACGCATAATTGTACTTATCCGGCCGGCTAAACACAAGGACCGCGGCGGATTATTTCCGGGTTACACGGCCGGCGCTCGGCCTTAGCCTTTAGCCACAACGCTAAAGCGCATCGCGAAAAAAAGCGACGGTGGCCGCGAGCGCGCCCACGGTAATTTTATGGCCAATTTCCGGCTCGGTGAGATAGCGTACCCGATGATGGGCGCCGCGCGCTTTCCGCCGGCGGCACCAGTGGATCCGCGTCACCATGCCAGAGCAGCAGCGGCCGATCACGCAATTTATCCAGCCGCTGAAAGACGTCGTAGTCCGCCAGCGGCGCCAGCGGCGCCAGCGCAGCGGCAAAGCGCCGTTCATAATCCGGCGCATCCGGCGTAACCGGCGGAAATAACGTGCGGCTGAGCCGCATAAAATCGCCGGATCCCATCAACGCCGCGGCAGACGACAGCCAATCATAGCGCGCCAGCGCCCCTAGCGCGGTCATGCCGCCCATCGACGCGCCGCCCGTCAATCTGCCCCTGCTGGCGATAGTGCGCATACAGCGCGGGCAATTCGTCGATATTATTGCGCAGAATATCCCAAAAATGCCGCCGGCGGCGTTGCTCATCGCCGTCAAAATGGGCACCATGCATAAGAGCATCCGGCAGGATCACACGGAACCCGGCCTGCGCCAGCGCATAGCCGAAATAGCTATAGACCTCTTTGGACGAGGTGTAGCCATGGTAAAAAAACAGCGTCGGCAGCGGTAAAGCATAACCGCCCGCCGGCACCGCATGTATCACTTCGATGTCGCCGACGTACTCCTGATGCATCTCTACCATGGGTCCTCCCCGTTCGCCGTAACACGTCACGCTACGCCGTCCTGTCACCGCAGCGTCCGGTCATTACCATAATCACTGCTGGCCGGTTTCGCTATACTTTAATCATCTAAGCACTGCGGATATTTGGCTATGAAATGGCTTACTTCGACGATCATCTTTTGCTGCTTGCCGTTAGCGGGATGTAGCGTGTTAAACGGCAAACCGCCGGCGACCGAACAACAGGCGGTGGAAATCAGCCGCAATATGGTGGGTTCGCTGACGCGGACAGGCAAGGTTACCGTGGATGAACGCGGCAGTCTGATGGATGCTAAAAACGCCATTCAGCGCCAGGCGGATGAACGTCAGGCGCATTACTACCAGATCCTGATGATCGATGAAACGGTCATCCCCGGCGTCTGGCACGGAGAAGCGATTCTTTATCGGTAATGGCGCGGCGCGCACGCATTTAGGGGCTCATCGGCGCGATTACCCGAGGTGGCGGGCACGCTAAGTCGTCAAAGGCGGGAACGTACGGCGCCGCAGGGCGCGGGCGAAAATACCTATGGCATCATAAAAAAAGCGCTTCAGCCGCCGGCCCGATAGCGCTCGCCGGCGGCCGCGAGATGATGTCTAACTTCGCTGCCGCACGGCTTCAAACAGGCATACTCCGGCAGCAACCGACACATTAAGGGACGAAACCGCGCCGGCCATGGGAATGCTGATGAGCTCATCGCAATGTTCACGGGTCAGGCGGCGCATGCCTTCGCCTTCCGCGCCCATCACCAGCGCCAGCGGCCCGGTGAGTTTACTTTGATAGAGATGATGATCCGCCTCGCCGGCGGTGCCGACGATCCACACATTATGCTCTTGCAGCAGGCGCAGCGTGCGCGCCAGATTGGTGACGCGGATCAGCGGCACGGTTTCCGCGGCACCGCTGGCGACCTTTTTGGCGGTGGCGTTCAGCGGCGCCGCGCGATCGCGCGGCACAATCACCGCATGGACACCGGCGGCGTCGGCACAGCGCAGACAGGCGCCAAGGTTATGCGGATCGGTAACACCATCCAAAACCAGCAGCAGCGGCGCGGCCTGCTGTGCCAGTAGCGCCTGCAGTTCGTTCTCTTGAAACTGCCGCCCTGCCTGCACGCGGGCGACAATGCCCTGGTGTAACGCGCCCTCTGCTTTCTCATCCAGCCACTGACGACTGGCCATCTGAATAACGATGCCGGCCTGCTCCAGTTGCTGAACCAGCGGCTGCAAACGGCGGTCGTCGCGTCCTTTTAACAAATACACATCCAGGAAACGCTGCGGATCGCGCTCCAGTAGGGCCTGTACGGCATGAATACCGTAAATAATTTCGCTCATGATCGTCTTTCATCGGCAACGGGCCTGCCGGCCCGTTTAGGGTTGTGCTAATAAACGTCGCGGCCCGGCTATCAGTTTTCTGAGCGACCGGAAGCCGTGGCGGGTTTCCTGCGGCGGTGCGTTTTGCCGCCAGCGGCTTTATTACGGGTGGCGCCCTCGGCGGACGTTTTCTTGCGCGAACTGTCCTCGGTCGACGGTTTGGCCGGCGCCGAAGAGGCGTGGCCGCCTTTGCCGCGCCCTGCGCCCTGCGCCGCAGGCTGGGTCGGCTGGGCGCCCAGGGCCGTTTGCGTGGCGGGATGAGCACCGCCGCGCTGGTGTTTACCCCGCCCGCCGCCGGGCTTGTCGCCCCCTTTCCCTGTCGGCCGGCATGCGCTGCCGGGTTCAAAATTGGCGGGCTGTTTACTGCTGCTGCGTCGGCGCGGCGGTTTGCCGTCGTTGCCGCCGCGGGCGGCTTGCTGCTGACGCTGGCGCTCGGTTTTGTCGGCACCGCGCGGCTGACGGCGGCTGGAAATCAATGAAAAATCGATTTTGCGTTCGTCCATATGTACGGCTTCAACGCGGCTTTCCACCGCGTCCCCGAGCCGGTACACTCTGCCGCCGGACTCGCCTATCAGCCGCTGGCCGATGTTGTCGTAGCGATAATAATCATTGTCCAGCGACGAGACATGCACCAGGCCGTCGATAAACAGCTCATCGAGACGCACAAAGAAACCGAAACTGGTGACGCTGGTAATAATGCCGCTGAATACTTGCCCGACGTGATCCTGCATGAAATCGCACTTCAACCAGTCTGCCACGTCGCGGGTCGCTTCATCGGCGCGACGCTCGCTCAGCGAACATTGCTGGCCAAGCTGCAACATCTCTTCCAATTCTGAATGCCTGCCGCCGGTCGGTGTGGCCCGTCCATCGACGTCGCCATTCTGTCGGCCGAGAAGATATTTGATCGCCCGATGCAGCGCAAGATCCGGATAACGGCGGATAGGCGAGGTGAAATGAGCATACGCCTGCAGCGCCAGCCCGAAGTGGCCGCGGTTTTCAGGATCATAAATCGCCTGCTTCATAGATCGCAGCAGCATGGTTTGCAGCATTTCGTGGTCCGGGCGGCCAGCGACCAGATTCATCATATCGGCATAATCTTTGGGCTCAGGTTTATCGCCGCCCCCCAAGGTCAGCCCCAGTTCGCTCAATACCGTGCGCAACGAGGTGATATGGTCATTGCTTGGCCGGTCATGCACACGATAAAGCGCCGGCTCTTTATGCTTCTCGACAAAGCGCGCCGCGGCAATATTCGCCAGGATCATGCACTCTTCGATCAGTTTATGGGCATCATTGCGCTTTACCGGCTCGATACGCTCGATGCGGCGCTCCGCGTTGAAGATGAACTTGGCCTCTTCGGTTTCAAAAGAGATGCCGCCGCGCTGCAACCTCGCCTGTTCCAGCGTCTGGTACATTTCATGCAATTGGGTCAGCAGCTTGATAAGCGGCGCGTAATGAGTGCTCAATTCCTGCTGGCCCTGCAGGATCTGCCAGACCTTGTTGTAGGTCAGGCGCGCGTGGGAATTCATCACCGCTTCATAAAACTTGTAGGAAGAGAGACGCCCCTGGGTGGAGATAGTCATCTCGCAGACCATACACAGTCTGTCCACCTGCGGATTGAGGGAGCACAGGCCGTTGGACAGCACCTCGGGCAGCATCGGGATCACCTGGGAGGGGAAATAGACCGAGGTCGCACGCCGGCTGGCTTCCTGGTCCAGCGGCGTATGCGGCCGGACATAGTAGCTCACATCAGCAATCGCCACCCACAGACGCCAACCTCCGCTGCGTTTTTTCTCGCAGTACACCGCGTCATCGAAGTCGCGCGCGTCCTCACCGTCGATGGTCACCAAGGGCAGCGCACGTAAATCGATACGCCCGCGCTTTGCCGCTTCCGGTACCTCTTCTTGTAAATCCGCCAGCTGCTGCTCGACTTCCGGCGGCCAGACGTAGGGAATATCGTGGGTGCGCAGCGCAATATCCACCGCCATGCCAGTGCCCATATTATCGCCGAGCACTTCCACCACTTTGCCGATGGCTTTGGTGCGCCGTGTCGGACGCTGGGTCAGTTCCACCACCACCACGAACCCCATGCGGGCGCCCTGGGTCGCTTCCGGCGGGATCAGGATATCGAAACTGAGACGGCTATCGTCCGGCACCACGAAAGCGCTGCCTGCATCAATGAAAAAGCGGCCCACGATCTGGCTGGTTTTCGGCACCAGCACCCGCACAATGCGCGCCTCGCGGCGGCCTTTGCGGTCCGCGCTCTGCGGCTGCGCCATGACGACATCGCCGTGAATGGCCATTTTCATCTGTTCGGCGGATAAATAATAATCGTCCTTGCTGCCTTCGACGCGCAGGAAACCGAAACCGTCGCGATGGCCGATGACCTTACCGCGCAACAAATCCAGCCGCTCCGGTAGCACATAGCACTGCCGGCGGGTGAAAATCAGTTGCCCGTCACGCTCCATTGCGCGCAGGCGGCGGCGCAAGCCTTCCAGTTGGTCTTCACCACTGATATCCAGTTCTTGCGCCAACTCCTCGCGGCTGGCGGATTTTTCCCGCTTGGCTAAATGGGCGAGGATAAATTCTCGGCTTGGCACCGGGAACGCGTATTTTTCTGCCTCTCTTTCCAGAAAGGGATAGTGTGACATTGAGCTATCTCCATAATGTCAAAACAGGTTGCCGTGCCGCTAGCGGGCACGCGCACGTTTTTGTAGAGCGGTGGTTAGGGCAATCATGCCGGCCACGCGAGGCGCGGAATGATGCGATGAACCCTATGGGTGCCTGCGGCAACACCTGTTTTCAACGGCAGGCAAAATGTCAACCTCTGTTTCCGCGCTACAACCGGCCGGCGCGCAGAGCGCCGGCCTAGATACCGCTATCATTGGCAGGCCCGCCAAACCCTGACGGGGGCATACGTACCGGTAAAAAGGAAAACATGAACAATGAAAACATGAACAATAAGAGTAACCTTTGAGAACCAAACAGGCCATAAAACTTGTTGGTCGGCAATGAGGGCATTCGCGATTACGGCAGGATAACCTATTGACATATAAAAACAAACCGGGCCACGCCCGGTTTGCTCTCTTTTTTGCTAATTTACGCCCGAGGGCCGTTAGGCGTCAAACGGATCGCGTAGAATCATGGTTTCGCTACGGTCAGGCCCGGTCGAAACGATATCAACCGGCACGCCACTCACCTCTTCTATACGCTTGATGTAGCGACGCGCCGTGTCGGGCAGCTTGTCGAATTGCTTCACACCGAAGGTGCTTTCGCTCCAGCCCGGCAGCGTCTCATAAATCGGCTCAATGCCTTCCCAGTTTTCCGCCACCAACGGGGTGCTTTCCACCACGCGGCCGTCAGGCAGGCGATAGGCGGTGCAGATTTTCACCTCTTGCAGACCGTCAAGCACGTCGAGCTTGGTAAGGCAGAAACCGGAAAGGGAGTTGATCTGCACCGCTCGGCGTACCGCGACCGCATCCAGCCAGCCGGTGCGGCGGCGGCGGCCGGTGGTGGCGCCGAATTCATTGCCCTTTGCGCACAGGAATTCGCCGGTGTCGTCAAACAACTCGGTGGGAAACGGACCAGCGCCGACGCGAGTGGAATACGCCTTGACGATGCCGAGGACATAATCCACATAGCGCGGACCGAGGCCAGAGCCGGTAGCGACGCCGCCGGCCGTGGTGTTGGAGGAAGTAACGTAGGGATAGGTGCCGTGATCTATATCCAGCAGCGTTCCCTGGGCGCCTTCAAACATCATCAGATCGCCGCGTTTGCGGGCAGAGTCCAGCAGCTCGGAGACATCCACAACCATCCCGGTCAGGACGTCGGCCACCGCCAGAATATCGTCCAGCACCGTTTGATAATCCACGGCTTCAGCCTGGTAATACTGCACCAGCTGGAAGTTATAGTAATCCACGACCTCTTTCAGCTTGGCGGCGAAGGTGTCTTTATTGAACAGATCCCCCACGCGCAGCGCGCGACGCGCCACTTTGTCTTCATAGGCCGGGCCGATACCGCGGCCGGTGGTGCCGATGGCTTTGGCGCCGCGGGCCTTTTCGCGCGCGACGTCCATCGCCACGTGATAAGCAAGAATGAGCGGGCACACCTCAGAAATTAGCATGCGTTCGCGTACCGGAATACCCCGCGCCTCCAGCTCCCCCATCTCTTTCATCAGCGCTTCCGGCGACAGCACGACGCCGTTGGCGATGATGCTGACGACGTTTTCACGCAGAATGCCTGAGGGGATTAAATGAAGGACGGTTTTTTCACCGTTGATAACTAAAGTATGACCGGCGTTGTGTCCGCCCTGATAGCGAACAACATATTTGGCCCGTTCGGTCAGCAGGTCGACGACCTTGCCTTTACCTTCGTCACCCCATTGGGTGCCCAGTACGACGACGTTCTTACCCATCTCTTAACTTCACCAGATTGCTTAAAAATGGATTCTACCATCTGAATCCATGACTTTCAGTACTTTTTCGCGCCGGTTCGTGCTGTTTTTTCGCGCTGCGATCACGCGCCCATTTTGCTACGCAACATATAGTAGATGACGCAGCCGGCGACCACTAAACCGCCGCCGAAGCGGCGCAATAGCGTATCCGGCAGCGTCGCCAGCGAACCTATCATCTTGCGCCAGACGCCGGGGAACAGCATCGGCCCCAATCCCTCCAGCACCAGTACCAAACCGAGCGCCATCCAAATCGTCGGATTCATGACATAACCTCAAAACAAAAAGGCCCGAATGATCGGGTATTAAACACACATTATATCATTGAAATAATTTAAAATTATTTCAAAGGTCGTCCACGCACCATCAACATCAACCAATAAGGCCTCGATTTCCGTGGCCTTTCTATGCACACCTGTACCCTTCGCTTCTGCCTGCTACCGTGAATCATTTGCTTTCCCGTTCTTCTCTCGCAAACACGCACGGTGGATTAGCATTTAGCATCAAGCGCGAAAAATTTAAAAGAGTCTATGAAAATTCTTGTTATCAAGTTATCGCCATGTTTAGATAAAGACGCTAGGTAACGTGCGTACGGCAAGCACCGCCATCGACTTGAGTTATCCTAACTGCACATTCTCCTGACCATTTTGGCATGGATACGGCAGCGCTGGCTCATGGCTGGGAACACAGATGGAGCAGGTAAAAGTTCCTGTATAGTTAAGGTAGGCATAAAATTAATGTGGGTACCTGGTTTGTGACGATCTTTAATCGTAATGGTAATGTAGTGGCGGGTTCAGACGCGTACGGACTGGCAGCAACAATGCATCTTGGCGTGTGCGCTCTCCATTCACGCGCCCGACCAGGGTTGGTGGTAGAAATCAGTACATCAATCCGGGATCGCTTATTCCATTTTAAGCTCATCGATTATTACCTTCAGCGCCAGCGCGGAGGTAAATCCGCCGACCTTCATCGGCATTGCGGGAGACAGTTCAGCACACCACCGCGCCGCATCTGTTACCAATGGAGCTACGCGAAATGTGGTTTCTATAACAGGTATGACTAAGGAATGGATTGTCAGGAAGAGAGAAAATTTGAACATAGTCATAAAATTCATGGGTGAATTGATTCAAAAGCTCGCCATACAATGATGGCGAGTCTGCTTTTAAGGGCTATTAAGCTGTTATAATAATTGAGAAAGGGAAGGAGAAGCAATATTGATGTCGATTACTGTAGGTGGACAAAAACAGCTAACTTCAGGCAGACCAACCAGCTTTGCTGTTTCTGGATACTGTTTTGGATAATCTTTAGGATGAAGAATGAGTCTAGCTTGGGCAACATCTAAACCATGCATGTTCTTTGATTCATAATCTCGACATTGATTATAAAATGCTTCCGATGCACATGGATCAGGCGGGCAAGGGCAATAATAGGAGGTATCGGTCTTACCATAAGTATAGGTAATCTTCTTTATGGTAACCTCTTTGTTTGGGAGTTTGTAGTGTGGAAACTCATAATCGGAACGACAGTGATTCGTATAATTTATCCAACGGCATGTCTCTTCACTTGATGGGCATTTGCATAAGACATTATTAACAGATATGAATCTCTCGGCAATCTTTGTCTTTCGACAATCGGATATAAATTTACTAGTATTACATACATTTTGTCCATATTGATTTATCCTGTGCTGCATATAGTCGCTCGGCATGTGACATCTCCAATATTGACCAGCCGTGAAGTGATTTACGGCGCCGATAGGAATCATGAGCACTTCACTCATTAATATAAACCTGGAGACGATTCATTTTTCATCAAAATGAGAACTAACACGATGAAGTGAACGCAATGTATCATCAAGATTCAAAGTTTTGTGTTAAATCTTGATATCTTTTCGATGTCTTTCTGGCGCAATCAGGCTGCTGAGGATAAAAGCCTGTGGATTGAAAAAAAGGAAGTATTTCAAGCTGGGTGTGGTGGTCCACTATGGGAAGCTGAACATGGCGTTCTGAACGAGCCTTTCCTCCTTAAGCAAAAGGCTCGGGTCATAATCACTTCATAATGACGGAGCATCAGGCATCAAAAACAGAAAGGGAAACCTGGTCCTGTCCAGGCGCAAAGCTCTGCGTACTCCTTGGCCGTATTACCGGGCTTGGCTAGACATGCTAAGGCGAATGCTGGCGAAGTGGCTAGGGAAGAAAATACCAGTGTTGTTACCATGAATAACGCTTTACGTAATTTAATTAAGGAATACATATCATTACCTCCGTGAAGAATTACGTTAATTCAGAAGATGAACGGCTGCGCAAAATAGCCATCCATCAATACTTCTATCATTAATGATTTAATGAATCATAAAAATAAGCTGATTGTTGCTTTATTGTTTACAAAGTGTCCCAGTGACAGAAATATCTCTCACCTAAAAACAGGTGCAACCACCAGGATCGGAGAAGCCCCCCTGTGTTTTAGGTTCACTGATGCCCCCTAAACACAACTGAGTCACGATGCGGATCGCAAGCGCAGCACCTGTAGGGGATTTAACTATTGAAGGGTGGAATAGGCTTATCGACACGCTCAATCATAAAGATGGGATCGATAGCTAAAAGGCGGGCCAGGTAATTAAGTTCAACGAAATCCAGCCTTTTTTACCCGCTTTCGACTTTAGCGATTAAAGATTGTGGACAGTTTAGCGCGCCGCCGAGCTGCTGCTGGCTGATGCCGCTGCTGATTCGAGCCTGACGAAGTAAGCGGACCACCCGCAAATACTCTCCCGTATAGATTGCGGACCTTTAAGCCGTCCAACGACGATGTCGGACAGGCCACGGATAGTCAGCACTTCCTCGCCGTACTGATTGACGACCTCGGCGGGCCGGTAGCCGTTGCACGCCGCAAGACAGGCACGCTTAACCGCGGCCCGCCCTGGGCATTGACGTACCTCGCACATTCGTACCTGATTGAATGTGCGAGGCAACCGTCAGGGACGGCGGCCGACCGCGGTATCTTCCGGCGACTTCATGAAGCGGAAGAAATCGCTTTCCGGGCTCAGCACCATCACATCATTGTTGCTGTTAAAGCTGTTTTCATACGCGCGCAGGCTGCGGATAAAGGCGTAGAACGCCGGATCCCGGCTGAACGCGTCGGCATACAGCTTGGCGGTTTCCGCATCCGCTTCACCGCGGGTAATCAGCGCCTGACGCTCGGCCTCGGCCAGCGTGCGGGTCACTTCGTAATCCGCGGCGGCACGCAACTTCTCCGCCTCTTCCTGGCCCTGGGACCGGTGGTGGCGGGCGACGGCTTCACGCTCCGCGCGCATGCGCTGATAAATCGCGTCGGACACTTCCGTCGGCAGGTTGATCTGCTTGATACGCACGTCCAAAACTTCAATGCCCAGCGCCGCCATACTGTTCGGGTTTACCGCCGGCTGCGGGCCGTTGGTTTCACGCTCTACCCGCGCGGCGGCGGAAGCGATGGCGTTATCGGCCGCGGTGGCCTGCGTCTCTTCATCGTCGCCGGAAGTCCCGTTATTAAGCGCTTCGCGCACATCGGTCATCAGGCGGTTGCGGGAGTCGGTGACAATCCCCTTAACATCCAACCGGCCGAGCTCCGAGCGCAGACGGTCGGAAAACTTCCGTTTCAACAACACTTCCGCCTGCGACACATCGCCGCCGCCGGTCGCCAGATAATAACGGCTGAAATCGCTGATACGCCATTTGATATAAGAGTCAACGATCAGGTCTTTCTTCTCCATGGTCACAAAGCGATCCGCCTGGTTTTCCATGGTTTGAATGCGCGCATCAAGATTCTTAACCGTTTCGATAAACGGTATCTTCATGTGCAAGCCGGGATTGTAAATCAACGGCTTGTTATCGCCGTCGCGCAATACTTTACCAAAGCGCAGGACGATGCCGCGCTTGCCTTCCTGCACCACAAACAGTGACACATACAGCACCACCAGCACTATCACCATAATAAGCATTAGAGGCTTACGCATCGGTTACTCCCTCCCTTCGCGCGTGGTATCGTCACGCTGTGCATTGGCGCGTCGCTGATCCATGACCGTTCCGCTGGCGTTGCCACCCGCGGCAGGTGCCGTCGCGGCACCGCTGCTGGTGCCCCCGGCAGGCAGCCGCAACAGATTGAGCGCTTCATTGCTTGAGCGCGTTTTGCTATTGCCGGCCGGCGGGTTGCGCAACATCTGATCCAGCGGTAGCACCATCAAATTGTTGCTGCCCTTGTCGTTGACCAGAATTTTTCGGGTACTGCTTAGCACGCGCTCCATTGCGTCGATATACAGACGTTCGCGGGTAATTTCCGGTGCCGCTTTATACTCCGGCAACACCTTGGCGAAACGCTGCACTTCCCCCTGCGCTTCCAGTACGGTGCGGGCTTTATAGGCGCGACCCTCTTCCAGAATGCGCTGAGCCTGACCGTTGGCGTGCGGCTGCACTTCATTGGAATACGCTTCGGCTTCGCGGATATATTGCTGTTCGTTTTCCCGCGCGGCGATAGCGTCGTCAAAAGCCGCTTTCACCTCTTCCGGCGGCCGGGCGGCCTGGAAGTTGACGTCTAACAGGGTGATACCCATGTTATAAGGCTGAATAGTTTCTTCCAGCACCCGCTGGGTGTCGCTGCGCACGACGGTGCGGCCTTCGGTCAGGATGCGATCCATCGTGTATTTACCGATGACGCCGCGCAGAGCGCTGTCGGTGGCCTGGCGCAGGCTGTCGTCGGCGTTGGTGACGCTAAACAAATAGCGTTCGGGGTCGGTCACGCGATACTGCACGTTCATTTCGACGCGCACCACGTTCTCATCGGAGGTCAGCATGACGCCGGACGCCGCCAGCTCCCGTACCGACTCCACGTTGACCGCGGTCACGGTATCAATAAAGGTCGGCTTCCAGTTCAAGCCGGGCTGAACCAGATGATCGAATTTGCCGAAACGCAGCACCACGCCGCGCTCCGCTTCTTTAATCGTGTAGAAGCCGCTGCCCGCCCAGATGACCACCACGGCCGCCACCGCCAGACTGATATAACGGCCGCTTCTGCCCGGGGCGCAGGTGCCGGTACCACCGCCGCCTTTATTGCCGAACCCGCTCAGCTTGCGGCTGAGTTTGCGGAAGATATCATCCAGATCGGGCGGCCCTTGTTCTCGTCCGCCTTTATTGTTATTTCCGCCAGAGTTGCCGCTATTATTATTGCTGCTCCCCCACGGGTCGCGGTCATGTCCGTTATTACCGGGATGGTTCCACGCCATGTTTTAGCTCCATTTTTACTTTAATTAGTATTCTTCAGGCTTGAGTTCCCAAAGGACGGTCAGACAAGATAGTCTACCAACGCCATTTCCTGCTTACATAAACGATGCCAGTCGATGATGAGCAGTCTTACCACCAGCCCCACACTGCCATCTTCCTCGATCCACTCTTTTTCTATGGCCTGCAGCTGGTAAAAACGGCTGCGCAGCCGGCCGGCCTGTGGGGGCAAACGGAGTTCATGGCGCGCGATCTCGCCCGCCAGACGCTCGGTAAGGGCCTGCATCAATAGCGCGACCCCTTCGCCGCTGTGGGCGGAAAGCCACACCCGCCCCGGTCGGTTTTTTTCATCGCGATCGATGCGTGGCGCGAAATCGTCAAGCAGATCGATTTTATTCATGACCAACAACGTCGGAATATCGTTGGCTTCGATCTCGGCCAGCACCTGGTCCAGCGCATCGATATTTTCACTAATACGCGTATCGGCAGCGTCGACGATGTGCAGCAGCAGGGTGGCCTGCCGAGTTTCCTGCAGCGTCGCTTTAAACGCCGCCACCAGGTCGTGGGGCAGATGGCAGATAAATCCCACCGTATCCGCCAAAACGGTATCCCCCACGTCGCCGACGTTGATACGCCGGAGGGTCGGGTCGAGGGTGGCAAACAGCTGATCGGCCGCATACACCCCGGCCTCAGTCATCAGATTGAACAGGGTGGACTTACCGGCGTTGTATAGCCCACCAGCGAGATGGTGGGCACATCCGCCCGGGCGCGGGCGCGCCGGCCCTGCTCGCGCTGCTTCTCCACCCGTTCCAAACGGGAAAGGATCTGGCTGATGCGGTTCCGCAACAGGCGGCGGTCGGTCTCAAGCTGGGTTTCCCCCGGCCCACGCAGCCCGATGCCGCCCTTTTGCCGCTCAAGGTGCGTCCAGCCGCGTACCAGACGCGTAGCAAGATGACGCAACTGTGCCAGCTCCACCTGCAGCTTACCCTCATGTAAATCTTCCATATCCTTGTCTTGCGAAAAGAAGATGTGAACCAGTATGGCCTGCTCACCGGCATCATAACGGTCAAACAAGCGTACAACCTCTCATGCGGATATACCGCAGTTATAATCGGGCCTTAGCGCCAACAGCACGCTAAAGCACCGCGAAATGGTCAACAGGGATGCGCCTTATTCGGCGTCATCGCTTTCCGGCTGCGTCGGTTGCGAAGCAGGGGTGCTGCCATGGTGATAATTACTGGAACCACCGCTCGGATTGTTATTGTGATGCGATACGGGGCGCGACGGTACGACGGTGGAGATGGCGTGTTTGTAAACCATCTGGCTGACCGTGTTCTTTAATAAAATGACAAACTGATCGAAAGATTCAATCTGGCCCTGTAGTTTAATGCCATTCACCAAATAAATAGAAACCGGAACACGTTCCCGACGCAACGCGTTCAAGAACGGATCTTGCAAAGATTGCCCCTTAGCCATTCTGTCTTTTCCTTATGTGCTTGTTGTTTGTAACAAGAACCATGTGGCTCTAAATAAAATAAACGTTGTAAAAAAAGCGCGTTCAGTACCATCAATTGTACACAATCACCCAACCTATGCACTAACAACCTGTAATACCCTGTCGAGGGCTGCAGCGGGCTCATCGCTATCCAGCCAATGAACATCGCGCCACCCCCGCAGCCAGGTCATTTGGCGCTTGGCAAGCTGTCGTGTCGCGCAAATCCCGCGAAACACCATGTCATCATAATCGGTTTCGCCGGCCAGATATGACCACATCTGGCGGTAACCGACGCAACGAAGGGATGGCATTTCCCGGTGAAGATCACCTCGGGCAAAAAGCGTACTGACCTCATGCTCAAAACCGGCGGCCAACATCTGATGAAAGCGCTGCGCAATACGCTGATGCAACAATGCGCGGTCAAGCGGCGCGATGACGAATTGATGTACCCGATACGCCAGCGCTTCACCGGATATTTTTGTCAGTTCCGTTAGAGTGTTACCTGAAACGAAAAAAACTTCCAGTGCCCGCGACAGTCTCTGCGGATCATTAGGATGAATACGATTTGCCGCAATCGGATCAATCTGTTGCAATTGCCGGTGCAACACCTGCCATCCCACCGTTTCCGCCTCGCGTTCAATGCGTGCACGCACTTCGGGATCTGCCGGGGGCAAGGGGGATAATCCCTCCAGCAGCGCCTTGAAGTAGAGCATGGTCCCGCCCACCAGCAACGGTATACGACCGGCCTCGGTGATCTCTGCCATTTCCTTAAGCGCATCACGGCGGAAATCCGCCGCTGAATAAGGCTCCGCCGGATCGCGGATATCTATCAGCCGATGCGGCGCCCGCGCCAGCTCGTCGGCGCTGGGCTTGGCCGTGCCGATATCCATACCGTGATAAATCAGCGCGGAATCGACGCTGATGATCTCCACCGGCAGGTGCTGGCGCAACGTCATCGCGAGCGCAGTTTTACCGGAGGCGGTGGGCCCCATCAGGAAAATGGCCTGGGGCCGGCGCGGAAATGTCGGCTCAGTCATGGTTCAGGGCTTTAATAGCGGCCTCAAAATTCAATGTTACCAGAAGCCCGTCGGGTGGGGCTTTCACCCACTGCGGACAAAGCCGCTCCACCTTGGCAAGCAATTGTATCGCCCGGGAATGGCTCCAGACGACCGATTCGTGCTGCAGTCGGCGGGCAAGCCAAACCGCAACCTGGTGATGCGTCACCGACGTTTTACCGTGCAGGTAGCCTAACAGGTCTGGAATCAAGTTTTGTAAATTTTGTTGGCGTAATGGTAAAGGTACCGCATTCAGTATTGCCTGATGAAGATGCGCCTGTAGCGCGATACCTATTTCTTGTAGCAGTGGCTGATGGCGTTTAAGCGCCGCGGCCTCTTCATCGCGCAGCGTCATACGCAGCGGAATCAGCAGCGGCTGAGCGCGCAGCTGTTCCGTGCCGGGCGTCAGTTGGCGTTCGGTCAGGCCGCGTTCGGCAACCGGCAGCGAGAGCAGCGCCAGGCTGCTCGTCGACTCTACCAGCGCATAGCAGGGCGCGACCAGGGTCAACACCCTGCCGAAACTGTGGGGATTACCGGCGACGGCCGGCCCGGTGCTGACTGACGCCTCGCCCATGACGGCAAAGGAGGACGACGCGGCGCCGGCGTGCGGCGGCCCGTTGTCGCCGGGGAGAGAACCGCCATCCGCCGGCCGTGGCCGGGCGAAAATATCGCGCGGTGCCGTTTGCCCCTCCTGCGGCAACGGCGCGGTCTGCACCAACTGCCGGTAAAGCACGCCCTCTTTGCGCTGATAGCCGGCGCTCCGCTCCCGCGCCTGGCCGCCGCGACCCGCAGCGACGGAAGGTTGATGCGGCGAAACTCTCTCGTCACCGATCGCTGCCGAACCGCGGTCAAGAACGCTATCCCCACCCGCCGCCGCGGATCGGCGGTCATGTTCGCTATCCCCGCCCGTCTCACTCGCCGCGCGACGCCCCTCGGCGCCCGCAACGACCACGGGCCGCGCCGCCGTCTGCCCGGACACGGCGGCATCCTCCCGCAGGGGGGAGGGCTCGCCGTCGGGCTGTTGCGCTCCCCATAGGGAGGATGCCTCGCCGGCGGGCAGGGAAAAATGATTGCGCCCGGACGCTTGGCGATTCTCCGGCGCGCTCGGTCCCGCGCCCTCGTCGCCGATCGGCAGGCGGGGCGCCGCGCTTTGCTGCAAGACGGTCACCACCGCCTGGTAAATAAAATCATGCACCAGCCGCGCCTGATGAAACCGCACCTCATGTTTGGCGGGGTGGACATTGACGTCCACCTGATGCGGATCCACGTCGAGAAACAGCACAAAGGCCGGCTGCTGCGTTCCTGCCAACTGATCCTGATAAGCCTGCCGTATAGCGTGATTAATCAATTTGTCGCGCATCGTGCGCCGATTAACATAGCTGTACTGTATCTCGGGCAGCTCCCCCCCCGCCGGATCCGCTACCCAGCCGTGTATCGCCAGATCGCCGTGCTGCCAGGATACGCCCAGGGCCTGCTCGACAAACGCCGGGCCGCAAAGCCCGCCCAGCCTGCGCAGATGCTGGCTTTGCTGGCTGACCGCGCGGTACTGGCGCACCGTTTTGGCATTGTGCTGCAAAATGAATGTCACGTCGAATCGTGCCAACGCGATACGGCGGATGACTTCATCGATATGGGTGAACTCGGTCTTTTCGGTGCGCATGAACTTGCGCCGGGCCGGCGTATTATAAAACAGATCCACCACGTCCACCGTCGTTCCGACCGGATGGGCGGCGGGTTTAAGCGTTACCGCCAGTTCGCGCCCCTCGGCGTATGCTTGCCAGGCTTCGCTCTGCGCGGCGGTGCGCGAGGTCAAGGTCAGACGCGACACGGAACTTACGCTGGCCAACGCCTCGCCGCGAAAACCCATACTGGTAATGCTTTCGAGATCGTCCAGGCTGGCGATCTTGCTGGTCGCATGGCGGGCCAGCGCCAGCTCCAGCTCCTCTTTAACGATACCGCTGCCGTTATCATTAATTCGGATACGTTTGGCGCCGCCACGCTCGATATCGATCTCAATGCGGGTCGCACCGGCGTCAAGACTGTTTTCAAGCAGTTCCTTTACCACCGACGCGGGGCGTTCCACCACTTCACCGGCGGCAATTTGGTTGGCAAGCTGTGGCGGCAGCACCTGAATCTGCATGATAATCGGGTCCTCTTGCCTTAAGCGGGCGGTATGGTCAACGTTTGTCCCAGCATCACGTTATTGGACGTCATATTATTAGCGCGCTTGATTGCGCTGGCGGACACGCCATAACGAGCGGCGATCGCGGTCAATGTATCGCCACGCGCCACTTGGTGCCGACGCGGACCGCCCTTCGGCGCGGCAGCGGGCGGCGGCGCGGCCTGAGCTCTTCCCCCCGCGGGAATGCACAGCCGCTGCCCGACCCAAACACCCTCTTTTTTCAGCTTGTTCAGCGTACGGATCGCCTCCATGCTTACCCCATATTGACGGGCGATGGAGGAGAGCGTCTCACCCCGCTTCACGATATGGCGTCCTGCGGGGGCGGGAGCGTCGGTCGCTGAGCTAACGCCCTGCGGCCGATTTTCGAGCTTTGGGCCGGTTTGCAGCGGATGCGCCAGGAAATAAGCGCGCAGTCCCAGGTACAGGGCGTTGGCGATCTTATCCTGGTATGCGCTGCTACCGAGTAGCCGCTCCTCCCGGGTATTACTAATGAAACCGGTTTCCACCAGCAGCGACGGAATATCCGGCGAGCGCAGTACGCCGAGACTGGCGTGTTCCGGCCGGCGTTTATGCAGCGCGCCTACCCGCTGCAGCTGGCCCAGCACCTTCACCGCGATATCGTATCCCACCCGCTGCGAATGGCCGAACTGCAGATCCAGTACCGCCTGGCTGAGGTAGGGATCGGCCTGGCTATTGGCCAGCAAATCGCCCGCCCCCCCCAGCAGCTCCGACTGTTTCTCGTGCTGCTCCAGCCAGTTCGCCATTTCGCTGTTGGCGCGCCGGTTGGACAGCACCCAAACCGACGCACCGCTGGCGCTGCGGTTGGGCGCGGCGTCGGCGTGAATGGACACCAGCACGCTGGCGCCCTTTTTGCGCGCTACGTCGGAACGGCCCATGACGGAGATGAAATAATCGCCGTCGCGGGTCAATACCGGCTTGAACATCTTGTCTCCATCGAGCAGCGTTTTCAGCTTGCGGGCGATGGCGATGGCTACATTTTTTTCATGCAGGCCATTGGGACCGGTAGCCCCCGGATCCTGACCGCCGTGGCCGGCGTCGATGGCCACCACCACCGGCTCTGCGCCCGCCGGCAGCCGGCCGCGTGGCGTCGGTGTCGATGTCGATGCCGGCGTAGCCACCGTGGCGGGGCTCTCGACCACCGTCACCCGGTTAGTAAAGGGGTTTTTTACCGATCTTGACGGCGGCGGCGCGCTCGGGGCCGGCCCCGCGGCGCTCGTCCGCGGGGCAGAGGCAACGGCGGCCGGCTGCTGGCTCGTCACGGTCAACACGACATTGTAGCGCCCGTCCACCTGCCGTGTCGTGGCCTGCGCACGGGATTTGCGGGTCAGCTCGAATACCAGGCGTATACTCTGCTTATCCACCGGCGTACTAGTGCGAATGCGTTTAATCACATTCTCACCGCTGAAATCGAGCGGCAGCCCCTGCACCGGGCCGCTCTGGCGGATGTCCACCACGACCCGTTCGGGATTATGCAGCGAGAAAAAAGCGTAGACCGGCTGTTGATTAAACCCGAGGGTGACCGTCGATTGATTGGCGCTGTTGGCAACGTTAATATCGCTGAGCGTCGCAGCCATTGTCCGTTCTACGATTAAACACACCGCCAACACCAGCATTATCCTGAACTTCAGCATCATGAAGGAGTTCCCTGCCGCGGCGTCAGCTGAACCAGAATGCGCTTGCCGGTGGCGCTGAGGGCCTGCGCCTGCGCCTGCCGGCCGTCCCCTTGATAGGCTAGCGTCAAGGCGATATCCGCCGCCGGCAGGATACCCTCCCCGCGCTGCGGCCATTCCACCAAACACAGGGCGGTATCATCGAAATAGTCCCGCACTCCCATAAATTCAAGCTCCTCCGGATCCGCCAGGCGATAAAGGTCAAAATGATAAACCGTCCAGCGCGGCAGCGCGTAGGGCTCGACCAGGGTGTAGGTGGGGCTTTTCACATTGCCCTGGTGCCCCAGCGCACACAGAAACCCCCGGCAAAATGTCGTTTTGCCGGCGCCGAGGTCGCCATAAAGATAAATCACGCAGGCTTGCCGGCAGGCGGCAGCCAATGCTGCGCCGAATGCGACGGTTGCCGTTTCATCCGGCAGGAATATTACACGTTTTTCCATGTCTGGTTTCTATGCGGTAAGCTCTGGATTGACAAATAGGTACAATGCCGGCAGTAAATCTGTGGCCAACATGCCGCGCGTTCCTTTTTCAGCCGCCAGACGGTCGGCGGTGGCGCCATGGACTACGCAGCCGGCACAGGCTGCATCATACAGCGACAGCTTTTGCGCGAGCAAACCGCCGATGATACCGGACAATACATCCCCCATTCCCCCCGAGGCCATGCCCGCGTTACCGACATCGGCGACGGCGACGGCGCCATCTTCAGCGGCCAGCAAGGTCCCCGCACCTTTCAGCACCACCACGCCGCCGTAGCGCCGCACCAGTTTGCGCGCTGCAAGTAAACGGTCACTTTCAATATCGCCGACGTTGCCATTCAGCAAGCGGGCGGCCTCGCCCGGGTGAGGCGTAATTATTCGATTGTGACGTTTCTCAGGATTGAACGCCAGCAAGTTAAGCGCATCCGCGTCCCACAGCATTGGTTTGTCACAATTTTCCACCAGGCGCAGCGCATTTTCCCCCCAACTTTCCTGTCCGAGGCCCGGACCGATCACCACCACATCCGCCCATTCCAGACCATGCTGAAGGGTGTCGCGTGTCAGCGGCGCCACCATAAGCTCCGGCCGGGCGGTCAACAGCGAGGGGATATTCTCTTCGCGGGTCAGCACGCGGACCAGCCCGGCGCCACAGCGCAGCGCAGCCTCCCCCGTCATACGAATCGCGCCGGCGAATCCATGATCCCCGCCCACAATCAACAGGCGGCCGTTGTCGCCTTTATGTACGCAGGGATCACGCGGAGGGAGCCAGCGCGGCAACAGTTCCGCGCTGAGCCGCGCCATTAGCGGCGTTTCCCGCTCGAGCCACTTTCCCAGCCCCAAGTCGTCATAATGCACTTGCCCGGTCACGCTGCGCGCCTTGCCGGTCAACAACCCCGGTTTAAGGGTGATAAACGTCACGGTATGTGCGGCAGACATCACCTCCCCGGGCGTCGCGCCGGTCTCGGCCAACAGACCGGATGGGATATCCAGCGCGATCACCGGCGCGGGATGCCGGTTTGCCGCGGCGATAAGCGAGCAATAGGGATCGCGCGGCGCCGCCTTGAGACCCGTTCCCAGCAGCGCATCGATAATCACCTCCACGCCCTGCGGCCAAGGCTCCTCGGCGGAGTGTAATTCTCCGCCGGCCGCCAGCCACGCCGCTTTAGCCTGTTCCGCTTCGGCGGGCAGTGGGGAGCTGCCACCGCAGGCCAGCATCGTGACCTGTTTACCGGCGGCGGCGGCAAGCTGCGCCACCACATAACCATCCCCGCCGTTATTACCGTGACCCGCCAGCACCAGCCAGCGATGGGCGCTGGGATACAGCCAAAGGATACGTTGGAACGCCGCCGCGCCGCCGCGCTGCATTAACTGATAGAGCGACACGCTGGCCAGGCCGGCGCCCTGGCTTTCCCATTCCCGGAGCCACTGCGCACCGTAGACGGAGTGTGATAAACTTTGTAGAAAGAATGTGTTGGCACGGTCAGTCATGTCTTATCCTTTCGATCTTACAGAATTAGCCCGGCAGATTAAGCGCTGGGGGCAGGAGTTGGGCTTTCAGCAGGTCGGGATTTGCGACACCGACTTAGCCACCCATGAGCCAACGCTGCAAGCCTGGCTGGACCGCCAATACCACGGCGAAATGGCCTGGATGGCGCGTTACGGCATGCTGCGCGCCCGGCCGCACGAATTGCTGCCTGGCACGCTACGGGTCATCAGCGTACGCATGAACTACCTGCCGGCCAAGGCCGCCTTTGCGTCGACATTGAAAAATCCCTCATTAGGATATGTTAGTCGTTATGCGCTGGGCCGTGATTACCACAAAGTTTTACGTAACCGTTTAAAACAGCTGGGCAAGCGGATCCGCGACGCCTGCGGCGAGGTGAATTTCCGCCCCTTTGTCGACTCAGCGCCGATTATGAAGCGGCCACTGGCGGCTAAAGCGGGAATCGGCTGTGTAGGTAAACACTCACTCATTCTCAACCGTGAAACCGGTTCGTGGTTTTTCCTCGGCGAATTGCTGATAGATTTGCCGCTGTCGGTTGACGCGCCGCTGGCCGAACAATGCGGCCGCTGCGTCGCCTGTATCACCACCTGCCCCACCGGCGCCATCGTCGAGCCCTATACCCTTGATGCCCGCCGCTGTATCTCCTATCTGACAATTGAGTTGGAGGGAGAAATTCCCGAGGCGCTGCGCCCGCTGATAGGCAACCGTATTTATGGCTGCGACGACTGTCAATTGATCTGCCCGTGGAACCGTTTCTCGCGGCTGACCGATGAGCCGGATTTCAGTCCGCGCGCGGTATTACATGCCCCTGAACTGGTAGAACTGTTTGGTTGGAATGAAGCAACATTTCTGCGCGTTACCGAAGGCTCGGCCATTCGGCGCATTGGCCACGTGCGCTGGTCACGCAATATCGAGGTCGCGCTGGGTAATGCACCTTATCAGGACGAGATCGTGCTGGCGCTGCGGCGGCGCCTGGGAGAGCTGCCGCTGCTGGATGTGTATATTCATTGGGCGCTGGAAAGGCAAATGGCACGTCGAGAGGCCGCCGCCGTGACGATACAAAGCGCGCAGCAAACGCGGCTGGTCAGGGCCATTGAAAAAGGATTAACGCGCGACGCTTAGACACATTCTCGCCGGGAAAAGACCTCTTGCAATACCGTATGGCCGCTGTGTATAAAAATAAAAATCCTTTGTTAATCAATCGTCACAAAAAACGCAAGCGATTGATCTTACGTTTCATAATAAAAATTTATCTTTCTTTTTCAATTGGCTATGACTAAGCGAAATTTTCAACAGCCGAACACGAGCGGTCGATAGCCCGAAGAAGCCTGTGGATAACTCTGTTTAAAAGATTACGACGGAGAATATAAGGCAGACGTTGCGCTACCTTTAGCGGTGGATAAATTATTCACGCAATTAATTAGTCTGCTTCGGAAAAATGTGGCGAACGATCGGCTCGTGGGCGCTTGCACAGCTACGCCCTGATAGCCTTCGTGACGACGGAACGCATGATGTACCAGACACCTCAACTTGGCAAGCTTTTTGTCGGCTGCATGCGTGGATCCGCTTACCGTATAGTGGCGTAAAAGCGGCGGATGGTTCTCATGAAATAGCGTGTCAGCCATGGCAGTACGCGTACTCAAGACCGCCGCCTAACGCTGCACAACGCCACAGTTGATCAGGCAAGTAACGAATACTTAGCATCATTGCACCGCGGCAGTAAACGTACGCCCAGCGCCGTCTGTTAATTCCCCATCAAGTTATTGAAGATGATGTCCATTATTTTTTTAATGGGCGCAATTCATGAAACAAACCCCACCAAAACCCTCAAGACGTCGTCCCAATTTCCCGCTGGACTTT
>NZ_JBLKSS010000071.1:0-25270 GCF_047607725.1 Sodalis sp. (in: enterobacteria) | reverse complement strand
CGGTAGAGCTGGCGCCAGTTGAACAGCAAATTGTCATTGATACCGTTATCCCGTGCCAGCTTGGCAATGGATACGCCGGGCTGGAGCGCCTGCTCAACCAGCTTAATTTTAAAGTCCAGCGGGAAATTGGGATGACGTCTTGAGGGTTTTGGTGGGGTTTGTTTCATGAACTGCGCCATTAAAAAAATAATGGACATCATCTTCAATAACTTGATGGGGAATTAACAGACGGCGCTGGGCGTACGCTTACCAAAAAAGACGTCTATTGATGTTCCGATTGTGCCGAAGGCCGGACTCGAACCGGCACACCCGAAGGCGGTTGATTTTGAATCAACTGCGTCTACCGATTTCGCCACTTCGGCACTGAAGGGGTACGGATAGCGAGGTGCATTATACCGTTAACAGATCCCGGCGCAATACTAATCCGCCTCTCCGGTGCACAACTGCTGAAAAAACGGCCTCACGGTGCATTTTGGCGCCTGTTGGCTAAGGTGGGTAGGTGGGCAGGCGGAGCAACTCTACCGCCCGCGCGTCTGTTGGCTAACGTTAGCAGCCGGAGCAGTTACGTCGCTCCCGCGCCTGCTAGCTAACTTTGGCCACCGGTTTACATTCCACCCGCGCTTGCTGGCTATCGCTGGCACCCCGGGCACCAATAAAACGGCCGGCCGGAAAACGTGGTTTTTTCAATTGCTTGGCCACAGCGCTCGCAGGCTTTGCCGGCACGATGAAAGGCGCGAAAGCGAAACGTGGCGCCGTGGTGATCTTTAGCGCCTGGCTGGCCGCGGGTAGTGTAAGATAAGCGCGGAATGTTGAGAATAGCCTGACACAAAAGCCGTTGTTGCTCCTCGTTAAGATCGCGCGGTCGATGTTGCGCCGCCAGCTGCGCTTGCCACAGAATTTCCACCCGCAGATAATTTCCCAGGCCGGCAATGAAGAATTGGTCCAGCAGCAACGCGCCAAGCTGGCGGCCGCAAAAGCGCTTGGACACCAGCCGCGCCTGCACGGTTTCCACTGTCAGTTGCGAGTCCAGCGCATCCGGGCCAATGCGCAGCAAAAAGGGGGGCTCAGCAACCTCGTCAGCGCTTAATATACTGATTTCTGATGCGCTGTAGAGCAAGATGGCGGCGTTTTGATTCTCCAGCCGTACCCGCATCGTCACCGGTGTTTCCCCCGCTTTGACCACCCGCCAGACGCCGTACAGCTGGTTGTGGCTGTAGAGCACCAGTCCATTGGAAAACCAGGTCAGCAGCGCTTTACCCCGCGCCTCGATCTTGTCGATGGTTTGCCCGGTCAATTGCGTCTCCCAGCGTTTCAAATGGGGAAAGGCAAACCACGCCAGGGTAATCGGTAAATGGGACATCGCCTGCATCAAGCCATCGGCTGCACGACGTATTTCCGGTCCTTCCGGCATTTTCCCCTCCCTTCAACCGCGATGGATGCTGATGATAGCACCCGGCGAGAAAAGTCGTCTAAGCGAAAATCAAGGAAACCAGCCCCGGCGTTTCCTCCCCGAGACTCTACCCGACGCCGAAGGCGTGCATCGATCGTCACTGGCGACCACGCGTGATGTATTCGTTGCGGGCTGATAGGCGCGTAACCTGGCTGTCTCCGCCGCGCCGTTAATCGATAGCGGCGGCCGAACGAAGCGCAAGGAAGTGAATTACCGCCTTTACCCGTTTGATCGCTGCGTCGCAATTGGCTAAGGACGAATCGCGACAGGTTCCACATCAACTTAGGCTGATCCCGTTGCCACCGGCAGGAATAGTCTCAAAATGGGAGTTTACGGTAGGTTTGTCCGATATTCCGCTGCCCGGCAGGCATTGATGTGGCATACTGTGTCGATACGCCTACAGGGTCGCGACGCTTATGCAGGTGACGTGATCGGCGATTAATTCAGGAGATTGTTATGATGACCCCTTCCCGCCACCTGTTGTGCGCGCTGAGCGTCTGTACCGCCATGTCTTGCGGTATGGCGCAAGCGGCTAGCTGGATGGATTCTGCCGCGAACGTGGCCAACAGTTTGCAACAATCGAACGCCAACAGCGGCGGGCAAAATACCACCGCTACCAATAATAACGGTACCTCGTTAAGTTCGCTAGCCGGGCTGCTGAACGGCGGTGATAAAGCGTTAAGTTCCGGTTCAATGACTAATGCCGCCGGCGTGCTGCAATACTGCGTTAAAAATAATTTACTGTCCGCAGGCAGTACTTCCACGGTAAAAGATCAGCTGTTGGATAAGCTTGGCATCAACAATAACGCATCGACCACCGCCTCCGTTGCGAAAACGCAGGATTACCAGTCCGGTCTGGCGGGGATCTTGAATACCAGTCAGGGCAACACCGTGAATTTGAACGCTCTTAGCACTTCACAGTTAACTGAAAAGGTCAAAACCAAAGCCTGCGATTTGGTCCTTAAGCAGAGCAAAAACTTTATTTCCTGACGCGTGTTCCGGCGGGGTGCCGTTGCACGCCCCACCGGAGTGCATGCTAGCACCTGAGCCGGGATACTACCGCCTCACAAAACATACGAAACAATCCTGGCGCTCACCGCTAAACAAGCGTCAGCACGATAGCCATTAACCGCCCGCTTTGGGAATTGCGAAGGTGATTCAGCAGCCCAGTGCTGAAGCAGCGCCAGCGCGATGTTCACCCTTGAGCGGGATCGGGCAACATCAGCCCAATACACAGCCTCGCTTTGGGAAACACTGGCGCTTGCCGCTACGTATTCGTCAGGTGAAAATAGCCGAGCACCTCGCAGCCCTCACCCACCCGCGGTGTGGCAATCACCTGCAGCAGGTGCAAATCGATCGCGCTCAGGGTGCCGTCATCCTCATTGGCAATCAGCAACAGCGCGTTATCAGGGCTGAAGCCGCCATCCATCGGCTTATTGCCGACGCTAAAGCTGGCCAGCGGGGTGAGTTCACCGTCCAAGAGTGTCACCACCGGCTCGCCGTCACCCACGACGCCAACAGCGAACCGTCGTGATTAAAGCGGACGACCTGAGCGCTGTGATGGTGATCGTTAAGAGGTAGCGTGCCGCGCAGCTGATGGCTGTCGCTATCGACAATATACAGCGCCGGGCGGCCGTGGCCACCACATAGGGATGGCGGGGCGGCGATACCGCCGATCGGTCCCGGCATGGCGATCGTATCCAGCACCCGCCCCGGCGAGACGGCGATATCCACCACGGTAATACTGGCGTCCTCTTCATTCTCCGTGAACAGCTTTTTCCCCGACGGCATAATGGTCAGGCGGTGCGTGTTGGCTGAAGGTGTCGCTATCCGCTCAACCACCCGGTCATTATCGGTGTCTATGACCACGATGGCGCGGCTATTTTCACAGCAGAGATAAAGGCGCCCATCATCGCCGATACGGCCGGTATGGGGGGATTGCAACGGGCTGATGTCGATAAAACCCCGTAGTGTGCACCGCGCCAGGTCGATGACGGCGATTTTATGTCCTGGATTCGGATTGTCTCCATGGACGCCGTCGCCGTACAAAGGAACGTAGGCCTTCATTTTAGACGCCGCAATCATCAACTCGTGCGGACGGGGAGGAAAGCCGTTTAACCTTTGCTGTACAACATAGCTGTCAGCATCGAGAAACAGAACGTTTGAGCCTTGCTTGTCAACGGCAATCAGGCCATAGGCGTCGGCGAGTGTGGTCATAGTCGCTCTCCCTTCTCAGCTATCTTTACCCTGAGAATAGTTCATCATGCAAGGTTTGGCGCCGACGCAGACATCGTTTACACTGAGAGACGTGCCGACAGTCGCTCTGGTAATAGCGTAGGCGGCGGCACCGTCAGCAAAATGCGCTGCGGCTCGGGCAGCGAAACAATCATAGGTCATCAGAGAGAGTCTGGCGGAAATGGGGCGTCTCCTGCCTGCGCAATGGGTCTTTCATTAATTTATTTACAAATTAATAATATATTTAATAGCAATAAAAACAGCCCTATGGCGGGAGAATTTAATTTATGTCATGTGCATTAAAATAAATAACCTACTATTTACCCACGGACAATAACATTATTCCTCACAGGCCAAAAAGGAGGATAAGCTAGTAATAGCGCCCGCTGCGGGGGGTTTGGCCGGCAAAGCGATAACTCTGGACCAAAGGGGAAGGTTAATTTAATGTTGACATAATTAAAAAATCAAAGATAAAATAATTAGTTACCAAAAGTAGTTAACTATCGAGCCCAATTTTATTTTCGTTCACGACCTTGTCAAGGACATTTAATGACTTGGATTCCTTAATATTCGTTCACTAACGAATATCTCACAAACCAGCCATTTAACGAATGCCTTTTATATGAATAACTTTGATTTTAATTTATTAGTGGTTCTCAACGCATTACTGGAAGACTGTAGCGTCAATCTGGCTGCCAGGAAGCTTAAACGTCACCGCGGCCGGCTATCAGCAAATCGCTGAATAAGATCCGCACCTTATTCAATGATCCGATTCTGGTGCGCAGCGGCACCAAATTAATTCCCACACCCAAGGCGATTGCATTAAAGGAGGATGTTAGACAACTCGTCAATCGGATTGAATCCATGCTCAACACCAATATGGCGTTTGAGCCGCACACCACCACCGTTTCATTTACCATCGCCACCAATGCCACTATCGTGTTCACCCTGAACGCGCAGCTGTTCTGCGAGGTTCAGCGCAGCGCGCCGAATGTGTTTATTAATCTGGTGCACGACTCGGACTACGACGATGATTTTCTCAGCTCCAACGATATTGATCTCTATATCGGTGAGATGCGGGATTTAAACTCGGATATTACCATTCGCACTATCCACTCGGCGAAATGTTACTTTATGTGCCGATGCGGCCATCCTATCCTGGCCAGCGATAAAAGCATGGACAATCTGCTCAAATATCATTTTGTTCAAACCAAGGAGAAGTATCCGACAGGGACCGACGAGGCAGCGAAATACTTCTGGTCGGCGCGCCATGTGATGGGGGCCACCCCCGGCTACATGGCAACGATGAACGCTATTACTCATTCCGATACGCTGGCTATCGTGCCCGATTTTGTAGTCACCACAATGAAGAAATTGAATGTGGCGGTGGAATTCTTCAGCGCCGATTTCGATCTGGGTAAGCGCAGTATTATCCAGGCATGGCATTCAAAACATAATCATTCACCCTGCCATAAATGGTTGCGGGATTTGACCAAAGGCATGTTTATTGACAGCATGAAATAATTTGCCGCTGTCGGTATGACACAGCATTAAGGTCCAAAATGAAAGCCACGGCAATAAAAAAACGGCGCTGACGGTATTACCCAACAGCGCCTTAACAGCATGACGATGCTGATGATAAGAAACGCCATACTGGGTAGCAAAGCTCCGAACACGGGCGGCATGTTGTACACCAGACTCAACGGCCCGAAGATCTGATCCAGCACGTAAAACAAGAAACCGAAGCTTATCCCCGTGACGACCCGTACCCCCATAGGTACGCTGCGAAGCGGTCCGAAAATAAACGACAGCGCCATAAGCATCATCACCGCCACCGAGAACGGCGAGAAAATCTTGCTCCACATATTCAGCTGGTAACGGTTGGATTCCTGCACGCTCTGCTTGAGATAGTTGACGTAATTATACAGCCCCGAGATAGACAACGAATTTGGCTCCAGCGCGACGACTCCCAGTTTATCCGGCGTCAGGTTGGTTTTCCATTCGCCGTTCAGGGTTTGCCGGCCGGTTATCTGCTTGTCGTTGGTCAAATCCGATTCGTCCACCTGCGACAATTTCCAACTGCCGTTGCTGAAGGTGGCCGTGGCGGCATAGCGTAGCGACTGCAGCCGTTCGGCCTTATCGAAGTGGTAAATATTGACGCCGGCCAGCTCATCACTGCCCACCACGCGCTCGATAAAAATAAAGTCATTACCGTCCTTGGCCCACAGCCCGTTTGGGGTTGAGAGCATGGAGCCGCCGTAAATCGCCTGGGTGCGGTAGCTGTAGGCCATTTGTTCGCCCGCTGGCGCCACCCATTCGCCGATGGCCATGGTCAAGAGTACCAGAGGAATGGCGGTTTTCATCACCGAACCGGCCACCTGCAGCTGGCTGAAACCGGATGCCTGCATCACCACCAGTTCACTGCGCGTCGCCAGCGAACCCAGCCCCAGCAGCGTGCCCAGCAGCGCCGCCATCGGGAAGAAGATTTCGATATCCTTAGGTACGCTGAGCAGGGTAAACAGGCCCGCGCCCAGCGCCGAGTAGCCCCCCTGACCCACTTTGCGCAGCTGCTCGACGAATTTGATAATGCCCGACAGCGACACCAGCATGAACAGGGTCATCATGATGGTATTGAAAATGGTTTTACCGATATAGCGGTCCAATACGCCAAACATTAGGCCGCTCCTCTTGCATGCAGGCGCCCGCGAAGCCTTCGCGCCGGTACGCTGTCCCATAAATTCAGTACCAGCGCTAGCGCCAGGTACGCCACATTGGTCAGCCACATCCACAACATCGGGTCAAGCTTGCCCTTGGCGCCGTTGGAGCGCAGCGAGGTTTGCAGCAGGAAAAAAATCAGATACAGCAGCATCGCGGGCAGCATGCTCAGGACCCGGCCCTGCCGCGGGTTAACCACCGATAGCGGCACCACCATCATCGCCATAATCAGCACCGACACCACCAGCGTGAGCCGCCAGTGCAACTCAGCGCGCGCCTCCGGCTCCGGCGAGCGCCACAGCTGGCGCAGCGTCATTTGCTCGGCGTCGGTGCTGTCCACCGCCACCGCCCGATGGCCGATAACCGCCTGATATTGCGTAAAATCGGTAATGCGGAAATCGCGCAGCAGCGCGGTCCCCTCATAGCGGGTGCCCTTATCCAGCATGACCAATTGCGATCCGTCCGGCCGCTGGGTCATATGACCGCGGTCCGTGATAACCACGGAAGGGCGCGCATTGCCGTTCGGTTTGAGCTGGGCCAGAAACACATGTTCAAACCCTTTATCTTTCACGTTGCCGACGAACAGCACCGAATTGCCGTTTTCCGCCGGTTTGAATTGCCCCTCGACCAGCGCCGCCATGCTCGGGTTGGCCTTGGCTTCCGACATCACCAGATCCTGATGACACGACGACCAGGGCGAAAGCCATATCACATTCACCGCCGCGACTATCGTGGTAATTAGGCTGAACACAAGCACCGCGCGGATCAAAACGCTTTTACCCAGCCCGCAGGCGTGCATAACCGTAATTTCGCTTTCGGTGTACATACGGCTCAGCGTCATCAACAACCCCAGGAAGAGACTCAGGGGAAGGATCAATTGAGCCATTTCAGGCACACCCAAGCCGAGTAAAGATAAAACCAGGTTTGTCGGAATATCGCCATCCACCGCCGCGCCCAAAATCCGCACCAGCTTTTGACAGAAAAAAATCAACAGCAGGATGAACAGAATGGCAAGCTGGCTTTTAAATGTCTCCCGAACCAGATATCTAGTGATTATCACGCTTATTTCGCCTGTGAAAACTTGTCTTTTTGCAGGAAAATCGATAATTTCATCGCTAATCCATCATTAATACGTATCAAACAGCCACCCTTATCGCTAGATAGAGTATAACACATTAAGCGTTCGGCCGTGCCATGAGAACGCACTGATTGTCGACAGAATAGCGTCCTTTGCGTCGTTCAGATTAACACATAGAGTGAATGCAAAGGTGGGACGATGACGGGAAAGTCTATTTTATCCCGCGCAACCGTCTTTGTCTTTAAGATTCAGGAGAGTGCATGGAGTTCAGTGTAAAAAGCGGTAGCCCGGAAAAGCAACGTAGTGCCTGTATCGTCGTCGGGGTTTTTGAGCCGCGCCGTCTGTCCCCGATCGCCGAACAGCTCGATAAAATCAGCGAAGGCTATATCAGCGCGCTGCTGCGCCGTGGTGAACTGGAAGGCAAGGTCGGGCAGACGCTGCTGCTGCATCATGTCCCGAATGTGTTGTCCGAACGTATATTGCTTATCGGCTGTGGTAAAGAGCGTGAGCTGGATGAACGCCAGTATAAGCAGGTTATCAACAAAACGATTAATACGCTCAACGACACCGGCTCCATGGAGGCCGTCTGCTTTTTGACCGAGCTGCACGTCAAGGGGCGTAACACCTACTGGAAAGTACGCCAGGCGGTGGAGACGGCGAAAGAGACGCTTTATACCTTCGATCAGCTGAAGAGCAATAAAACCGAGCTGCGCCGGCCGCTGCGCAAAATGGTGTTCAATGTGCCGACGCGCCGCGAGTTAACCAGCGGCGAGCGCGCGATCGAGCACGGTCTGGCTATCGCCGCCGGTATTAAAGCCGCTAAAGATTTAGGCAACATGCCGCCCAATATTTGCAATCCGGCCTATCTGGCCTCGCAGGCGCGCCAGTTGGCCGACGGCTACGGCAAAACGACCACGACCCGGGTCATCGGCGAACAGCAGATGAAAGAGCTGGGCATGAACGCTTATCTGGCGGTCGGTCAGGGCTCGCCCAATGAATCGCTGATGTCGGTTATTGAGTATAAGGGCTGCCCCGACGCCGAAGCGCGGCCGATTGTGCTGGTGGGTAAAGGGCTGACCTTCGACGCCGGCGGCATTTCCATCAAGCCCGCCGACAGTATGGATGAAATGAAATACGACATGTGCGGCGCCGCAACGGTATATGGTGTGATGCGCATGGCGGTGGAGCTTAATCTGCCGTTGAATATCGTTGGCGTGTTGGCCGGTTGCGAAAACATGGTGGACGGTCGCGCGTTTCGGCCCAGCGATGTGTTGACCACCCTCTCCGGCCAAACGGTGGAAGTGTTGAATACCGACGCCGAGGGCCGGCTGGTACTGTGCGACGCCCTCACCTATGTCGAGCGCTTCGAGCCGGACGTGGTCATCGATGTCGCCACGCTGACCGGCGCCTGCGTTATTGCGCTGGGGCATCATTTGACCGGGCTGATGTCGAATCATAATCCGCTGGCCCATGAGCTTATCGGCGCCGCCGAGCAGGCCGGCGACCGCGCCTGGCGTTTGCCGCTGGGGGATGAGTTCCAGGAGCAGCTGGAGTCGAATTTCGCCGATATGGCGAACATCGGCGGCCGGCCCGGCGGCGCGATTACCGCCGGCTGCTTCCTGTCGCGTTTCACGCGCAAATATAATTGGGCGCACCTGGACATCGCCGGCACCGCCTGGCGCTCCGGTAAAGCCAAGGGCGCCACGGGACGGCCGGTGGCGATGCTGTCGCAATTCTTGCTCAACCGTGCCGGACTCAACGGTGACGAGTAACCGCAAAAAATGTATGCTTGCACGGGCGGCAATTGCCGTCCGTTATTTTTTCCGTCATCCCCTGGTTAACAAAACGGCACATGAAAAACGCAACCTTCTATTTGCTCGACCAACACGACACCAGCGACGGGCTGATCGCCGTGGAGCGGCTTGCCTGCGATTTGGCGGCCGGTAAATGGCGGGAGGGGAAACGGGTGCTTATCGCCTGTGAGGACGATGCCCAAGCGCTCAGGCTGGACGAGGCGCTGTGGGCGCGCGATCCCGATACGTTCGTGCCGCATAACCTGGCGGGCGAAGGCCCGCGCTACGGCGCGCCGGTAGAAATTTGCTGGCCGCAGCGCCGCGGCAACGCGCAGCGGGATCTGCTGATAAGCCTGCTGCCGGCCTGCGCGGATTTTGCCTCCGCTTTCCATGAAGTGATAGACTTCGTCCCGGATGAAGACGCTTTGAAACAGCTGGCGCGCGATCGTTATAAAGTGTATCGCAGCGTCGGCTTCCAATTGACTACGGCCACGCCGCCAACGCAGTGATTAACGACGCATAATGGACAAAACATACAATCCCAAAGATATCGAGCAGCCGCTGTACGAGCACTGGGAGCAGCAGGGCTATTTCAAGCCGAACAATGATACCCGGCAGGATAGCTACTGCATCATGATCCCGCCGCCGAACGTCACCGGCAGCCTGCATATGGGCCATGCCTTCCAGCAGACCATTATGGATACCCTGATTCGTTATCAGCGTATGCAGGGTAAAAATACCTTGTGGCAGGCGGGCACCGATCACGCCGGCATCGCGACGCAGATGGTGGTGGAGCGCAAAATCGCCGCCGAAGAGGGCAAAACCCGCCACGATTACGACCGCGCCGCCTTCATTGACAAGATTTGGCAATGGAAAGCGCAATCCGGTGGCACCATTACCCATCAGATGCGTCGGCTGGGCGATTCGGTGGATTGGGAGCGCGAGCGGTTCACCATGGACGACGGGCTGTCCAACGCGGTGAAGGAAGTGTTCGTGCGTTTGTATCGGGAAGATTTGATTTACCGCGGCAAACGCCTGGTGAACTGGGACCCGAAATTACGCACCGCGATTTCGGATCTGGAAGTGGAAAACCGCGAGTCGAAGGGCTCAATGTGGCACCTGCGTTACCCGCTGGCCGACGGCGCGCGCACCGCCGACGGTCTGGATTACCTGGTGGTCGCCACCACGCGGCCGGAAACCATGCTCGGCGACACCGGCGTGGCGGTCAATCCGGAAGATCCGCGCTATCACGATTTGATTGGTCAGTTCGTCATGTTGCCGCTGGTCGGCCGCCGTATCCCTATTGTCGGCGACGGACACGCGGATATGACCAAAGGCACCGGCTGCGTCAAAATCACGCCGGCGCACGATTTTAACGACTATGAGGTCGGCAAGCGCCATGCGCTGCCGATGATCAATATCCTGACCTTTGACGGCGATATCCGCCAGGAAGCCGAGGTGTTCGACACCAACGGAGAGCCCAGCGAGGCGCTGTCTGGCGAAATTCCGGCGGCTTTCCGTGGCCTGGAACGTTTCGCCGCCCGCAAGGCGATCGGGGCGGAATTCGACCGCCTGGGCCTGCTGGTCGAGGTCAAGGCCCACGACCTCACGGTCCCGTATGGCGATCGCGGCGGCGTGGTTATCGAGCCGATGTTGACCGATCAATGGTACGTGCGCGCCGCGCCGCTGGCGAAAGTGGCGGTGGCAGTTATGGAACAGGGCGAGATCCAGTTCGTGCCGAAGCAGTACGAAAACATGTATTTCAGCTGGATGCGGGATATTCAGGATTGGTGTATTTCCCGTCAACTGTGGTGGGGCCACCGCATTCCAGCCTGGTACGACGCCGAGGGCCGGGTCTATGTGGGCCGCAGCGAGGCCGAGGTGCGCCAGCAACATCAGTTGGCGGACGATATTCCGCTGCGCCAGGACGACGACGTGCTGGATACCTGGTTCTCTTCCGGACTATGGACCTTCTCCACCCTCGGCTGGCCGGAAGACACCAACGCGCTGCGCACGTTCCATCCCACTAGCGTGGTGGTGAGCGGCTTTGACATTATCTTTTTCTGGATAGCGCGCATGATCATGCTGACCATGCATTTCATCAAGGATGACAACGGCAAGCCGCAGGTGCCGTTTAACACCGTCTATATGACCGGTCTGATCCGCGATGAAGAAGGGCAAAAAATGTCCAAGTCCAAAGGAAATGTTATCGATCCTTTGGACATGGTGGATGGCATTTCGCTGGCCGATTTACTCGAAAAGCGCACCGGCAATATGATGCAGCCGCAACTGGCGGACAAGATCCGCAAACGCACGGAAAAACAGTTTCCGAACGGCATCGAGCCGCACGGTACCGATGCGCTGCGTTTCACGCTGGCGGCGCTGGCCTCTACCGGCCGCGATATCAATTGGGACATGAAGCGCCTGGAGGGGTATCGCAATTTCTGCAATAAATTGTGGAACGCCAGCCGTTTTGTTCTGATGAATACCGAAGATCAGGACTGCTGTTTTAACGGCGGCGACCAAGTGCTGTCGCTGGCGGATCGCTGGATCCTGGCGGAATTTAATCAGACGGTGAAGGCGTTTCGCGAGGCGCTGGATACTTACCGTTTCGATTTGGCGGCCGGGATTTTGTACGAATTTACCTGGAACCAGTTCTGCGACTGGTATCTGGAGCTGACCAAACCGGTGATGAGCGGCGGTAGCGATGCCGAGCTGCGCGGTACCCGCCATACGTTGGTCAACGTATTGGAAGGGTTGCTGCGCCTGGCGCATCCCATCATTCCGTTTATTACCGAAACCATCTGGCAGCGGGTGAAACCCCTCATCGGCGAACCGGGTGCAACTATTATGCTGCAGCCGTTTCCGGCCTATGATGCGGCGCTGGCGGACGCCGACGCGCTAACCGACCTGGAATGGATCAAGCAAGCTATCGTCGCGGTGCGCACGATTCGCGCCGAAATGAGCATTACGCCCGGTAAGCCGCTGACGGTGCTGCTGCGTCAGGCCTCACCGGCGGTGGCGCGCAGGGTGAACAAAAACTTGAGCTTTATACTCACCCTGGCACGGCTTGACAGTATTACCCTGCTGCCGGCGGACGATAAAGGACCGGTTTCCGTCACCCAACTTATCGACGGCGCCGAACTGCTGATCCCGATGGCGGGCCTGGTCGATAAAGACGCCGAGCTGGAGCGCCTGGCAAAAGAAGCTGCGCGCATCGAAGGGGAAATCGGCCGTATCGCCGCCAAGCTCGGCAACGAGGGCTTTATCGGCCGCGCGCCGGAGGAGGTGGTGGCGAAAGAGCGCGAGAAGCTGGAAAGCTATCAGCAATCCAGTGCGAAATTGCTCGAACAGCAAGCGATCATCGCCGGTTTGTAATCGCGCTGTCGCCGGTCGGCAAGCGCGCTACTCCCGGTCGGCAAGTGTTGGTCATCACGCTATCGCCGGTGAGTGATCGCTCCCCGGTCGCCGCGCCCCGTCAGGCGGCGGCCGTCCCCGACAATCGCCCAGGCGCCCACGGAGGTTTCGGTTGCATCGCCAGGCCCTGCGGTGCTATTATTTTTAATCCATCATGCCTTTATTTATGACTATCCGGATCATGACCATGCCCACTACCTCTGCAGATGCCATACGGGTGCGTCCGATAACGCCGGCAGACAATAACGCCATCGCGCAGGTGATCCGCCGGGTTTCCGCCGAATTCGGTCTGACGGCGGATAAAGGCTATACCGTTTCCGATCCCAACCTCGATCATCTCTATGAGCTCTACAGCCAGCCGCGTAGCGCCATTGAGCGGCGCAAACGAGGAGGTTTGCGAACTGCAAAAAATGTATTTCCTGCCCGAACTGCGCGGACGTGGTGTGGCGTGGGAGCTGGCGCAGCGTGCGCTGACGTTTGCCCGCGAGCAGGGTTTCCGCCAATGTTATCTGGAAACCACCGCCACCCTGGATCGCGCTATTGCCCTCTATGAGAAGCTGGGCTTTCGCCATATCGACGGCCCGATGGGCAATACCGGACACGTCGACTGTGAAGTCACCATGTTGAAAACGTTATAGACCGTCTGGGGTGGACGCGAATAGCGCCGGTGACGGCCGTTATTCGCGTCATCCTTCAGCCGACCTTCGCGGTCAGCGGCGGGGGACAATCAATGGCGTGTGGCGGGCACCTCGTCGCTATCCGCAGGGCCGTCGTCGAACTCATCGCCCTCTTCATCCTCACCGTCGGGATCCTCGAAATAAGTGCCCCAGCCGTCGTAATTTACCCCCAGGCGCTGCGCCAGGGTGAAGAGCTGTTCTACCTGTGCATCGATAAGCTCCGCCTGTAGCGCGACTTCACTGACCGCATCGCAGCACATCAGCGTTTCGCCGCCTTCCACTTCCAGCTCTTCGGCATCGGTGACTTCGTAACCCAGTTTAAAGGCCTCTACCGCGACTTTCTCCAGGGTGTCAAAATTGTCCGCGGAGAGATGATGCTCGATGGTATAAAGCGCCTCAGGATCGCTGCCGTCTTCCAGCAGTTCGTCAATAATCAGACGCGTCTCTTCGCGTTGCTCTTCAAGAAATGAATGTGCCATGCCCCTGTCCTCAATACGTCGGCCTGTAGGAGGGCTATTTTCACACACCGACGGGTGCGGCTCCAGCTTAATGGTGAAAGATTTGCTGTCAGCACTTGAATTTGAATATTCATACATATAAAGTGAATTTTAATTCAACCTGTTTGACAGAGTATTCATGGAGAAACGGATGATGAATCAGTTATTTCAACGCAATTTCCTGAGGTTGATGGATTTTACCTCTGCCGAAATTAATCAATTACTGGCGCTGGCCGCCGACCTGAAGCGCCAAAAGCGCGCCGGAGGCGAGACGCCGCGCCTGGCCGGTAAAAATATTGCGCTCATCTTCGAAAAAGATTCGACCCGTACCCGCTGCTCTTTCGAAGTTGCCGCCTTTGATCAGGGCGCCCGCGTGACTTATTTGGGGCCGAGCGGGAGCCAGATAGGCCATAAAGAATCCATAAAGGATACCGCTCGGGTACTAGGCCGTATGTATGACGGTATCCAATATCGCGGCTATGGCCAAGGGATCGTCGAAACGCTGGCGCGTCACGCCGGCGTGCCGGTATGGAACGGGCTTACGACCGAGTTCCATCCTACCCAATTGCTGGCCGACCTGATGACCATACAGGAATATTTGCCGGAAAAACCCTTTAATCAAATGTCGCTGGCCTATGTCGGCGATGCGCGCAATAACATGGGCAATACGCTGCTGGAAGCGGCGGCGCTGACCGGTATCGATTTGCGGCTGGTGGCGCCGACCGCCTGCTGGCCGGATCAAGAGCTGGTGACCGCCTGCCGTCGATTGGCGCAGCAAACCGGCGGCGATATTACCCTTACCGAAGATATCGCCGCCGGCGTGAAGGCGGTGGACTTTATCTATACCGATGTGTGGGTATCGATGGGCGAGGACAAAGGGGTATGGCAGGAACACATCGCGCTACAGCGCGCCTATCAGGTCAATATGGCCATGCTGCGCCAGACCGGCAATCCACAGGTGAAGTTTTTGCACTGTCTGCCCGCGTTCCATGACGATCAAACTACCCTCGGCAGGCAAATGGCGGAGCAATATGGCTTGGCGGGCGGCATGGAAGTGACCGATGAGGTATTTGAATCCCCCCACAGCGTGGTGTTCGATCAGGCGGAAAACCGCCTGCATACGATCAAAGCCGTCATGGTGGCGACGCTGGCGCAGCCGTCAGCCGGTTAGTTAGCGCCCGCTTATGGCGCCGCATGACTACCGCCAGAAACGGGTCAGCGCCCTTGTTGCCGGCGACACGCGGCGGCCGCTAAATCCGGTTAGTGCCTTTGTTGCTGGCGGCGCACAACGCCGCCAAGCGCGGTTCAGCGCCGTTGTTTCTGCCGGTACACGGCTGACGCCAGCAATGGGGCATCCTATGCGCTCGAGCTCATGTTTGGAAACCGGGCAGCGGCCCACGGCGACGAGGCGCCAAGGATAACGCGGTTGCGAGCCTCGGGCCGGCCGCGGCGGAAGCCGCCGTCGCGCGTTTAAACCGCCCGCGCCGCGTCGATTTTTATCACCGCCTTGCGGATATTCGCCGGCTCGCCCACCGCGGCGTATGCACTTCACCGGGAAAATACACCACGAAATCCCCCGCATGCAGCACCACCTGTTTTTCATGCTGGCCCGACGGCAGAAAGGCGATATCTTTTTCCTCCAGCCGGTCGGTGTCCGGTTTACCCGCCGGCAGCGTGCTGTAGCATTGCGCTTCGGTACCACGCAGCAAAATCTGGATATCAAGATATTTGGCATGATATTCGGCACGGCGCGCCGCCTGGCGCGGTTCCGTCACATCATTGGAAACAATAACAAAAACTTCATTGCCCTCGATATCATGTTTGCCCAAGGGCGTCTCATCGTTAATGTGGCGTTTGACGTAATCGATGGCGGCGCGCAATTTGGCGGGCAGATACGGAATGAATTCGAGATGATTGACGTTACCGGTGATCATAATAGTTCCCTGAAAATGAAAAGTCGTTTTAGTGTAAAACAAGAAATGGGTGAAAGGTAAGAGCAATCCGTCAGTTATTTTACCCCGCCGGCTAAATGGTTCCTTTTCGTTGCCGTCGGACAAGATTTAGGCTTGAAGTAGAAAATCACCGGCGTATAATGCCGGGCAGTTTGCCGGGAGGAACCATGTACAGCATCAGCACGTTGGCTTATATTCAGCTGCATACGTTTCACGCTGGCGGCCAGGCGCCGCGGCTGCTCCCGTTATATTCTGTTATTATCGTCCCTCAATGAGGGGCTTTTTTTTGGACGCAAATTGGCGCGCCCTACGTCACCCGACGGCATTACCGGCACTTATAAGGAGGAAGGAAAGATGGTGAATCCCCTTTATCAAAAGCATATCATTTCCATTAACGACCTGAGCCGCGAGGAGTTGGAAATGGTGTTAACCACCGCCGCCGCGTTCAAGGCCCGGCCGCAGCCGGAATTACTGAAACACAAAGTCATCGCCAGCTGTTTTTTTGAGGCCTTGACCCGAACCCGCCTGTCGTTTGAAACCGCGATTCACCGGCTGGGCGCTTCGGTCGTCGGTTTCCCCGATGCCAACAATACCTCGCTCGGCAAAAAAGGCGAGACGCTGGCCGACACCATCTCGGTCATCAGCACGTATGTCGACGCCATCGTGATGCGCCATCCGCAGGAGGGAGCGGCCCGGCTCGCCACCGAATTTTCCGGACAGGTGCCGATTTTAAACGCCGGCGCCGGCGCCAATCAGCACCCTACCCAGACCCTATTGGATCTGTTCACGATTTAAGAAACCCAGGGACGTCTGGATCATCTCAGCGTCGCCATGGTAGGGGATCTGAAATATGGCCGTACCGTGCATTCACTGACCCAAGCGCTGGCCAAATTCGACGGGAACCGCTTTTATTTTATCGCGCCACAGGCGTTGGCGATACCGGCCCACATCCTGCACATGCTGGAGGAAAAGGGAATCGCTTACAGTCTCCACACCAGCATTGAAGAAGTGGTGCCGGCGCTGGATATCCTTTATATGACCCGGGTGCAGAAAGAGCGGCTGGATCCCTCGGAATACGCCAACGTGAAAGCACAGTTCGTGCTGCATGCCGGCGATTTGCTGCAGACGCGCGCTAACCTGAAGGTTTTGCATCCGCTGCCGCGGGTGGACGAAATCGCCATTGACGTGGACCGCACGCCGTATGCGTATTATTTCCAGCAGGGCGGTAACGGAATTTTCGCCCGCCAGGCGCTGCTGGCCGCCGTACTGGGCCACAACCCGGACCAACCGACGCCGTAATGTTTTCGTTCGCTTCGGGGAGAAGCAGTACGCCGTTTCTCTCTGAGGTCGGCAGTGCGATGGCGGCATTGCGCGGCCGTCCTGCATAGCGCCGGTGTTCTCGCCCTAGGAGGGTGTTGCTGCCCGGGCGCACGATTGCCGATAGACACCTGGACACCATCCAGCTAGCATAATAGCGCGTATTGTTGGTGCTGCGCCGGGTCAGCGGTTGACGAGGCGCTTATGGCTTAGCTCATTCGGCTAAAAAGTTTAGGCCGCCGGCTGAGATGCGCCGCCCGTGCCCTTCGCCAGCCCGCCAGCACGGTGTGGCCCGTTAGCCGCTGCGCCCGGCTGACGGGGATCAGGACAACCGGCTGTGACGCTGCATACTGAGTAAACCGCCTGAATCAACAGCAGGCGCAGGAGGGGGAATCACCCATGACGCAAGATAATAAATTACAAGTGGAAGCGATACGCAGCGGCACGGTCATCGACCATATCCCGGCGCAGGTGGGCATGAAATTGCTGAGCCTGTTTAAGCTGACCGCTACCGATGAACGGATTACCATTGGTCTTAATTTGCCGTCCAACCAGCAGGGTAAAAAGGATCTTATCAAGCTGGAGAATGTCTTTTTGACTGAAGAACAAGCCAACCAGCTGGCCATCTATGCGCCGCACGCCACGGTTAACCGTATTGATAATTACGATGTGGTGCGTAAACAGACGCTACAGTTGCCGGAGCGTATAGATGGTGTGCTTACCTGCCCCAACAGTAACTGTATCAGCCGCAGCGAGCCGGTGGCGTCCGGTTTTCGCGTCAAGGTCCACGGTCAGCAGGTGCACTTACAGTGCAAATATTGCGAGAAGGAATTTGAACACCAAGCGGTGATTCAAAGCGCCTGATCTCTTCGCCGCTGCCGGTTAATGGCCTATGCTGGCCGGCACCGTTATTTCGCTTAATGTTCAATCATCAGGAGTAGCCATGACCCGCATAATCAATACGGAAAACGCGCCCGCAGCCATTGGTCCTTATGTGCAGGCGGTCGATCTCGGCAATATGATCCTTACCTCCGGCCAGATCCCGGTATGCCCGAAGAGCGGCCAGGTAGCGGAAGCGGTTGCCGATCAGGCGCGCCAGTCGCTGGAAAATGTCAAAGCTATCGTCGAGGCGGCGGGTTTACAGGTTGCGGACATCGTAAAAACAACGGTGTTTGTCAAAGATCTCAACGATTTCGCGACGGTTAACGCCACCTATGAAGCCTTTTTCACCGAACATAACGCGCCGTTCCCGGCCCGCTCATGCGTGGAAGTCGCACGGTTGCCGAAAGACGTGAAAATCGAGATTGAAGCTATCGCCGTACGCCGCTAGGCGAAGTGCCGGCGGGACGTTTCCTGTCGGCGTCATCTTGTCCCATCCGCTGTTGCCCCGACAAGATCGTCACTGATGACAAAAAAGACGCCTTTGCCCATGCCGAAAGGCTCGCGCAGGCAGGGTAAGCAAAAGTGGAGTACTGACCGGCCTACCTCTTAATCGCAGATGCGCGTTAATGACGCGGTTATCGCTCACGCCGTGCCGGTTGGCGTTTGTTATCTCCACCTCAGTAAAAACAAAGATATCCTTCAATTGAGAGGTTCGTCCGATCGCAGCTCTAAGACGTATTCGACATGCACTGCCCTCGTGCCCACCCCAAGGGTCGCGGCGCGGGTAATTCGGCCAACGGCATCGATCTGCCGAGCTTGAACGTTGATATTAAAGTCACGAGCATCCGGCAACCGCAGTCCTCCTGCCCCTATAAGTCGGCGCGTCAGAAGATCTACGGGCTCGGCTACCACCTCATTGTGTTCATCTATGAGAAAGTGGACGATCCGTTCACGCGTACGGGCCGGCTGAACATGATGCACACGATTTTCGTGGACAAGGGCCGTACCGCCGACTTCCAGACCACGCGCGGCCTGCGACAAATTATTGCTAATGAGGAAAATGCGGACGATATCGTGGCCTTTCTCCAGGATAGAAACCTGCCCGTTGACGAAATCGAAGCGCGTAACATCGCCGAAACCGTTTTGGCTGAACCGCCGCTGCAAGGTTACCTCACTATCTCAAACGCACTGCAATGGCGGCTCCAGTACAGTCGGGTGATATTACAGGCGGGTGCCGTGGACGGCCTGGAACGGGTGCTCTGACCATGGCCGGCAAAAAAGAGCGGAACGTCTGGCAATTCGGGGATTTTCAAACCCCCCCGGGTCTGGCGCGCGCTGTGTGTGCCGTCCTGGCTCGACGCGGCATTTCCCCCGGCGCCGTGGTCGAGCCCACCTGCGGCCAGGGCGCTTTCCTTGAGGCCGCCGTTGCACATTTCCCCGCGGCGCGGCAAGTGTTGGGCCTTGAAATCAATGCGGCGTACGTGAAGGTAGCCCGGATGCGTCTTGGCCGCGCCGCTCGGGTGGAACAGGGCGATTTCTTTACCCTCGACTGGGACGCGGTGCTGTCTGGCGATCCGGGGCCATGGTTAGTGCTGGGCAATCCCCCCTGGGTCACCAATGCCGAACTGGGGCTACTCAAGAGCGCCAACCTGCCCTCGAAAAGCAATTTCCAGGGGCATAAGGGACTGGATGCGCTTACCGGCAAAGCCAACTTCGACATTTCCGAGTGGATGCTGCTCAAGCAGTTGGAATGGCTTAGGGGACGCTCCGGCTGGACAGCGATGCTCGTCAAGACTTCGGTGGCGCGAAAATTGCTGCGACAAGCGTGGCGGCGAGGCGATCCGGTCGGTCGGGCCGCCATCTATAAGATCGATGCCATGCAGCATTTTGGCGCGGCCGTCGAAGCCTGCCTTTTTGTCCTGCCGGTCGCCGTTGGGGACAACTCGCAAGACTGTGATGTCTTTGCCAGCCTTGAAGCCTCGACGCCGGAATCCACCATCGGTTTTCACGATCAGTTCTTGGTCTCCAATGTGGAATCGTACCTCCGCCATCGCGATCTGATTGCCATCAACCAACATTACGTCTGGCGCTCCGGCGTGAAGCACGACTGTTCAAAGGTCATGGAGCTGTCGAAGGGGGTTGACGGCCTGCTGACCAATGGCCTGGGAGAGTGCGTGGAGCTTGAAACCGGCATCGTCTTTCTGCTGCTCAAAAGCTCCGATGTGGCAAAAGGCAGGACCCGCGCGGACCGCGTCATGATCGTCACCCAAAAAGAGATCGGCGAGGATACCGCGACGCTCGCCGGCACGGTGCCGAAGACGTGGCGATACCTGATGGATCATGGGGATAGACTCGATGCCCGGGGCAGCGTTATCTATCGGGGAAAGCCGCGCTTCTCGGTGTTTGGCGTCGGCGCCTATACCTTCGCGCCCTGGAAAGTCGCCATCTCAGGCTTCTATAAGTCGCTTAATTTCATGAAGGTGGGGCCTATGGATGGCAAGCCCGTGATGCTGGACGACACCCTCTATTTCCTGCCCTGTCAGCATGAATCGGAGGCGGACTTCATCATGACATTGGTGCGATCACAGCCGTTCACCGAGCTCCTCGGCGCGATGGTGTTTAATGACGAAAAACGCCCCATCACCGCCGAGCTGTTAAAGCGCGTTTCCCTTGAGCGCGTGGCGGACAAATTGGGTATGAGCAAAGAATACCACGCCATCACCCGGCAGTATCAACCGGCACCGCATCGCTTTAGGCTCACCGCGGCACAGCCCTAATCGCTGACAAGGTCCCCCTTTTCTTTATCGCTCATCGCAGCTGCGCTAGGTGCCTGGGGTGCCGTTGCTTCAGCGCTCCGCCGTTTTATCACCGCCGTCAAGTCCAAATTTTCCCCTGGGAAAGGGGCAAAATTTGCCTACCTCCCCTTTTTTCAGCTATTTCAAGCGTTACCGCGCGGACGGGTAAAAATCGCGCTGACCAGCAATTCATCCGAACATAAACTTTATTGCGCAAAGTCAATTTTTAGTGCGATCGGCGCGCCGCTTTCCTACATCTTGTGCCAAAATCATATCATAAAGACTACATATAGTGCTATGCGATGAAGCACACAGACCGCCGGCAATCGGCCTCTTCGTCGCATCACGGATTATTAATGGCCGGCACGCGCGGTTTGCGCGCGTAAACGCGTCCGCGGCGTAGCCGACCGTTGGCAACATGAGCGATTGTCTTTTTCAGGCGCTGCCCGCAGGCGCGGCGCTTAACCTCTCTCGGCATACAAGGGGTCACATCGTGCAACCGGTAGTGATCAAACGGGACGGATGTCAGGTCAATTTCGATGAACAGCGTATTTTCCAGGCGGTTTTACATGCCGCGCAGGTGGCGCGGCAAATGGCGTCCCGCTCCCATGTGGATATCCGCGATATCCAGGACGCGGTGGAAAATCAGCTGATAGCGGGTACTTACAAAACCCTAGCGCGGCTGTACATCGAATACCGTCACGATCGCGACGTGGCGCGCGAGCAGCGCGGCCGGTTGAACCAGGAAATCCGCGGGCTGGTGGAACAGAGTAATATGGCGCTGTTAAACGAAAACGCCAATAAGGACAGCAAAGTGATCCCCAGCCAGCGCGATTTGCTGGCCGGGATCGTCGCCAAACATTACGCCCGACAACATATCCTGCCGCGCGATGTGGTGCTGGCCCACGAACGCTGCGAGATTCATTATCACGATCTGGACTATTCGCCGTTCTTTCCCATGTTCAACTGCATGCTAATCGATTTACAAGGCATGCTTACCCAAGGTTTTAAAATGGGCAACGCCGAGATAGAGCCGCCGCGCTCGATCTCCACCGCAACCGCGGTCACCGCGCAAATTATCGCCCAGGTCGCCAGCCATATTTACGGCGGCACCACCATTAATCGGATAGATGAAATTCTGGCGCCCTATGTCGCCGCCAGTTATGACAAGCACCGTAACACCGCCAGTGAATGGCATATTGCGGATGCGGAAGGCTATGCCCACGCCCGCACCGAAAAAGAGTGTTTCGATGCTTTCCAGTCGCTGGAATATGAGGTCAATACCCTGCACACCGCCAACGGCCAGACGCCGTTCGTCACCTTCGGCTTCGGGCTGGGCACCAGCGCGGAATCGCGGCTGATTCAGCAGTCCATACTGCGCAACCGCATCGCTGGACTGGGTAAAAAACGGAAAACCGCGGTGTTCCCCAAGTTGGTGTTCGCGATTCGCGATGGCGTAAATCATAAATTCAGCGATCCTAACTACGATATCAAACAACTGGCGCTGGAGTGCGCCAGCAAACGGATGTACCCCGACATCCTCAATTATTACCAGGTGGTGAAGGTCACCGGATCGTTTAAAACGCCGATGGGCTGCCGCAGTTTCCTCGGGGCCTATGAGGAAAATAGCCAACTTGTCCACGATGGCCGCAATAATCTTGGCGTCATCAGCCTCAATCTGCCGCGCATCGCGCTGGAGGCTGAACGCGACGAAGCGCGCTTCTGGTCATTGCTGGACGAACGGCTGCGGCTGGCCAAAAAAGCGTTGATGACGCGTATCGCCCGACTGGACGGCGTGAAAGCGCGGGTCGCGCCGATACTGTATATGGAAGGGGCCTGTGGCGTGCGCCTGAAGGCGGATGACAACATCGCCGAGATCTTTAAACACGGTCGCGCCACTATTTCGCGGGGCTATATCGGCATTCACGAAACCATTAACGCGCTGTTTGGCAACCGCACCCACGTTTACGACAGCGTTGAACTGCGGGAGAAAGCGCTGGCGATCGTCGCACGGTTGCAGGCGGCGACCGAAAGCTGGAAGAAAGAAACTGGTTATGGTTTCAGCCTCTACAGCACGCCGAGCGAAAACCTGTGCGACCGCTTTTGCCGGCTGGACGCCGCCGAGTTCGGTATCATCGACGGGGTCACCGATAAAGGGTATTACACCAATAGTTTCCATTTAGACGTGAAAAAGAAAGTGAACCCCTATGACAAGTTGGATTTCGAGGCGCCCTATCCTCCGCTGGCGAGCGGCGGCTTTATCTGTTATGGCGAGTACCCCAATCTGCAGCACAACCTGCGCGCGCTGGAAGATGTCTGGGACTACAGCTATCACCGCGTGCCTTACTACGGTACCAATACCCCTATCGATGAGTGCTACGAGTGCGGTTTTACCGGCGAATTCGCCTGCACCAGCAAGGGCTTTACCTGCCCGAAATGCGGCAACCATAACCCGGCGCGCATGTCGGTAACCCGACGGGTCTGCGGTTATCTGGGCAGCCCGGATGCGTGGCCGTTTAACGCCGGCAAACAGGAGGAAGTCAAACGGCGCGTCAAGCATCTCTCGACCGGCGAGCTGGGTTAGGGAACGATGAATTACCATTAGTACTACCCGGTGGATGTCATCAACGGCCCCGGCACGCGTTGTACGCTGTTCGTCTCCGGCTGCAAGCACCAATGTCCGGAGTGCTACAACAAAAGCCCCTGGCGGCTCAATTCCTGTTTACCCTTTACCGCGCAAATGGAGGATTGCATTATTTGCCATTTGCAGGATACGCGTATCCGGCGGCAGGGATTATCCCTGTCGGGCGGCGATCCGTTGCATCCGGCAAATCTGGTGCCGATTCACCGGCTGCTGCAACGGGTACGCCGGGAATGTCCCGGTAAGGATGTTTGGATGTGGACCGGCTATACCCTCGGGACCTTAACCGAGGTGCAGCAACAGCTGGTAGCGCTAGTGGACGGCAAATTCGTACAGGATCTACACGATCCCGCGCCGATTTGGCGCGGCAGCGGCAATCAGGTGATCCACGATTTGAATGCGCAGCGCAGGCTACAAGGCGCGACATTGCGGGCGTCGCCCAATGCGGCGAACATAACCGAAGCGATGGGTGCCGGCGACGCGAGGGAGGCGGCCATACCCACCACTAGCGCTGCCGGAATAGGGGAGGTCATCTCGGCGGCGCCGGCGGCTTATACGCCGCCCTGTCGGCGGTGCTCACTGACCCCGCACGCGGAAATAGCGCCTGTTCGTTGTGGTGCGCCAAGCCGCCATAGCGCCGGAGAATAAGGCCACGCGCGTGCTTAAGCCCTGTAAGTCGTCACGGGCGGCGAATTGTCAATAAGCGCAAATTTGCTCCCATAGGGGGTGTTTATCCCGATAATATTGATACACATCAATAAGCCTGGTGTGTTTTTCGCGTTCACTTAAGCCTGCCCAGCTTATTTATTAGTAACCTGAAACAGGAACCCCATGCGCGTTTGTGTTCGTCCCACCCGATTCAGCCATCTGCTTCGCAGCCGCCGCCGGCGGATTGCCTAGCAGTGGATGCTGTTTATCTGGCTGTGGATGAATGCGCAGCGGGCGCTGGCCAGCCACGATTGCAATCTCAAACCCATCTCGCTGCCGCCCAGTATCCAGCATAGTGAAGGCATGATCCATAGCGTCATCCCGCAGCCGGGCCACGCCAGCACCACCGAACCGATCTGCGGTAAACACTGCCTGCCAGATTCAGCGCAGCAGGATAACCACCACGCGCCGCTTATCGCACTGCCGAACAGCGCCAGACTTAGTCTAATCGACCGGCATGAGCCGCCACAGCAACAAATCGTTGCCTGGCTGATGCCGCCCATCGCGGGACCGCCGGCGGAAGAGAAATTTTGCCGCTACCGAGAATAACCTCCTGACAAAACGCAACCGGTTGTCGACGCAGTCATTGCGCCGGCAGTAATTGATTTTTGTTCAGGAATTGTCCTCATGCGTACTGTATTGCTTAGTGTTAGCGCTGTTATAAGCCTGCTTTCCTTTTTTTTACCGCTGAATGCCTCTGCGTCCGCCACGCTAACCGTCGCCGGCGATCCCGGCGCGATGGTGCAGACGATGCACGGCCACGCCGACACCCTCTCTCTCCCACACATGACCCCCGTCTCCGCTGACGGCCAGTCCGGCATGGCGCAGATGATGCATGCCCACGCCGGCGCGATGACCGCCGATGCCCAGACCTTGCCGGCCATACAGCAGGCCGACGTCGACACCGCGGTCTATAGGTAAGCGTACGCCCAGCGCCGTATTGACAGTTATTCAGCAGGGATGGTGAGGTTCTACGGCAGGAGCTCTTTGATTTTGTTGATGGGATGATCCGCGATAATCGCCAGCACATGGCGCAGATACGCTTCCGGCTCCACGCCGTTCAGTTTGCAACTGCCGATCAGCGTATACATCAGCGCCGCCCGGTCGCCGCCG
>NZ_JBLKSS010000070.1:0-29957 GCF_047607725.1 Sodalis sp. (in: enterobacteria) | reverse complement strand
CACTGTGGTACAGCCGATGCCGAGCGCTGCTGCGATGGTGCGATTCGAGCGATGCTGCTCAAATTTCATGCGTAATACATTGATATATATGCASATTTMTRTTCTCGCGTTCTTCTTTTTACGTGCCATGCCAYACCCCCGGAAGCTAAAAGTCTCCAGAGTATGGCGGAACAGAAGATGAGCGATCGGACAGAATCGGAATCGCTGATCGGGCGACCGGAATCAGTGATCGGGTGAAATCGGAATCAGTAATCGGACGTGACCGGAACCAGAACCCGCCACATTGCTCATGTCGGCAAAATTGGACGGCAGATGATGACGGTGGAATTCCGCCAGCGGCAGACGCCAGAACGGTTCGTTCTCTTCGTCGGCGCTTTGCATCAACGCCGCCACCAGCGCGTCGTTAAAGCTGAACAAGGCGTGATAATCATTGCCCAGGGCGGTTTTCGCGGCGCCGGTCAAAGTAGCACAGTCGATAATCAACTGCGCCCGCGCCGCGCTGGCGTCGATAAGCCCATCCGCCAGCACCAGCCGGCCTTCCGCGTCGGTGTTCATCACTTCCACCGATTTGCCGTTGCGATACCGAATGATATCCCCCAGTTTGAAGGCGTTGCCGCTCACCATATTATCGGCACAGCACAGAATCATCCGCACCCGTTTGTTCAAAGCGCGACTGACGGCCAGCACCAGCGCGCCGGTCAGCGTGGCGGCACCGCCCATATCGGACTTCATCAAATCCATGAAACTGCTGCCCTTCAGGCTATAGCCACCGGTGTCGAAGGTGATGCCTTTCCCCACCAGGCAAGCCAGCACCGGCGCTTGCGCGTCGCCGCCCGGATTATAGTCCAGCGTCAATAATACCGGCTGGCGATCGGAGCCGCGGCCGACGGTATGCAGCCCCATATACTGGTTATCGAACAGATCGTCGGCTTTCGTGATGCGGTAGCTGATGGCGTCGTCAGCCGCGGCGGACATGATATCCACCGCGCGCGGCGCCAGCTGTTCCGGGCCAAGCTCCTCCGCCGGGGTATTATGGTGTGGCGCACCCAGTCAACGATTTGCAGCCGATTGTCCAGCTCTTTGCGCGCCGCCTCGGGCAACGTCGGCCACGTCACATGGCGTTTGCCTTTGGGCGCCCGATAGCCTTGCCAGAACGCCCAGCAGCGCGACCTGTTTATCCCCTGGCCGTCAATTTTGCGCCTCGCGCGCTGAATGGCGCTTAGCGCATCATCGCCCGTCAAATGGACGGTCATTCCGTGCTCGTCGGCGCTCAATAACGCCTTTTCGCCCCAGCGCGGGTCGGCGGGTGCGGTGGATAGCGTGAGCTGCATCGCTTCGGTCATCATGAGACTGCTCCAATAAATTAGGGTAGTAATGCCGTCTGTACGTATCCGGTACAGTGGGGTGTCATAGCGATCCCTGGCCGCCTGTGTCAAAGCGGCCGCCAGCCGCCTGGCTGGCCTGACCGCCGGCTGATGTGCTTCATCTAACCAGACCCTAACGGTCGCCGCCAGCAGTTTTTCTTCCAGCKCCGGCAACTGGCGCGAAAAGCAGTGGCGGGGTTATGGTCGTTGAAACCGATGACAAAAAAATGACAAAATCGCGCCGCAAGGTCTTGGCCGTGCGTGCCGCGGCGCGGCTTTGATCATTGCGGTAGCAACACCAGCGCCGGCATTGATGTTGCGGTGGAAGCGCCAACGGCGGCTGAGTTCATCGCTGTGGCAACGCCAGCGGCGGCTAAAGGTAAACATAAACGAGGGACCAAGCTGCTGAGCGGGCGAGCCGGCGGCGTACCTGAGCGCAGAGGGCAACGGCGGCGCGCAACATGCCGCCGTAAAAACGAGGGACGCCGCCGCCGAGAGAGACGGCATGCCAAAGGGGTGCGGGAGCGCTACCGGGGACTGCATGCCGTGGCAACGCGCTGGCGATTAGGGTTCTTAGCGCCCCATCCCGTTCGCGCCGGCGGCGCACTGCGGCGCGACCTCACGCAGTCGCGCAATGGCCGTCCGGGTCTGGCTGATGGCGTAATCTATTTCTTCCGGGGTAGTAAACCGCCCCAAAGAGAAACGAATGGAGCTGTGGGCAAGCTCATCATCCAGGCCCATGGCGCGCAAGACATAAGACGGCTCAAGGCTGGCGGAAGTACAGGCGGATCCTGTCGAGACCGCCAGATCCTTCAACGCCATGATAAGGGACTCACCGTCCACATCGCGAAAGCTAACGTTAAGCACCGTCGCCACGCCCTGCTGCAGGTCGCCATTAACCGGCACACCCCCTATCTGCTGCAGCCCCTGCCACAACCGGTCGCGCAGCGCCCGCAGGCGCGGCATTTCGCTCGCCAGCGCTTGCGCCGCGAGATGATAGGCTTCCCCCATCCCGACAATCTGGTGCACCGGCAGCGTCCCGGAGCGCATGCCGCGCTCGTGACCGCCGCCGTGAATTTGGGCCTCGACCCGCACCCTCGGTTTACGGCGTACGAACAAAGCGCCAATGCCCTTCGGCCCATAGACTTTATGGCCGCTGAACGACATCAGATCCACCGGCAACGCGGCCAGATCGATGGGCAATTTGCCGACGCTTTGCGTGGCGTCTACATGGAACAGCGCCCCGCGGGCGCGGCACAGTTCGCCAAAGGCCGCGATATCTTGGATCACGCCAGTTTCGTTGTTGACGTGCATCAACGACACCAGAATCGTGTCATCCCGCAGCGCATCGTTCAACTGCTGCGGGGTGACGATACCGTTCGCCGGCGGCACCAGCCAGGTAACGCTAAAGCCTTCCTGCTCCAGCTGCTGACAGGTATCTACCACCGCTTTATGCTCGGTGACGGCGGTAATGATATGGCGGCCTTTGGCGCGGCTGGCGTGAGCGGCCCCTTTCAGAGCCAGATTATCGGACTCGGTGGCGCCGGAAGTGAAAACGATTTCGCGGGGATCGGCCCCTACCAGGGCGGCGACCTGATTGCGGGCAATATCGACGGCTTCTTCCGCCTGCCAGCCGTAACGGTGGGAGCGGGAAGCCGGATTACCGAAAATACCGTCCAGCGTAAGATGCTGCATCATCTTCTCCGCCACCCGCGGATCAACCGGCGTCGTAGCGGAGTAATCAAGATAAATCGGTAATTTCATGAAGCGTTAACTCCGGGCATCAATAACAACGGATGCCCTTATTGTACTCAAGCGCGCAGGTTGACGTTAATCGTTTCCTGCGGTCGACCGTTGGCGATCGGATGGCGCGTATCATTATCTTGACGATCGGCGACATCGAGGATCTCTTCATTACTGACCAGTTCGGCCAGGGTAATGTTGTTAAGAAACTCGCTGATGCGTACGCTAAGATCGCGCCAGAGGGTATGGGTCAGGCAGCGATCGCCGCCCTGACAGCCCTCTTTACCATGGCAACGGGTGGCGTCTACTGATTCATCTACGGCGGTGATAATCGCGCCGACGGCAATCTGATCAGAGTCACGACCCAGCAAATAACCCCCACCCGGCCCCCGGACGCTCGCCACCAGCTCATGCTTGCGTAGGCGGGAGAAGAGCTGCTCCAAATAGGAAAGGGAAATGCCTTGGCGTTCGGAAATTTCGGCGAGCGGCACGGGGCCCTTGCCGGAGTGCAGGGCGACATCAAGCATGGCGGTAACCGCATAGCGGCCTTTGGAAGTCAGTCTCATGATTCAGAATACCGGTGAAAGTAACGTAGCAAAAGTCTGCCATTCCTGATTAAAATAGTCAACTATTTAACCGAGTAATTTGCTCAAGTATTTATTCCCTTCCACCGGCTGCGTTTACAGCGGCCGCCGGCGTAAATCTGTCCCCGGCTGAAGACTCTGACCGCGTCCGAAACGGCGTGGTGCCGCCGGCGATAGCTGCCGGAGTCCGGGATAAGTCATTCCTGCGGGCGAGCGCCGCCGGCGTTCTGAACACGTTAATCCTCCGGGCGATAGCCGCCGTCATCCGCAGGGGGCGTTTGCGGCTTTTGCGGATGCTCGATGGAGGTCAACATCCCACGTAGGATATTCAGCTCCTGGCTTTCCGGCCGCGCGCGATTGAATAGCCGACGCAGCTTGTTCATCACCAGCCCCGGATGGGCACGCCGGATGAAACCGGTCGCGCTCAGCACATGCTCCAAGTGTTGATAGAAACGCTCCAGATCTTCTGCCAAAGGATAAACCGAGGCTTCCTGCGCCGTCGCGTCCTGGCGCTGACTTTCCAGCCAGGCGACGCGGACTTCATACGCCAAAATCTGCACCGCCATCGCCAAGTTGAGGGAACTGTACTCAGGATTGGCCGGGATCTGGATATGGAAATGGCATTTTTGCAATTCATCATTGGTCAGACCGACGCGCTCACGGCCAAATAAAAGCGCTACCGGGGCCTGCGCCGCCTCCTGCACGCTTTTCACGCCGCACTCACGCGGCGCCAGCATCGGCCAGGGAAGTGTCCGCGAACGGGCGCTGGTACCCACCACCAGGCCACAGCCGGCCAACGCCTGATCGAGATTGTCAACCAGGGTAGCATTGCCGATAATATCACTGGCGCCGGCGGATAAGGCGATAGCCTGTGAATCGGGCTTATGCAGGGGATTGACCAGGTAGAGATTGTTTAATCCCATGGTTTTCATCGCGCGGGCGGTGAAGCCAATATTGCCGGTATGAGACGTTTCAACCAGAACGATGCGGATATTGTGCAGCATAATCTTACAAGTCAGAGGAAATGTGGCGATAGGGTAGCATAGCCGTAGGTTTTTTGCTGACGCTCTGCTATACTCTCATCTCAGCGCCGTTTTAGTTCTTTAACATCTCACAGTGGACGATATCCATGCATCCGATGCTCAACATCGTCATTCGCGCGGCGCGAAAGGCGGGTAATTTAATTGCCAAACATTACGAAACCCCTGATGCCGTCGAAGCCAGCCAGAAAGGCGACAACGACTTTGTCACTAACGTTGACCGCGAAGCGGAACGTTTGATTGTTGAAGTTATCCGCAAGTCCTACCCGCAGCACGCCATTATCGGCGAAGAGAGCGGCGAGCTGGCCGGCGAAGACACCGACGTACAATGGATTATCGACCCACTGGATGGTACCACCAACTTTATCAAGCGTTTCCCCCACTTTGCCGTTTCCATTGCCGTGCGCATAAAAGGCCGCACGGAAGTGGCCGTGATCTACGATCCTATGCGCAATGAGCTGTTCACCGCGTCCCGCGGCCAGGGTGCCCAGTTGAACGGCTACCGCCTGCGCGGCGGTAGCGCGCGCGATCTGGATGGCACCATTTTGGCCACCGGTTTTCCTTTCAAACAGAAACAGCATGCCAACAGCTATATCGCCCTGGTGAGCAAACTGTTCGTACAGTGCGTGGATTTCCGCCGCACCGGCTCCGCGGCGCTGGATCTTGCTTATGTGGCCGCCGGCCGCGTGGACGGTTTTTTTGAAATCGGCTTGAAGCCCTGGGACTTTGCCGGCGGCGAACTGCTGGTGCGTGAGGCGGGCGGTCTGGTCACCGATTTCACCGGCGGCCATAATCACCTGCTTTCCGGCAATATTGTGGCCGGTAATCCCCGCGTCGTGAAAGCCATGCTTTCGACCATGCGCGACGAGCTGAGCGAGGCGCTGAAGCGCTAAATTCTATCCAGGGCCGGCAGCGATGTGCCGGCCCTAGCGTTACGGGCTCAACGCCTGGCGCCGCCCAACAGGTTCTGTCTCCCCCCTTTCCGTTGCCGCTCTCTTTCCCCCCTCCCTGCCGTTTCCCTACCCCGTACTCGCCGTTGCCCCCGGTCTTACTTGCCGTTTAGCGCCCCATCACAGCGGCTCCTCGGGTTCACTCTTGCCATTCATCCCACGAGGTCATTCCCATGCCGGACAAATCGTGGTAGAGAAGTCACCTGGGGGAAAATCGCCGCGGCGACCCCTCCGAATGCCTCACCCACTCGTCAGTAAGGAGGACTGGATGCACAATCTGTTTGATTTAACGGGAAAACGGGCGCTCACCACCGGCGAGCGCCAGCGTTGACCATACCACATTATGCCACAGCGACGGCGCACGCGGCGTTATCAGCCGTTCGGCGACGCTACGGCCGAAAAACACCAGCAGCGTCAGCGCCGTACCCACGGCCATCATCAGCGCGGACAAGACGCCCCAGGCATACACGCCGATCACTTTGGCGAACAGCAGCACCAACACCGCGCCGGAGCAGGGGCGCAGTCCCATGGCCACCACCACGGCGGCGCGGTCGTACCAGCCGTCGGCCGCCCGCAATTCCTCATCCCGCGGTAAGTGGCGGTGCCCACAGCCGCAATCCGCGGGGTGGTAATGGTCCACCGGTGTCAATGCCCGGACAACCAGCGCCTTATCCGGCGCCGCGGTCGCCCCGCCCTACCGCTGCCTTATCCTGTGCCGCAGCGGCCCGCAATAGCGGGTGTAAGCGCTTGAGCGTCAGGGTAACCAGCAATATCGCCATCAAGCCCTGTAACAGGGCCGCGGCCAGCGTCATCAGCAAACTTTGCCGCAGCCGGGAACGGTGGGTGGCGAGATAGGTGGTAATCACGACTTTGCCGTGGCCGGGTCCGAGCGCGTGCAGAATGCCATAGACAAAACTGAACAGCAGCAGCGTGGCGCCATAATGGTGTGGATCCCCTTGCACCTCCTGCAACAGCACGACCATGTGCTGGTGCAGTTGCTTTTGCCATTGAACCATTTGCAGCAGTTACTGCTGCCAGCGTAGCCAAATCCACTGCCCCACCGCCGCCAGCGCCCCTAAAAAAACCCAAAGCGGCCATAAATTCAGCCAAATGCGAGACGAACGGAAGTCCCCCGGCCGCACCGCGCGATCGTTTGTTTTTGCCACACATTCTCCCGGCGAGCGCCCGATGCCCGCAAACCGATAATGTTATAAAATAACATAACTTAGGCAAGGATCCATCCCTCGTTTCCCCTGACCGGCAGGCGTGACGGCCCGCGCTCCGACCCGAGAAAAATGTGACGCGGTTAAAAACTATAAAACAAAAACGTCGCGCCGGCAATCGAGCGGGGGCGGTTGACTATGATTAAGGCTATCACGATAACCAAAAGGTTATACGACCCATGAGTCCGCCCACTTCACAGGCGCCCGCGCTATCCGCTTCTGGCAGGCGCAGCCATCTGTTGCTGCAGCTGTATTCAGCGACGGGGCCCTGCTCGCTGACACAGCTGGCGCACCAATGCGGGACGGATCCCGCGACCACACAACGCGATCTCGCGCAACTCGAAGCCGAAATCGGCACGCTGTATCGGCTCGCCCTGCGCCGCCGGGAGGCGGAATACCGTATTGAGGGCAATATTCTCAGTCACCGGTTGTGTCTGTTCGATGGCCTACGCCGGGCGCTGCGGCTGTGCCCCGCTCGCGTCGAACGCGATTTCACCGCGGCGCTTACCCAACAGTGGCATACCTTGCCGCCCGCGCTGCAATTTCCGCCGTCGCGCCTGACGGACGCCCTTGAGCGCCTTTTACCCCTATTGCCCGTCCAACGTGCCGAAAGTAACCGCCAGTTCCTCACGCTCTGGCTGCATTACCTGCTGCTACAGTGCCACCGCCAGCAGACGCCGGCGTTCAATCAGCACCAGCGGCAATGGCTCAGCCAGAAACAAGCGTACCCGGCGGTGCAGGCAGCGTTTCGCGACTGGTCGCTGCCGGCCAGCGAAGTGTTCGGGCTTACGCTGCTTATCAGTCAGCTAAAGCATCCTCAACCCGCCGATCCGAGCTCAGCCGCCGATCGGCGGCTGAGCCAGGCGGTCGAGCGACTTATCAGCCGTTTCGCGCAGCTTTCCGGTAAAATGTTTCCCCAAGAGGGCCCGCTGGCGGAACAGCTATTTTTCCATTTGAACACCGCGCTGGAACGCTGCCATTTCCACATGGGCGTCGACAGCAGCCTGCAAAGCGAAGTAGAGGAAAAATATCCCTGTCTGCTACGCGCCACCCGTGCGGCGATGATACCGCTGGAAGCGGAGTATCGTATTCGTTTCAGCCGAAAGGAGATGGGTCTGATTGCGGTCATCTTCGGCGCCTGGCTAATGCAAGAGACGGATCTGCAGGAAAAGCAGGTGGTGATTTTAAGCCAATCGGAGGGGGAGCAGGAGCGCAAACTGGAGCTGCAAATCCGGGAACTGACGCTGTTGCCGCTGAATATCAAATTCCAATCGGTCACCGAGTTTCAGGCGCGCGGCGCGCCGAAAAATACCGTGCTGGTCATTACCCCTTTCCAAATGCAATTGCCTTTATACTCGCCGCCGCTGCTGCAGGTCCGCATACCGCTGCCGCAGCGCCAGCGGATCCGCGATCTACTCGAATCCTGAACCCCGGCCGCGATACTGCCGGTCCGGCACCGCGGGCAACCAAAGCGCGCCTCGGCGCTGCCAGGGACAAAAAAACCGGCCCCCCGCGGGGCCGGTTAGCCGTTTGTGACCAGGGTTGCGCCAGCAAGGGCCGTGCAGTCCCCCGTCCCCCTGCCTCGTTAAAACCGTTTGCTGCCGTCAGGCGTAAACGGGATGACGGGCACAGATATCCAGCACTTTATTTTTAGTCCGTTCAATCACCGCGTCGTCGTTGATATTTTCCAGCACGTCGCACATCCAGCCGGCCAACTCACGCACATCTGCCTCGGTAAAACCGCGGCGGGTGACCGCCGGCGTGCCGATACGCACCCCGGAGGTAACGAACGGACTTTTTGGATCGTTCGGTACGCTGTTTTTGTTGACGGTGATATTGGCACGGCCCAGGGCCGCATCCGCCTCTTTCCCGGTCAGGTTTTTATCCACTAAATCCAGCAAGAACAAGTGATTATCGGTAGCGCCGGAAACGACTTTAAACCCGCTCGACAAGAAAACCTCCACCATGGCCTTGGCGTTTTTGGCCACCTGCTGCTGGTAGGTTTTGAACGCGGGCTCCATTGCCTCTTTCAGCGCGACCGCCTTGGCGGCGATCACATGCATTAACGGACCGCCCTGCGCGCCGGGGAAGACGGCGGAGTTCAGCTTTTTGTACAGCTCTTCGCTGCCGCCTTTGGCCAGGATCATACCGCTGCGGGGGCCGGCCAGCGTCTTGTGGGTCGTGGTGGTCACCACGTGCGCGTGGGGCACCGGGTTCGGATACACGCCGGCGGCGATAAGGCCCGCTACGTGGGCCATATCCACAAACAGATAAGCGCCGATACTGTCGGCAATTTGCCGCATTTTGGCCCAGTCCACCACGCCGGAATAAGCGGAGAAACCACCGATAATCATTTTCGGCTGATGGGTTTTCGCTAGTTCGGCCAGCTGCTCATAATCGATATGGCCGCTTTCATCGATACCGTAAGACACGATATTATATAATTTGCCGGAGAAGTTGACCGGGGAGCCGTGGGTCAAATGACCGCCGTGCGCCAGATTCATCCCCAGCACGGTATCGCCCGGCTGCAGCAAGGTGGTATAAACGGCGAAATTGGCTTGTGATCCCGAATGTGGCTGAACATTGGCATAATCGGCGCCAAACAGCGCTTTGGCGCGATCGATGGCCAACTGCTCCACCACGTCAACATATTCACATCCGCCGTAGTAACGCTTGCCGGGATAGCCTTCAGCGTACTTATTGGTCAATTGTGAGCCCTGTGCCTGCATAACGCGCGGGCTGGTGTAGTTTTCAGATGCAATCAGTTCAATGTGCTCTTCCTGGCGCACCACTTCCTGCTCCATTGCCTGCCACAGTTCGGCATCATAATCCGCAATGTTCATATCACGCTTTAACATCTGTTTCTCCTGACTCTCAGCTAACCTACTACGGCGTATTAAATTAGGGGGAATGACAGGCCGTCAGTGTAATCTTTTTTGCCTCATTTCCGATAGGGTCCAGCGCCGCTTTTTACGCAAACGATTTCCTTTAAACTGCCGCATCCAGCCTGTAACCGCCCCCTGGGCCGCATCGCGAAATATTTTCATCGCGAAGGCGGAAAAATTCATGCGCGGCCCACGCGGGCATCCTGCGCGTTGCACATTCGCGGCTCGCACGCCCACGCTTAACGCCTAAGCATCGCGGGCCGATCCTTAAGGCGCCGGCGCAACGGGGTCGGTTTTCCAATGGCTTGGGCCGCTGGCAGCGAGCCTCAGATGGCTTCTTCGTCTTGCTCGCCGGTGCGGATGCGCACCACGCGCGCTACGTCGAAGACAAAAATTTTGCCGTCGCCGATCTTGCCGGTCTGGGCGGTATGCATAATGGTGTCGACGCAGCTGTCGACGATATCATCCGGCACCACCAGTTCAATTTTCACCTTGGGCAGGAAATCCACCATGTACTCCGCACCGCGGTACAATTCAGTATGCCCTTTTTGTCGCCCAAATCCTTTAACTTCGGTTACCGTCATCCCGGTAATGCCGACTTCGGCCAGCGCTTCGCGCACGTCATCTAATTTGAAGGGTTTGATTATCGCATCAATTTTTTTCATTACTTCACCTACTTGGTTGATTACCGGCGCTCGCCGTCGATCATCAGAAACGAGTGCCGATCAATGTTTAAAATCATTCGGGTCCAGCGTATAGCGGGACAAGAGTTTATAAAATTCTGTGCGGTTGCGACCAGCCATCCGTGCGGCCTGCGTCACATTTCCGCGGGTTATTTGCAATAACTTGCGTAAATAGCGCAACTCGAATTGATGGCGCGCCTAGGCGAAGGTCGGCATCACCGTGGTATCATCCGCCAGCGCCTGCGCCACCAGCGCATCACCGATGACCGGCGTGGAGGTTAACGCCACACACTGTTCTATCACGTTCACCAGTTGGCGTACATTACCGGGCCAGCCGGCGGCCACCAGTCTTCTCATGGCATCGGCGGAAAAACTGCGCACAAAGGGTTTATGGCGCTGCGCCGCCAGGCGTAATAAATGCTGCGCCAGCAGGGGAATATCCTCGGCCCGTTCGTGCAAGGGTGGCAGTTTCAGGCTGACGACATTCAATCGATAATACAGATCCTCGCGAAATTCCCCTGCCGCCATCGCCTTCGGCAGATCGTGATGGGTGGCGGACAAAATGCGCACATCGATCGCGCGATCGCGATCACTGCCGAGCGGGCGCACCTTGCGCTCTTGCAGCACCCGCAGCAGTTTGACCTGCAACGACAGCGGCATATCGCCGATTTCATCAATAAATAACGTCCCCCCGTCGGCGGCCTGGAATAACCCTTCACGCTGGCTGACCGCGCCGGTGAAAGCACCGCGGGCATGGCCGAACAGTTCGGACTCCAGCAGCAGCTCCGGCAAGGCGCCGCAGTTGATTGCGACTAACGGGGCATGGGCGCGCGGGCTGGCGGCGTGGATCGCCTTCGCCAAAATCTCTTTGCCGGTGCCGCTCTGCCCGCTCAGCAGGATGCTGACGTCCGACTGGGCGACCATCTTCGCCTGCTCCAGCAGGCGCAGCATGAGCGGGCTGCGGGTAACGATGGCCTCCCGCCAGCGTTCATCGCCGGCGGGCTGGGTCAGCGCCAGCGCTTCGTCGATGGCGCGATAAAGCGCGTCGCGATCCACCGGTTTGGTCAGAAAACTGAACACCCCTTCCTGGGTCGCCGACACCGCTTCCGGGATCGAGCCGTGGGCGGTGAGAATGATCACCGGCAGGCCGGGCTGCTGCTGCTGTATGGCCTTGAACAACGCGATGCCGTCCATTTCATCCATGCGCAAATCGCTGATGACCAGGTCAATTTTATTGCGCAGCAGCTGCCGCAGCGCCTCTGGGCCGTTTTCCGCGGTCGTGACCGTGAATCCCTCGCTGGTCAGCCTCATCTCCAGCAGCTTCAGCAGGCTGGTATCATCATCCACCAGCAGTAAATTGGCATGTTTGCGCACCCTCATTGGCGTGGCTCCCCGGCCTCCAGCGCCGCAACAGGCGGACGGGCGGCCGCGGCACGGGGGGGGGGTACCGCGCCGCCGTCGGGGGCGCATGTGCCGTCAGCCTTCGGCGTCTGCCGTTCGTCGGGCGGCGGTTTGCCGCTACCGCCGTCGGGGGCGTCATGCGCGGGGCGCATTCCATAAGGCTTAACCAATAGTCAGGCTTGTTCACCACCCCATCGTCACGCTGCCAGATGTCATCGCACACTTGCGCAAGCGTTGCCGGCGCCAAATGGGTATGGGATCCCGGCACCTCGCTCAGCAGCCGGTGCCGGCCGCCGTCCTGCTGGCAGGCCGAGAAGCAGCAGCAGCGTCAGCAACACCGCCAGCGTAGCGCGCGGGCGGGAGACGACCGGCAAACGCAAAGAGAGGTAACGCGCGGTCTGCCGCGGTGAACGTGCTGCTCCAGTCATGTATTAACCATTCTCGCCGGTTTGAGGGAGGGTAATGCGAAAGCAGACCGCGGCGTAATCCACGCTCACCAAATCGAGTTCACCGCGCATGCGGCGGATACAATCCCGAGCGATGCTCAATCCCAGTCCACTGCCTTTCACCGCGCCTTTACGCTGGATGCGGCCTTGATAAAACGGCTCGAAAATCAGCGTCCGATCTGTTTTAGCGATAGGCGTCCCGCTATTGGCCAGCTCCAGCAGGACACGCTGCCCGCTAAGGCGGCTTCGGATCCAGATGTTACCGGATTCCTGACCGTAGTGCACCGCATTGGAATACAGATTATCCAGCACCCGGCTTAAAAGCGCCGGCTGTGGGCAGCGATGACGCCCGCCACCATCGCCGCCAAGTCGATTTCCTCAGCCCCGGCAGGGCCGTCCGCCAACCGGCGATTATAATCCAGCAATTGTTCAATGAGTTGCTGCAAGTGGCGGCTGCTGCTATCGAGAATTGCTACCACGTCTTTCTGATCGGCGCTCAGCGGACCCGCCACTTCGTCCGCCAGCAGTTCAGCCCCTTCGCGCAGGCTGGCGAGCGGCGTCTTTAATTCATGGGAAATATGGCGCAGAAACTCGTGCCGCTGGGATTCCAACCAGGCCAGCCGCTCATTTAGCCAAATTATGCGCTGGGCCAGGGACTTAATTTCACGCGGTCCGCTAAACGGCGTATCCGCGGCCAGCGCTTGCCCCTCCCCCAGCCGGTTGATCATGTTTTCGACCCGCTTCACCGGGCCGATAATCATGCGGGTAAACAAGAATACCAGCTCCAAACTGAACAAAAACAGCAACAGCGCCAACCAGCCAAAAAAGCGCCCCTGTTCCGCGATGGCCTGCTGCAGCTGGCGGCCGCGGGCAAAAATATTTTCACGCGTCGCCTGCACCAATTCGCCGTTGGCGTGGGAAAAAGCCTTCAGCGGCGCCGAGGCCTGGCCGCCCGGGCCGCTGTTTTCACAATGGAGTTTGTCGAGGGCGGCCAATAGGCTCTCGAGGCGCTGACGATAACGCGGGTCCGGCAACAGATCGCCGCGACCGCTCAGGGTGTCCAGACTCTGCCAGGCTTGCCAAGCCAGCAGCAGCGGCAGTAACACCAGGCTGAACACCAGGATCACCAATTGGTGCAGCGAACGGGGAAACGGACGCCACTTGTTCACGGTCATTGTCCTCAAAGGATTTACGGGCAGGCCTTGATGCTAGCCGAGTGTCACCAGCAGGGAAAGAACAAAAAAGGCACTCGCCCGCGGGTCAAGTGCCTTAATGGTAAAAATAGGGGGTGCCTCACTCAACGTGTCACCCTGTGATTGTTAACGCCGCCGAAGCAGCGATTAACGGTTACGTTGGACGGTAGGCACCGTACATTGGCATCATTCGGAAGATATGGAGCGTGTATCAAGCTTCCCTCAGGACGCTGTCATATCGAGATGAATGAGCGACTGAGTTAGATATAGCAGAAATCGTGCCACATCGCCAATTATACTTATAATACATTGATTTATATATTCTTTTATTTATCGGCCACCTAGGATATCCTGTAATTCAGACGGAAAGCGAATGAATATCTCCCCCCCGGGAGACATAAATTGGCGCTTTAATAAAAATGGTTGAAAAACATAAAGATAAATGTTGCCTATTAACGACATCCAGGCGAACATCCTAGCGGAAAAAGCGACAGCGGGGAGCCAATCGGCGAAAGGGCGCTGCCCGAGCCATACAGCTCAAAGGCGTTGCCCCGAGCAGTACAGCCCATCGGCGTTGCCCTGGCAATACGCGTCGCCGCATACCCGTGTATCCGCACCGACCGCTCGCCGGCGCGGATTGGCCAACGGCGTTAGCCCAGCTGCTTGCGCGCGTTGCGGAACAGCCGCATCCAAGTCCCGTCCTCGCCCCACTCCGCGGGATGCCAGGAGTGACTGACGGTACGGAATACCCGTTCAGGATGCGGCATGGTCAACGTAACGCGTCCGCTGGCGTTGGTCACCGCGGTGATACCATTGGGTGAGCCATTGGGGTTGGCGGGATAGTTCTCCGTGACCTTACCGTAGTTGTCCACATAGCGCAGCGCCACCAGGCCCGCATGCTCAAGCGCGGCCAAATGCGCGGCGTCGCGCACCTCCACCAGACCTTCGCCGTGGGAGACGGCGATAGGCAGACGGGAGCCGACCATGCCCTGCAACAGCAGCGACGGACTCTGGGTGACCTCCACCAGGCTGAACCGCGCCTCAAAGCGTTCGGATTTATTGTGGACAAAGCGCGGCCACAACTCCGCGCCGGGGATCAGTTCGCGCAAATTGGACATCATCTGACACCCGTTACATACCCCGAGCGCCAAGGTCTGCGGCCGGTGAAAGAACGCCTCGAACTCATCGCGCACCCGCGAATTGAACAAAATCGACTTCGCCCACCCTTCACCCGCGCCCAAGACATCGCCATAGGAGAAACCGCCGCAGGCTACCAGCGTGTGGAAACCGTCCAACGTGCGCGCACCGGCGAGCAGATCGCTCATATGCACATCGATAGCCTCGAAGCCTGCGTGGTGGAAGGCGGCCGCCATCTCCACATGAGAGTTCACGCCCTGCTCCCGCAGTACCGCGACTTTCGGCCGCGCGCCCTTGGCGATAAAAGGCGCGGCGATATCATCGGCAGGATCAAAACTCAGGGCTACCGTCAGGCCCGGATCGTTATCGTCCTGACGGGCCGCATGTTCCTGATCGGCGCTTTCGGGATTGTCGCGCAGCCGCTGCATCTGCCAGCTGGTTTCCGCCCACCAGGTTCTAAGGGTGGTGCGGCTCTCGCTGTAAAGCGGGCGCTCCCCGGCTCGCAGGATAAACCGGTCGCCGGGCTGGGCCGTACCCAGATAGTGCAGACAATCCTCCAGCCCCTCCTGGCGGAACAGGGCCGTTACCGCGTCGCGGTCGGCCGCGTCAATCTGGATAACCGCCCCCAGTTCTTCATTAAACAGGGCGGCCAGCGCATCCTTCCCCAGCGTGCCGATATCGGCATCAATGCCGCAGTGGCCGGCAAACACCATTTCCGCCAGCGTAACCAGTAAACCGCCGTCGGCGCGGTCGTGGTAGGCCAACAGCGTCCCTTGCGCCACCAGCTGTTGCATGACGCGGAAGAAGCCGGCCAGTTGCCCGGCGTCGCGCACGTCAGCGGTTTCGTCCCCGAGCTGGCGGTACACCTGCGCCAGGGCGGTGGCGCCCAGCGCCTGATGTCCGGCGCCCAAATCAATGAGCAGCAGCGCATTATCGCGCGCCGGCTGTAATTGCGGCGTCACGGTCGCGCGCACATCTTCCACGCGGGCGAACGCGGTGATGACCAGAGACAGCGGCGCGGTCATTTCCCGCTGCTCCGCTCCCTGCTGCCAGCGCGTTTTCATCGACATGGAATCTTTACCCACCGGGATAGTCAGCCCCAGCGCCGGGCAAAGCTCCTCGCCCACGGCTTTCACCGCCTGATACAGGCCTGCGCCTTCGCCGGGATGACCCGCGGCTGCCATCCAGTTGGCTGAAAGTTTCACCCGCTTGATCTCGCCGATGTGCGTCGCGGCCAGGTTGGTCAGCGCCTCACCCACCGCCAGGCGGGCGGAAGCGGCAAAATTCAATAGTGCCACCGGCGCCCGCTCGCCAAGGGACATCGCCTCGCCGTAATAGCTGTCCAGGCTGGCGGTGATAACGGCGCAGTCCGCCACCGGCACCTGCCAGGGTCCAACCATCTGATCACGCGCTACCATGCCGGTTACGCTGCGATCGCCAATGGTGATAAGGAAGGTTTTTTCCGCCACCGCCGGTAAATGCAGCACGCGGTTAATCGCCTCGGCAAGCGTGATGCCGTCGCGGTTCAGCGCGTGGCCCGCAGCCTGAAGGCTGACGGCTTCACGCAGCATTTTCGGCGTCTTGCCGAGCAGGACATCCAGCGGCAAATCAATCGGCCGGTCGCCGAAATGGTCGTCGTCCAGGCTGAGATGCAACGCTTGCGTCGCTTCCCCGATGACCGCATAGGGCGCGCGCTCACGGCGGCAGATGGCGTCAAATTCCGCCAGCCGCTCCGGCGCGACCGCCATGACGTAACGCTCCTGGGACTCGTTGCACCAGACTTCCAGCGGGCTCATGCCCGGTTCGTCATTGGGAATTTCGCGCAATTGGAAACGGCCGCCGCGCCCGCCGTCGCTGACCAGCTCCTGCATCGCGTTGGACAAGCCGCCGGCGCCCACGTCATGGATAAAGAGAATCGGATTCTCCTCGCCCCGCTGCCAGCAGCGGTCAATCACCTCCTGGCAGCGGCGTTCCATTTCCGGGTTGTCGCGCTGCACAGAGGCGAAATCCAAGTCGGCGTCTGACTGCCCGGAGGCCATCGAAGACGCCGCGCCGCCGCCGAGGGCGATATTCATCGCCGGTCCGCCCAGAACAATCAGCTTGGTGCCCACGCTGATTTCCCCTTTTTGCACGTGGGACGCACGGATATTGCCGATGCCGCCGGCCAGCATGACGGGCTTATGGTAACCACGCAGCTCCACGCCGTTGTGGCTATCGACGCGCTCCTCGTAGGTGCGGAAATAGCCGGTCAGCGCCGGGCGGCCGAATTCGTTGTTGAACGCGGCGCCCCCGAGCGGCCCGTCGGTCATGATATCCAGCGCGCTGACGATGCGCTCCGGGCGGCCGAAGTCTTCTTCCCAGGGCTGCTCAAAGCCCGGGATGCGTAAATTGGAGACCGAAAAACCGACCAGACCGGCTTTCGGCTTGGCGCCGCGGCCGGTAGCGCCTTCATCGCGGATTTCGCCGCCGGAGCCGGTCGCCGCGCCGGGCCAGGGCGAGATGGCGGTCGGGTGGTTATGGGTTTCGACCTTCATCAAAATGTGTGCCGCTTCCTGATGGTAGTCATAGCGCCCCGCCTGCGCATCGGGAAAGAAACGCCCCACCGCCGATCCTTCCATCACCGCGGCGTTGTCTTTATAGGCGGACAACACAAACTCGGGCGTCTGCTCGAAGGTGTTTTTGATCATCTTGAACAACGACTTCGCCTGCGGCTGGCCGTCGATAACCCACTCGGCGTTGAAGATCTTGTGCCGGCAATGCTCGGAGTTGGCCTGCGCGAACATATACAGCTCGACATCGCTGGGGTTACGCCCCAAACGGGTGAAGGACGCGTAGAGATAATCGATTTCGTCCTGCGCCAGCGCCAGACCCAGCGCTAAATTGGCCGCCTCCAGCGCGCCGCGCCCTTCGCCCATCACGTCCACCAGCGTCACCGGCGTCGGCGCGTGCTGAGTAAATAACGCCGGCGCCTCCTCCAGACGGGTAAACACCGTTTCCATCATCCGATCGTGCAAGAGGGCGGCGAGCTGCCGCCACTGCGGCTCACTCAACCGCGGCGCCTGAATATAATAGGCCAAACCGCGCTCCAGACGCGTGACCTGGGACAACCCGCAGTTATGGGCAATATCTGTCGCCTTCGACGACCAGGGAGACCGCGTGCCGGGTCGAGGCGTCACCAACAATAGCCGCCCCTGTGGCTGGTGTTCGGCGAGAGAAGGGCCGTATTTCAATAGTCGCTGTAGCCGACTTAACGCATCCTCGTCGAGCGCCGCGCTGACATCGGCGAAATGGATGTATTCGGCATAAATATCGTCGACCGGCAGACGGGCGTCCTGACAGCGGACCAGCAGCTTATTAATGCGAAATGCGGACAGAGCAGGCGAACCGCGCAATATTTCCATAGTAACAGATCTCTCGTCTTTGAACCGCCGGCCGCGGTGTGTGGCTCGACCATTCATGGGGCGCAACAACAGACAGGGGAAAACGCGCGTCATTATAGAGAATCCCGGCTGCGGACGAAACCGTTTGCGCAGTTATTCTTTCATCCTTCTTTACCCCCTTAGCCCGTGAGGGCATGCATCAATTTTGTTGCACGTTGGCGCTTTGTTGCGCAAAATGCCCTCCTGTTCGGAGAAAAAACCATAATAATACTGCCGTTAACGACAGCGAGGCCTGCCTCCGGCATGAGATAACGCTTTGAAGCGCTTCAAATTAAATTATTTTATTATCGGCCTTATCGCCACTTTGCTCACCTGGGCACTCTGGACTACCGTCCCCTGGCGAAACGCCCATCAGGATAGCCTGGCGGCCATTAAAGCGCGTGGCGAACTTCGTATCAGCACTCTCGACGCGCCGCTGAGCTATTATCGCGTCAATAATCAACCGGCGGGCTTCGATTACGATCTGGCGCAACGCTTCGCCGATTACCTCGGCGTCAAACTGAAGGTGCGCGTACGCAGCAATCTGAATCAGCTATTTGACGACTTGGATAATGACAACGCCGATTTTCTGGCCGCCAGCCTGATTTACAACACCGATCAGCTGAACAGATTCACCGTCGGACCTTCTTACTACTCGGTATCGCAACAGTTAGTGTACCACCTGGGCCAGCCGCGGCCGAAAAATTTGGGGGATCTGCGGGGGCGGCTGGCGGTCGCTTCAGGTTCAGCGCAAATATCCCAGCTCCGGCAGTTGAAAAAGAAGCAATATCCGCAGTTATCCTGGGAAGTCTCATCGGATTTAAGCAGTCGATCGCTGCTGGAAAAAGTGGCGGAGGGTAAGCTGGATTATACGCTGGCCGACTCGGCCACCGTCGGGCTGCTGCAGCGAGTGCATCCGCAGTTGGCGGTGGCGTTTGATATTACCGAGGAAGAACCGGTTACCTGGTATCTTAGGCGCAGCGATAGCGAGGGGCTGTCGGCCGCGCTGCTGGACTTCTTCAGCCAGTTAAACGACAACGGCATCATGGCGCGGCTGGAGGAAAAGTATCTCGGTCACGTTGGCGGGTTCGATTATGTGGATACCAAAACCTTCCTTAACGCCATTGATGCGATTTTGCCCACGCTACAACCGCTGTTTGAACGCTATGCCCGCGATATCGATTGGAAGTTGCTGGCGGCCATTTCCTATCAGGAATCCCATTGGGATCCGCTAGCCACTTCGACCACCGGGGTACGCGGGCTGATGATGCTTACCCGCCCCACCGCCGACAGTCTGGGAATAGGCGATAGAACCAACGCCGAGCAAAGCGTACGCGGCGGTGCTCTGTATTTGTCGCGCATGATGCAGCGGGTGCCGGACACCATCCCGGAGGATGAAAAGATTTGGTTTGCCCTGGCGGCCTATAACATGGGCTATGCCCATATGCTGGATGCGCGCGCCCTAACGGCGAAGCAGCAGGGCAACCCCGACAGTTGGGTCGACGTGAAGCTGCGGCTGCCGATGCTCAGCCAGCCGCGCTATTACAAACAAACGCTATACGGTTACGCCCGCGGCCAGCAGGCGTATAACTACGTGGAAAATATCCGCCGCTATGAAATCAGTCTGGTGGGTTATTTGCAGGAGAAGGAGAAAAAGGCGGCGCAATTGGCGGCCTGGAACGCCGATCCCGCCAATGCCTACCCGGTAGTGACATCGGAGGATCTGCAGACGCTAACGCCGGCCGGCACGGGTGCCCATCCTTAACGCGGCGCTTTATTGAGGCGTTGTGCCCTGTGCTGCGCCCGGCGATGGCGAAAGAAAGCGCTGAGCTGAGCCGAGCATGCTTGTGCCAGCACGCCGCCGGTGAGCATAATCCGGTGGTTCATCCCCGGATGGCCGACCACATCCAGCAGCGATCCCGCCGCGCCGGTTTTTTCGTCACACGCGCCAAACACCAAACGGCCGATGCGGGCGTGGATCATCGCGCCCGCGCACATCACGCACGGTTCCAGCGTCACGTACATCGCCGCGTTCAGCAACCGGTAATTGCCCACCTGCCGCCCCCCCTGGCGCAGCGACATGATTTCGGCGTGGGCGGTGGGGTCATGATGACCGATGGAACGGTTCCAGCCTTCGCCGATTATTTCGTCGTTTAACACCAATACCGCGCCGACCGGCACTTCGCCCTCGGCTTGCGCGCGTCCCGCCAGCATCAGGGCGTGATGCATCCAAAATTCATCGCTGCAATGCTCGCTCATGACCGCTCTCCCGGCTGACAACCGCGGCGGATTATACCGGCCGGGCCGCGGGTTAGGAAGGGGGGTTCAATCCAGCCGCTTAAGTTGACCATCATGGGTGACCCGCCAGCGGTATTCGCAAAAATAAAGCAGCGGACTGCCGTGAACGCTGTCGCTGTAACCGCTATACAATTTCAACGGGATCCCCAGCTCGCGCTCCAACTGAGCCACCTTTTCATGGCCCAGACAGTGCAGGGTCAGCACCCAGCCGCAGTAGCGCCGGTGCATACGGCTGCCGATAAGCCGCACCTGGGGCAGGAAAACCGCATCGTGGTAAACTTTTTCCACCAGCGACTCCGGCGAGCTGGTGATAAGCCACACCTGGGCATCCTGGCTGGCGAGGTAATCGTCGAGGCGCGCCAATACCTGCGGAAAACGCCGCACGCGCTGACGGAAGGCCGCCGCGAACTCCGCCTGTAGCGCCTGCAGCCTGGCCTCGCTGTGGCCGAAGGTAATCGACCAGAGCAGCAGGCTCATCGGCCAGCGGGCCGAGCTGCCCTTTACCAGCAGCCCAAGAGCCACCACCGGCAGAACGGGGATCACCAGCACGATATTCAGCGGCAGATGCGCAAGCAAATAGCGCAGGAAGCAGCCGAACATATCCTGTTGATGCAGCGTGTCGTCCAAATCAAAGAACACGACGCGCTGGGCGGTTGGGTTAATCAAAAGCTACTCCTCTGGATCGTTGAATCCTATCAGCCATGTAAAAATAAATCCCGCCGCGATGGCGGCCGCCCATCCGGCCAAATAGGCGGCGACTTTTCCGGTGACGATGGTCAGCGCCAGCGGCAATCCCGACAGACCAAAGGTGATAAGCGTCGCCACTTTAAGATAACTTATCACCGCGCCGCCCACCGCTCCACCGAGGCTGGCTGCGACAAACGGACGACCAAGGGGCAGCGTGACGCCGAAAATCAGCGGCTCACCGATACCGAGGACCCCCACCGGCAAGGCGGCCTTGATCACCTTTTTCAGCCGAGCTCAGCGGGTTTTCAACAGCACGGCAAAGGACGCGCCCACCTGCCCCACCCCGGCCATGGCCGGAATTGGCAGCAGAGGATTGACGCCGTGGGATTGAATGAGCTCCACATGCAGCGGCACCATCCCTTGATGCAGGCCGGTCAGTACCAGCGGCAAAAAACTTCCCGCCAGTAAAGCGCCGACCGCCATGCCACCGCGATCAATCGCGACATTCACCCCATGGGCAATAGCGTCGGATACCGCCCCGCCGAGCTGTTGCAGCACGACTATCGCCAGCGACGCAGTTATCAGTGTAGTCAGAAGCGGATTAACTATCAGCTCTATCGACTCCGGTAAATGGCGCCGCAACGCTTTTTCCACCCAGCACATCAGGGCGACCACCAGCAACACGGCTATCACCCCGCCGCGGCCGGGCTACAGCGGCTCGTCAAAAAGCCGGATTTGCGCCAGACCGGGGCTGCTCAAAATCGCGGCCATCACCCCACCCATGGCCTGTGAACCACCGAACACCCGCGCCGCGTTTACCCCCACCAAAATGTTCATGATGGCGAATACCGCGCTGCCAAACAGCGCCAGCAGCCCGAGCACATTAGGATAGTGCCGCGCTATATCGCCGCTGACGTCCGATCGCGTAAGCAGATTAATCAGTCCCGTGATAAGACCGGAGGCGATAAACGCCGGGATGAGCGGAATAAACACATTGGCCAACTGGTGCAGAGCGCCGCTGACGGGGGTCGCATAGCGCGTCTTGACGCGGTCCCGGGTTTGCGCCGCGCTGTCCGCCGATCCGGTAACGGGCGACTCACCCGACGCGTTCGGCAACAGCTGGCGCATGGCGTCGACGATCTTTGCCGCGGCGCCCGGTCCGGCGATAAGTTGATGTTGCCGCCCCGGCATAATGTAGCCTTTAAGTAAGCGCCCCGTGGAGGACGTCTTGAATTATTGGTGGGTTTGTTGTATGAGACAGTAAACCTACGTTACACGCTTAAGCTCATTGCATTTTCATATTGTATTGATTTTAATAACTTTTATTTCCATTCCGGTTTGAGTGATATGAAATTAGTGGTTCTGAAGTTTGTGATAGTGTCTATTAAAATTTAAGTGGACACTATCATCGCCGGATTATCCATGATCTGACAGCCGTCCCTTATAGGATGCGGGTTCACTAGGCATCGTAGTGGAACATATTAACAAACCCACCAATAATTCAAGACGTCCTCCACGGGGCGCTTACGTTTCGATCACGTCCGCCCACTCACGGCGCATGGCGAGAGATAATTGGTGCAATTGAATAAGATACTGCCTTATCTCGCGCGTTGATGCGATGTGGGCGCTCTGAATCTCATCGATTTCGAGCAATAATTTTTGATAAAGGTTCTGCAAAAAACGACTCAAAAGCAACGGGTCGGTGTTGATTTCTTTATCATTGGCCAGCGCTTCCATCATGAGGGGGTGAAGAATGCGGTTGAAAAAATCCCGGGTTACGTGAGCGCCAATGAATTCCGCCAATAAAGGAACATTGTGGACTTCAACGATGCCGGTATAGGAGAGTTGTGCGCGGTGAAGCGGGTAGTCGAACCATTACTTGCTGGTCCAATTTTGCGGTGGCGCGGTAGTGGCGTCCGCGGTAAATGATTGCAGCGCGGCGGGAGAGAGGAATGCTCCAGCCGCCTGTCGTCATCGCCAGCAGAGGTGTTGTCGGTCTCGCTATGGCTAGAGGTAATGCCGCGTTCGGCGCGAACGCACGCGGCGGATAAGGACAAACCCGCCAGCAGCAGCATTTTTTGTGGCCAGCTGCCGCTGGGTTGAATGACCATACCCACGGCAGCCGTTAGCAGCGTATCCACGGCGGGCGCACGTCGCCGTGCGGGGTGCGTTCGCCGGCGCCGGGGGAGCGCGTTAAAAGCGTTGGGCAGCCTGGCGTGAGCGCGACATCATCGCGGTTGTTGTCGTTCGCGAAACAAGCCGCCGGCACGTATTTTCTCGACCATGTCTGCTGCCTGTGCGGCGGCGAGAAGAGTCGATTTTCGCTTCGTAACGCCAACGATCGCGGGCATCCCGGCGGCTCGCTTTCCCGTATAGCGGCGCGGGTGTTGCCCTTCGGAACGAAAGTCAGTTGCGGCCTATACTCTTCGGCTTGCCAGTTGATTCCCTTTGCGGGCAGGGCGATATTGCCCAGCAGCGACCAATAAATCCGTGCTTTGGCGAAAAGCTGACTCACGCTGAGCGGTAATTGCAGCCAAGGACGCTCGGGCAAAGACGGTGTGGACGGTAAGTGCGAATCCAGCGCCACGACCAGACAGGCAAGTGCCAGAAAAGTCGGGTCCAGATTCTCCTCATGGTGTTGCTCATCGAATAAACGGGTTAACAGATTATCCCACAAAGCGTCGGCCACGACGTATTTGAGATAACTGGCAAGTACCGCCAGCGGATTGTTGGTCGCACACCAGTGATTCGAGGTCAGCGCGAGACCTTCCATTATCGCCCTGGCGATATCACGGCGCTCGGTGATGGAGATATATATCGCCAGCGCCAAAGAAATAATCTGCAGCGGTAAAATAATGCGGGTATTGGCCAGGACCTGAAACAGTAAGTACGATTTCTGTAATCCGGCAAATTGCTTAAACAGATGGAGCAAGCAGCGGCGGCCGTCTTCCGTCAGCGATACCTGGTCGTTTGCAAGTGGTACCCGGGGCTCGTCGACGCGTAACGTGCCGGGGATGAATGTCTTTCCATGGCCGCAGCAAGCGGGATCCCCGCTTGGCTGGGACGAGGAAAAAAGACGGGAGAATAAAGTTGAAACCTAACACGCGGGTCGATAAGAAGTAATCATAATATCATCCTTGATTGAATAAATAAGAATAACGACAATCGTTGTTGGTACGTTAAGACCTTAATTACTCTATTGAGCGGGTTAAAACCGCAAAGAATGATAATTAAATTTTCGCCATGCCTTTAAGCGATAATGAATGCCAAATAATGTCTGGGATTTAATATGCGTTGCAGCGAGGGCTCAGACAAAATGATGAACGGGACGGACAAAACTGTAAAGGTGCCGTCTGGTTTAGGTGCTTTGGGTAGGAATAATCATTGATGATGTTTAGCCTGAGATGACCAGGCCCCATCACGCGGCAGGCGTATTCCTGTTCGGGCTGGCCGGGTAGCGATGATGACCACTCGGGGGCAATATAATGACCCGCGCCGAGCGCGCGTCGGGGGGCCGTAGCGTTGCGGGCGGCACTGACGCTAGACCTACACGATATCTCAACGGCGATGCAGAGAATCTCACCGTCGCGCCCTCAGCCGGCGGCGCTGCGCTGCGCCAGACGGAACCCTCGGTAAAACAGCCCCAGGCTTAACAGTGTCGCCAACATCATTATGCCGAAGATGGTCACCGGCGGCGTATAGGTTAATAACAATCCGGTCAACAACGGGTTGACCGCGCCGCCCAGGCTACTTAAGTTTTGCATGCCGTAATAACTTCCTTTTAGGTGCGGCGGGGCAATGAAATCGACAAACATGTATTCTACGGGAATGATAATAATTTCTCCCAAAGAAAATAGGACAACGGCCAACACCCAAAGCGGCAGCAGGCGCTGTGCGAAAATAATCCCCCCCAGGCCGAGCAGAAAAAAAGACTGCCGACGGTCAGCCATTTCATGAGCGCGCCGCGCGTGATATGGCGGCTTACCAGATACTGCAATGTTACTACGATGGTCGCATTGACCGGCAGAATGATCCCCACGACTTTATAGGCAAAGTCGGGATCGAAGGCCACCATCAGATATTGGGAAATACAGCTGGCGAATTGACTGCCCACCAGGCTGCCCAACATACCGCCCAGGGTAAACCAGATAAGCCGCCGATCGTGGCGCAAAATGGTCAGGGTTTGACGGAAATTAGGCGTCTGGCGCTCCGTGGGCGGCCGCTGGTCGTCTATATTCGCCGGCGGCGGCCCGAAGCCCGGCATCACTTTGCCCAATAGCAAGGTGGCCAGCAGGCTCAATATGCCGGCCAACAAAAAGGGGGATAAGGGATGCGTGCTGGCCATGGCTACACTCAGCGGCGGTCCGATAGCCCAACCGACGTTGAACAACGTATAGTTGGTGGAGAACGCCTTAATGCGCTCGTTCACCGGCAGCCACTCCGCCAGCGTTGCCTTGAGGGTCAGGCTGAACAGCGAATAGGCAAAGTTAATTATCCCCATCAAGACGATAAGCAATATGACCGGCGCGGTAAACGGCAATAAGAAAAAGCTGACCGCAAAGCACGTCATGGCGCACAGAATCAGTCGCTGCTTATTGAAGCGATCCACCAAATAGCCGCCATAAGGCTTAACACAATGGCAAGCATAAGACTCGTTCCCAGCACCAGTCCCGTCTGTCCGGGCGTCATGCCGCGCTGCTGAGAGAGGAAAATGGCCAGAAACGGCAGCGTGAGTCCGCATCCGACGGTTAATATTAGCGATGTAAGCAGAAGCGCTTTGATAAGCGGGGGAGATCTTTTCATGACAACACACATCCATGATTATTTTGTATCAGCATTCAGGATAACGACTTTCCGGTAAACTGAACAGTGGCGGGCAGGAATAAGGTTTGGGAAATGAACGCGCGAGGGATGACGGTGAAAACGAGCGGAGATCGGCAGAAGGAAAATGCCCGGGCGGCGGCGAAAGCCACCGCCGCCCGAGAATGCGCGGCGCGGGTTATTTCACCGGCATGCCGGGCAGCGCCCCGGCATCCGGGCTGAGCAGGAAGATATCCTTACCGCCGGGGCCGGCGGCCATCACCATGCCTTCCGATACGCCAAAGCGCATCTTACACGGCGCCAGATTGGCCACCATTATCGTCAAGCGGCCTTCCAGCACCTGAGGATCGGGATAGGCGGCGCGGATACCGGAGAACACCTGGTGGCTTGAATCACCGAGATCAAGCGTGAGCTTCAGCAACTTATCCGAACCTTCCACGTGCTCGGCGCGCTTAATCAGCGCCACACGCATATCCACTTTGGCGAAATCATCAAACGCAATTGTGGCGGCAATAGGGGGCTCGGTTTGCGCGTTTTTCGGCTCTGCCGCCGGCGCGCTGGCCGCCGCCGCTTCCTGGCGCGATGCCTCGACAACGGCTTCCACTTGCGCCGGTTCGATCCGGCTGAACAGCGCCTTGAACGGACTGATGCGATGGGACACCAGCGGTGTGGAAACCGCGTCCCAGGTGAGCGGTGAAGCGAGGAAAGCTTCCGCCCGCGCCGCCAGCGAGGGAAGCACCGGTTTCAAATAGGTCATCAGCACCCGGAACAGCTGGATCCCCATTGAACAGATGGCTTGCAGATCCGCCTCACGGCCCTCCTGTTTCGCCACCACCCAGGGTGCTTGTTCATCCACATAGCGATTAGCCAAATCCGCCAGGGCCATGATTTCGCGAATGGCGCGATTGGTTTCACGGCTACTGAACGCTTCGCCAATCGACGTCGCGGCATTGACGAAGGTCGCATATAGCGCCGGATCGGCCACCGTGGCCGCCAACTGGCCGTCAAAGCGTTTATTGATAAAGCCGGCGTTACGTGAGGCCAGGTTGACCACTTTATTCACAATGTCGGCGTTGACCCGCTGAACAAAATCTTCCAGATTCAGGTCGATATCATCGATGCGTGACGACAGTTTGGCGGCATAGTAATAACGCAGGCAGTCCGCATCCAGGTGCGCCAGATAGGTGCTGGCCTTGATAAACGTGCCGCGGGACTTGGACATCTTGGCGCCGTTGACGGTGACATAGCCATGGACAAATAAATTGGTCGGTTTGCGGAACTGACTGCCTTCCAGCATTGCCGGCCAGAACAGGCTGTGAAAATAGACAATGTCCTTGCCAATGAAATGGTAAAGATCGGCTTGGGAATTGACATCCCAGAACTCGTCAAAGCTAAGGTCGCTACGCTTTTGGCAAAGATTTTTAAATGCGCCCATATAGCCGATGGGTGCATCCAGCCAGACATAAAAATATTTGCCGGGCGCATCCGGCACCTCAAAGCCAAAATAGGGTGCGTCGCGGGAAATGTCCCACTGTTGCAACCCTGACTCGAACCACTCCTGCATCTTATTGGCCACTTGCTCTTGCAGCGCGCCGGAGCGTGTCCAGGCGCGCTGCATGTCGCTAAAGGCGGGCAAATCGAAGAAAAAGTGTTCTGATTCCCGCATCACCGGTGTTGCGCCGGACACCGCCGATTTTGGATTGATGAGATCCGTCGGGTTATAGGTCGTGCCGCAGACCTCGCAGTTATCACCGTACTGATCGGGCGAATGGCATTTCGGACAGCTGCCTTTCACAAAACGATCGGGCAGGAACATGGCCTTTTCGGGATCAAACAGTTGGGAAATGGTCCGCGACTTGATATAACCGTTTTCTTTCAGACGCTGATAAATCAGCGTCGACAACTGGCGATTCTCTTCGCTATGGGTCGAATGGTAGTTGTCATAGCTGATGCCAAAGCCGGCAAAATCCGTCTGATGCTCCAGATTCATTTCGTTAATCATCTCTTCCGGCGCCATACCCAATTGCTGCGCCTTAAGCATGATTGGCGTGCCGTGAGCGTCATCGGCACAGATAAAATAAACCTGATGGCCGCGCATTCGCTGATAACGGACCCAGATATCCGCCTGTATATGCTCGAGCATATGGCCGAGATGGATGGAACCGTTAGCGTAAGGTAACGCACAGGTTACCAATATTTTTTTCGCGACTTGAGTCATGGTAGGAGTTGGCTTTCGTTAAGTGTCATAAGGGCAGTCGATGGTAACCGATAGCGATGCCTCACGTAAACAAGCGGTATGCGCGCGCGCCGCCAGCGAACTTTTTTCTGCTGCGGCCGATGAGCCCTGTTATGCTAAGGCTAATGGTTACTCATCCTCTAAACAGAACCCAAAGGAGCCGGGATGAATCCTTTTGCTCAACAAACCACCCCAGAGGCGCTGCGCAAGCAGATAAACCGTGTGCTGAGCGCCTTCAAACATCCGACGCTGAAACGTGATTTAACCGTGTTGAAAGCATTGCATCATAGCGCGCTGCTGGACGGCACGCTGCATATTGAGCTCGTCATGCCGTTTGCCTGGCAAAGCGGTTTCGCGGAGCTGCAGGAAAGCGCCAGCGCCGAACTGCTGCGTCTGACCGGCGCCACCGCCATCGACTGGAAGCTGATACATAATATCGCCACGATGAAGCGGGTCAAGGATCAGGCGGGCGTTAGCGGCGTGCGCAATTTAATTGCAGTCAGCTCCGGCAAAGGCGGCGTGGGCAAATCCAGCACCGCCGTCAATCTGGCGCTGGCGCTGGCGGCGGAAGGCGGACGCGTCGGACTACTGGACGCCGATATTTATGGCCCCTCGATTCCCACCATGCTGGGCACTACCCACGAGCGCCCGACGTCGCCGGATGGACAGCATATGGCGCCGATAATGGCCCACGGTCTGGCCACCAACTCCATCGGCTATATGGTCACCGAGGATAACGCCATGGTTTGGCGGGGCCCCATGGCCAGTAAAGCCCTATTGCAGTTGCTCACCGATACGCTGTGGCCGGAGATGGATTATCTGATATTGGATATGCCTCCCGGCACCGGCGATATCCAACTGACGCTGGCGCAAAATATCCCGGTGACCGGCGCGCTGGTGGTGACGACGCCGCAAGACATTGCGCTGGCCGACGCGCGCAAGGGCATTGTGATGTTTGCCAAGGTAGGGGTGCCGGTATTCGGTATAGTGGAAAACATGAGCATGCATATCTGTAGTCATTGCGGCCATCTCGAAGCCATTTTCGGCTCCGGCGGCGCGGAAAAGCTCACGGAGCAGTACCAGTGCGCGTTGCTTGGCCAACTGCCGCTGCATATCAGCTTGCGCGAGGATCTGGATCGCGGCGAGCCGACGGTCGTGAGCCGTCCCGAAAGCGAATTTACCGAAATCTATCGCCAGCTGGCGGGGCAGGTGGCGGCGCAGCTCTATTGGCAGGGTGAGGTCATCCCGACGGAGATCGCCATTAAAGCCGTTTGATAACGTCCCCCATAGGGGGAAAATGAGGGTCTTTTTGTCGCTGCCTCGCAGCCTGATTCGACCTCAGCGCCCGGGGCGGGCGTTTAGCGGGCCGGCGCCGGCACTGTAGGCAACGTCCGCGTGAGCGTAAGGGAAGCATTTAGCTTGCCGATGCGGCCTCGCCGCCTTCACTGGCGTCAGCATCGGGGGAGCGTTTAGCTTGCCGGCGCCGGCCGCAAAGCCTGATCTGGCGTTAACGCCGGGCGCGCGCGATGCAAATCTTCGCGGGTATAGACTTTCGTGACCGGCGCCACGCTGAGGGCTATCTGCTCCAGCAGATTCTGGGTCGGCGCTTTTTTGCCCTGTGCCACCAGCAGCAGCGGTAAAATAAGCATCGCCACGATCTGGCCGTTGGTCAGAAAACGGATATGCGTATGCCGGCTATACTGCACTGCAGGTAAGCGCCCCGTGGAGGACGTCTTGAATTATTGGTGGGTTTGTTGTATGAGACAGTAAACCTACGTTACACGCTTATGCTCATTGCATTTTCACATTGTATTGATTTTAATAACTTTTATTTCCATCCCGGTTTG
>NZ_JBLKSS010000069.1:0-34617 GCF_047607725.1 Sodalis sp. (in: enterobacteria) | reverse complement strand
TCGCCGGATTATCCATGATCTGACAGCCGTCCCTTATAGGATGCGGGTTCACTAGGCATCGTAGTGGAACATATTCTTACCGGGCCATACAACAAACCCACCAATAATTCAAGACGTCCTCCACGGGGCGCTTACGTTTATTTCAGTACCCAATAACGGCCATCCTCGGTCAGTTCAGCGCCGTGAATGTCGGTCTCAAAGCCCGGATAGTGTTGGCCGATTGAGCACAGCATCAGTAGGAAATCCAGCACCGCACGACTGCCTTCGGTGATCATCTCGCCGGGCATCACCACCGGTACCCCTGGCGGGTACGGCAACAGCATGTTAGCGGAGATGCGACCGACCATTTGCGACAGCTCAACGGTTTCCACGTTGCCGCGCACCTGCTGTTGGAACGCGGCGTAAGGCGTCATTTTCATCTCGGGAAGCACCGCGAAAGCATTGAGCATCAGTTGCGGCAGATGATGCTGGCGAATTAACCCGTGGATACCCTGCGCCAGATCCTGAATACGCATGTGGCGGTAGAAATCAGGATCTTCCGCGTACAGGTCCGGCAACATATTGCGCACCCGCAGATTAAGATCGTAGGCACGCTTAAACTCGGTCAAGCCGCGCAACAGGCTCATCGCCTTGGTTTTATCGATATCGATACCAATACTAAACAAAAACAGCAGATTATAATGGCCGGTTTTTTCTACCACCACGCCGCGCTCATCGAGGAACTTGGCCACCAGCGAAGCCGGGATCCCCTCCGACGCCATTTCGCCGGTCTCGTCCATTCCCGGCGTCAGGATGGTGACCTTGATGGGATTGATAAGTGTACGCCCAGCGTCGTCTGTTAATTCCCCATCAAGTTATTGAAGATGATGTCCATTATTTTTTTAATGGGCGCAATTCATGAAACAAATCCCACCAAAACCCTCAAGACGTCGTCCAAATTTCCCGCTGGACTTTAAAATTAAGCTGGTTGAGCAGGCGCTCCAGCCCGGCGTATCCATTGCCAAGCTGGCACAGGATAACGGTATCAATGACAATTTGCTGTTCAACTGGCGCCAGCTCTACCGTCAGGGCAAGTTCGGTGTCCAACCTAAAATCCCCACTACACAGCAGGCTGAGCTACTGGCGGTTACACTGTAAGCGTACGCCCAGACGGGCTTATGCTATGCCTGAAATTCCTTTATAATGACCGCCTTTCAAACGCCGGCCCGTGCAGCGCGCACCCGCCGGCCGGTGATGCCGGGCAAAGACTCGGCGCCGGTTCGCCCACGCCGGGCGCAGCCATTAATGAATAACAGCTCGTTTTGTCCCATTCCGCGGCACCCGCTGACGGGCTGAATTTTAAGGATATCCTAATGCGTACTGTATATTGCGGACAGCTGAACCTGTCACATGTTGGCCAGGAAGTGACGTTATGCGGTTGGGTCAACCACCGTCGTGATCTCGGCGGTCTGATTTTCATCGACATGCGTGACCGGGAAGGCCTGGTGCAGGTATTTTTTGATCCCGATCGTCAGGATGCCTTCGCCCGCGCCGCCGAGCTGCGCAATGAATTCTGTCTGCAACTGACCGGTATCGTGCGCGCCCGCCCGGACAGCCAGGTCAATAGCGATATGGCCACCGGCGCCGTAGAAGTACTGGCCACCCAACTGACCATTATCAACCGCTCGGAGCCGCTGCCGCTCGACGCCAATCAGAATAATACCGAAGAGCAGCGCCTGAAATTCCGCTACCTCGATTTACGTCGTCCCGTTATGGCGCAGCGCCTCAAAACGCGGGCGCGTATCTCCAGTTTCGTCCGTCGTTTCATGGATGCCGAAGGGTTTCTTGATATCGAAACGCCGATGTTGACCAAAGCAACGCCGGAAGGCGCGCGTGATTACCTGGTGCCCAGCCGGGTGCATAAAGGCAAGTTTTACGCCTTGCCGCAGTCACCGCAGCTGTTTAAACAGCTGCTGATGATGTCGGGTTTCGACCGCTACTACCAGATCGTGAAATGTTTCCGCGATGAAGACCTGCGCGCCGATCGTCAGCCGGAGTTCACCCAGATCGATGTGGAAACGTCATTCATGAGCGCGGCGCAGGTGCGCGAGGTGATGGAGCGGCTGGTGCGCGATTTGTGGCGCGACATTACCGGCGTCGACCTGGGCGTTTTCCCGCAGATGACCTATGCCGACGCCATGCGCCGCTTCGGTTCCGACAAACCGGATTTGCGCAATCCGATGGAGCTGGTGGACGTGGCGGATTTGGTCAAAGACGTGGCGTTCAATGTGTTCTCCGCGCCCGCCAACGACGCCAAGGGCCGCGTGGCGGCGTTGCGCGTGCCCGGTGGCACGCAGTTGAGCCGCAAGCAGATTGACGAATACGGCAAATATATTGAAATCTATGGCGCCAAAGGGCTGGCGTGGATGAAGGTCAACCAGCGTGACGCCGGCGCAGAAGGGGTGCAAAGCCCGGTGGCGAAATTCCTGGGGCCGCAGGTGATCGAGCAGATCCTCGCGCGCACCCATGCCGCCGACGGCGATATCGTTTTCTTCGGCGCGGATCGCGCAAGTGTCGTGACCGATGCGCTGGGGGCACTGCGTCTCAAGCTCGGCCTGGATTTGCGGCTCACGGAAACCGACCGCTGGGCGCCGCTGTGGGTGGTCGACTTTCCGATGTTTGAGGAAGACGAAGACGGCGGCCTGGCCACGATGCATCATCCCTTCACCGCGCCGAAGGATATCGATGCAAAGACGCTGGCCGCCTGCCCGACGGCGGTGGTGGCCAACGCCTACGATATGGTTATCAACGGTAACGAGGTCGGCGGCGGCTCGGTGCGTATCCACCGCGGCGACATGCAGCAGACCGTGTTCGGCATTCTGGGTATCAATGAACAGGAACAGCAGGAGAAATTCGGTTTCCTGCTCGATGCATTAAAATATGGCACGCCGCCCCATGCGGGCCTGGCCTTCGGCCTGGATCGCCTGGTGATGCTGCTGACCGGCACCGACAATATCCGCGATGTTATTGCGTTTCCGAAAACCACCGCGGCGGCGGATCTGATGACCGAAGCCCCCAGCTTCGGCAATGCCGAGGCGCTGGCCGATCTGTCGATTGCGGTTGTCGGCAAGGGTAAGGAAGCGATGGAAAACGGTCGGTCATAATGGCCTATAAACGCCCAATTTCGGTGCTGGTGGTCATCTCCGCCACCGACAGCGGGCGGGTTTTGATGTTACAGCGCCGGGATGACCCGGCATTTTGGCAGTCGGTTACCGGCAGTATAGACGCCGGTGAACCTCCGGCGGCGGCGGCGCAGCGGGAAGAGCGCGAAGAAACCGGGTTTGATGTCGATGCCGGGGGACTGACGCTTACCGATTGCCAGCGCTGCATTCAATTTGAGATTTTTAGTCATTTTCGCCACCGTTACGCGCCCGGAGTGACGCACAATACAGAATATTGGTTCTGTTTGACGCTACCCTGTGAGCAGGCGCCCGTGTTAAGCGAGCATCTCAGCTGGCGCTGGATGGCCGCCGACGCGCTGACCAAATCCTGGAGTAACCGGCAGGCGATTGAAGAATTTGTTATTTATCCGGCCTGAGAAGGCTTTTTTCGGAGAGAGATATGGCAAGTCATAGTAAGTGGGCCAATACCAAGCATCGTAAAGCCGCACAGGACGCCAAACGCGGGAAAATTTTCACCAAGATTATCCGCGAATTGGTTACCGCCGCCAGACTGGGCGGCGGGGATGTCGGCTCCAACCCTCGCTTGCGCGCGGCGGTGGATAAAGCCTTAGCGAATAACATGACGCGTGACACGCTCAATCGCGCCATCGCCCGCGGCGTGGGAGGGGATGACGACGTCCAGATGGAGACCATTATTTATGAAGGCTATGGCCCCGGCGGTACCGCGGTCATGGTTGAGTGCTTGAGCGATAATCGCAACCGTACCGTGTCCGAGGTGCGTCACACCTTTACCAAAACCGGCGGCAATTTGGGCACCGATGGCTCCGTTTCGTATCTGTTCACCAAAAGAGGGGTGATTTCGTTCGCGCCGGGCCTGAGCGAAGATACCATCATGGACGCGGCGCTGGAAGCCGGCGCCGATGACGTTATCACTTATGATGATGGCGCGATCGATGTGTACACCACGCCGGACGCGTTCGGCGAAGTCAAAGACGCGCTGGAGGCGGCCGGTCTGACGCCGGAATCCTCGGAAGTCGCGCTGGTCCCGTCTACCCGCGCCGATCTGGATGCGGAGACCGCGCCCAAATTACTGCGCCTTATCGATATGCTGGAAGACTCCGATGATGTGCAGGAAGTCTACCACAACGGTGAGATTTCCGACGAGGTGGCGGCGACCCTGTGATGACCGGTTTCCCGCGTTATCGCGCGCGCCAGGCGGCAGCGGTATGACCGTGATATTGGGTATCGATCCCGGCTCGCGTATTACCGGCTATGGTATCGTGCGTCAGGATGGGCGTAAACTGAGCTACCTGGGCAGCGACTGTATCCGTACCAAAGTGGACGATCTACCCGGTCGCCTGAAGCTTATCTATGCCGGCGTCAGCAAGATCATCACGCAGTTTCAACCGGACTGCCTGGCGATTGAGCAGGTCTTTATGGCCAAAAACGCCGACTCGGCGCTAAAACTGGGCCAGGCGCGCGGCGTCGTGGCGGCGATTAACCTGGATTTACCGGTGTTTGAATATGCGGCCCGTCAGGTCAAACAGACGGTGGTGGGCACGGGGTCAGCGGAGAAAAGCCAGGTACAGCATATGGTGCGTACCCTATTAATGCTATCGGCTAACCCGCAGGCGGACGCCGCCGATGCGTTGGCCATCGCCATCACCCATTGCCACGTCAGCCAGAATGCCCTGCGCATGGGCAGCGGCAGGATTAATCTGGCGCGCGGCAGGCTAAGCTGACATCCGGCTGTGGCACGTTTACCTTCAGGCTGGATATCCATCCAGCCTTTATTATGTTATAAGCATAACCATCAAAAGCAATAACCTGACGCGTAAAGGAAAGTCGAGGTGATCGGACGTCTCAGAGGCATCATTCTGGAAAAGCAGCCGCCGCAGGTGCTGTTGGAAACTCATGGGGTGGGTTATGAGGTGCAATTGCCGATGACCTGTTTCTATGCCCTGCCGGAAACCGGTCAGGAGGCGGTTATCTTCACCCATTTCGTGGTGCGTGAGGACGCCCAGTTGCTGTTTGGTTTTATCCATAAGCAGGAGCGGGTCCTGTTTCGCGAACTGATTAAAGTGAACGGCGTCGGGCCGAAGCTGGCGCTGGTGATTCTCTCCGGGATGTCGGCGCCGCAATTTGTCAGCGCCGTGGAGCGCCAGGAAATTAACGCGCTGGTGAAATTGCCCGGGGTTGGCAAAAAGACCGCGGAACGGCTGGTGGTGGAAATGAAGGACAGATTTAAAGGTCTGTCCGGCGATCTGTTCGCGCCCCAGGGCGTAGGCGATATCCCCCCCGCCATCGACGCGCAGGTCAATCCGGCCGATCCCGAGAGCGAAGCGGTTGTGGCGCTGGGGTATAAACCCCAGGAGGCAAGCCGGATGGTGAGCAAAGTGGCGAGCGCCGGCGCCGATTGTGAAATGCTTATCCGTGATGCGCCGCGCTGTGAGGTAGAGGATGATAGAAGCCGATCGACTGATGAGTGCCGCGACGGTGACCGAAGAAGAGGTTATCGACCGCGCTATCCGGCCGAAAACACTGGCGGACTATATCGGTCAGCCCCACGTGCGCGAGCAGATGGAGATTTTCATTCAGGCGGCGAAAATGCGCGGCGACACGCTCGATCATTTGCTCATCTCGGGGCCGACCGGGCTGGGTAAAACCACGCTGGCGAACATTGTCGCCAATGAAATGGGAGTCAATCTGTGCACCACCTCGGGTCCGGTGCTGGAAAAAGCCGGCGATCTGGCGGCGATGCTGACCAACCTCGAGCCCCATGACGTTTTATTTATCGATGAGATCCATCGGCTTTCGCCGGTAGTGGAGGAAGTGCTTTATCCGGCAATGGAGGATTATCAACTGGATATCATGATAGGCGAGGAGCCGGCCGCTCGCTCTATCAAAATCGAGCTCCCTCCGTTTACCCTGGTGGGCGCCACCACCCGCGCAGGCTCGCTGACGCCGCCGCTGCGCGACCGGTTTGGTATCGTGCAGCGGCTGGAGTTTTATCAGACGGGGGATTTGCAGCATATTGTCAGCCGCAGCGCCGCCTGCCTGGCGCTGAACATTACCGAAGTCGGCGCGCGGTACGCCGCGTATCGCCAACCGGCTGCTGCGCCGGGTCCGTGACTTTGCCGACGTGCGGGCCGTTGGCCACATCACCGATGAGGTGGCGGGGAACGCGCTGAACATGCTGAATGTCGGTACCCAAGGGTTCGACTTCATGGATCGCAAGCTGCTGCTGGCCATCATAGATAAATTTGTTGGCGGACCGGTAGGGTTGGATAACCTGGTGGCGGCGATCGGCGAGGAGCGCGAGACGATTGAAGATGTGCTGGAGCCGTTTTTGATCCAGCAAGGGTTTATACAGCGAATCCCCCGCGGGCGTATCGCTACCGTCCACGCGTATCGCCATTTCGGGCTTGAGGGACACGGCGGCGAGGACGAATAACGCCGCCGCAACCGAGCATCAGCGGCCGCGTCCCACCGCCGCGGAACCGGCGCAGTGACCGGAGGCGGCGGATGACAGGGTGTTGCGCCGCTCTCGGCGGTCAAGAGCGCGCTTTGACGGTCAGGCTGGGCAGGAACAGCACCGAGGCGCACAGCACAACGGATGGGCCGGCCGGTGTATCGTAGAACGCGGAAAAGGCCAGTCCGCCGGTGACCGCCAACGCGCCCGCTAGGGTGGCGTATAACGCCATTTGCTCCGGGCTGCGCGCACAACGGCGCGCGGCCGCGGCGGGAATGATGAGCAGCGAAGTAATAATTAACGCACCGACAAACTTCATCGCCAGCCCGATGGTCAGCGCCGTGACCAGCATCAAGAGCAGCTTGACGCGGGGCAGGGGGATCCCCGTCCAAGTGGGCCAATTCGGGGCTGATGGTCACGGACAACAGCGTGCGCCATTGCCATAAGATAAGCGTCAGCACTACCGCGACCCCCACGCCCACAGCGCAATATCCTGCGGCGTGACCGCCAGCAGATCGCCAAACAGATAGGCCATCAGATCGACCCGCACCCCCTGCATCAGGCTGACCACCACCAGGCCCAGGGAGAGCGAACCGTGTGCCATGATGCCCAACAACGTATCGATAGCCAACTGGGGGAAGCGTTCCAGCCACACCAGCCCGAGCGCCAGCGTAACCGCAATCACCGCGTAAAACGGATTATTGATGTTCAGTAACAGGCCGAAAGCAACGCCTAACAGTGAGGCATGGGCGAGGGTATCGCCGAAATACGACATTTTGCGCCACACCACGAAGGTGCCGAGGGGACCTGCCGCCAGCGATAACAGCACGCCGGCGAACCAGCCGGAGAGCAATAATTCAATCATGACGACACGCTCCCTGCGCGGGCGGCACCGGTCAGCGCTGCCCGAACATGGCGATAAAATCAGGGTGGCCCGAGACCACATCCGGCGTGCCGGAACAGCAGATATGGTGATTAAGGCACAGCACTTCATCGGTTTTCGCCATCACCAGATGTAAATCGTGCGATACCATCAACACTGCGCAACCGAGGGCGCGGCGAATGTTGTCGATTAAATCATACAGCGCCACCTGGCCGTTGACATCCACGCCCTGGGTCGGCTCGTCCAGCACCAATAGCTGGGGTGAATTGAGCAGGGCGCGCGCCAGTAGCACCCGTTGCATTTCACCGCCGGAAAGTTTTTGCATGGGCGCCGTCTGCAAATGTTGCGCCTACACCCGCGCCAGTGACGGCGCTATATAGCTTTTCTTGACGCCCGGCCGCAAACGCATGAAGCGTTCCACCGTCAGCGGCAACGTGGGGTCCAGATGTATTTTTTGCGGTACATACCCCATGAGCAGTTTGGGCTGGCGTCTTAGCGTACCCTCAGTGGGGGCGATAAGCCCGAGCACCACCCGCCCCAGTGTCGACTGGCCGGCGCCGTTCGGGCCCAGCAGGGTAAGAATGTGACCGGGGCGCAGGGTGAAAGAGATATCGTGCAGCACCGCTTTTCGGCCAAAGGCGACGCCAATGTGTTCCAGGATTACCAAATCGGTCATGATGATTACGGTTGTTAAATTACCGCGTTATTATAACATAACAACCCGCTTCGTTGCCGATGAGAATATTGCCATGCCCTCATCCTATCCCGCCGCTTTATTGCGCACCGTTGGCCGTACCTGCCGTTTCGCCTGTCTTGGGGCCGCGTTAGGGATGGCGGCGGGCGTCAACGCGTAGGCCGCGGTCGTCGCCGATGGCGTTATGCCGGTGGAGATAGTATTGCCCGATGGCGCCTCGCCCCATGATTATGCTTTGCGGCCGACGGATGCGCTGCGGTTAAAGAAAGCCGATGTGCTGGTGTGGATAGGGCCGGAAATGGAGGCATTTCTCTCCGGACCCGCCTCCTCGCTGCCTGCCGCGCGGCGCATTACCTTGGCCAGCCTGCCGTCCGTTAAGCCGCTTTTGCAAAAAGGCGGCGAAGAATTGCATGAAAATCATGGGCATGATTACGACGGCGGTGGCGACGACGGCCATCACCACGGCGAATATAATATGCATTTCTGGCTTTCGCCGACCATAGCTCGGCGCGCTGCCGAGGCGATCCATGACCGTCTCGTGGAGTTAATGCCCGAAAAGAAACAACAATTGGACGATAATCTGCGAATTTTCAACGCCGTCTTGACAAAAAATGACAAAAATATCGCTACAATGCTGGCACCCGTTCGCGCTAAAGGGTATTACGTATTTCACGATGCGTATGGGTATTTTGAAACATACTATGGCCTGACGCCGTTAGGATATTTCACCATCAATCCCGAAATACAACCCGACGCCCAGGTTTTACACAAAATCAGAACACTGTTGGTTGAGCAAAAAGCGACCTGTATTTTTGCTGAGCCACAATTCAGGCCAGTCGTTATCAACGCCGTCGCCCGCGGGACATCCGTGCGTATTGGCACCCTGGACCCGCTGGGAATGGGTATCGCCTTGGACAAGGAAAGCTACGCGCGCTTTCTGTCTCAATTAACGAACCAGTACGTGAGCTGCCTGGAGAACAACACATGAGGATAGTTATTAGTGCAGCAGATAGCCCGCTCTTTCGCCCTGGCATTTAATCATCTGCCGCGACCCCACCGCGTCATGCTGGGGTCGCTAACCATAGTCACTTTAGCCGTCGCCGTTTGGCGACCCTATATCTACTCCCCGGTGGTGGAACGGCCCGCCAGCCGCATCATCCCGTTGGAAGATCATCAATTGCGTGAGCTGGCGCCCGAGGCCAGCGAACCCCTCGACCAGACCACCCCTGACAGCGACGAAGATATTCCGAAGGATGAACTGGACGAACGCGTGGAAGGGGAGGCCGGCGTGCATGAATATGTCATCTCCCCCGGCGATACCCTAAGCAGTGTCCTTACCCAGTACGGCATCGATATCGCCGACGTCACCGCGCTGGCTCAGCAAAATCCCGCGCTGCGCAATCTGAAGATAGGCCAGTCCCTCTCCTGGACGCTGACCGCCGAGGGCGATTTGCAGCGCCTGACCTGGGATGTCTCGCGCCGCGAGACGCGCACCTATGATCGCGTGGACGGCGGTTTCAAGGAAAGCATCGCCAATATGACAGGCGAATGGTGCAACACCACCTTGACCGGCCAGCTCAACGGCAGTTTCGTCACCAGCGCCCGCGCAGCCGGTCTGACGGGCGGCGATATCAACGCGGTGATCAAAGCGCTGCAGTGGCAGCTGGATTTCCGCAAGTTGCGTAAAGGGGATCAGTTCTCGGTTCTGACCTCGAGGGAAATGCTGGACGGCAAAAGCGCTCAAAGTCAATTGCTCGGCGTGCGCTTACGTACAGGCGGGAAAGATTATTACGCTTTCCGTGCGGATGACGGTAAATTCTATAACCGCGATGCCGCCGGTCTCGCCCGTGGTTTTATGCGTTTTCCCACCGTGAAACAATTCCGCGTCTCCTCCAATTTCAATCCGCGCAGGCTTAACCCCGTTACCGGCCGTATCGCGCCCCATCGCGGCGTCGATTTCGCCGCGCCGGTCGGTACGCAGGTGCTGGCGGTGGGTGACGGCGAGGTGATGGTCAGCAAAAGGGACGGCGGCGCCGGTAACTATGTGGCCATCCGCCACGGCCGCCAATACATGACCCGCTATATGCATCTGAAAAAATTGTTGGTGAAGCCGGGACAGAAAGTGAAACGCGGCGATCGCATCGCCTTGTCCGGCAATACCGGCCGCTCCACCGGCCCCCATTTGCATTATGAAGTCTGGATCAACCAGCAGGCGGTCAATCCCCTGACCGCCAAACTGCCGTGCACCGAAGGGCTGACCGGCAGCGACCGCGCCGAATATCTCGCCCAAGTCAAACAGATGCTGCCTCAGCTGCAGTTAAACTGACATGACGCCATCAGCGGCCGATCCTGCATCGGCTGCTTTTTTTCTTTATAATGCGGTTAGCCGCGGGTACTGCGCGATGACAAGCATTGAGAAAGGCATGCATGGAAAATAAGCAAAACGGACAGATAGAGTTCATCCCGACGTTCAAAAACGCATTCTACACCCCACGTTATTGGGGCGTCTGGCTGGGGATAGGTGCCATCGCTGCTGCCGCCTGGATCCCGCCCCGGTTCCGCGATCCCGTGCTGGGCGCGCTGGGCCGGGCGGTTGGCCGCGTTGCGCACAAGGCGCGCTTTCGCACGCAGGTCAATTTGGCCTACTGCCTGCCGGAAATCGCCGCAGAGCAGCGGGAAACCATCATTGACGACATGTTCGCCTGCGTGACGCAATCCACCATCCTCATGGCCGAGCTGGCCTGCCGCGATCCAGAGCGAGTCTTGGCGCGCGTGCGCTGGCATGGCGACGAATGGCTGATCCGGCTTCAGGAAGAGGGGCGCAATGTCATCTTTCTGGTACCCCACGGCTGGGCGGTGGATGTGCCGGCGATGCTGATGGCTGCGCGCGGCCAAAAAATGGCGGCCATGTTCCACAATCAGCGCAATGAGCTGGTGGACTTTATGTGGAATCGCGTGCGTCGGCGTTTTGGCGGCCGTATGCACGCGCGCAACGACGGTATCAAACCCTTTATCAGCTCGGTGCGCCAGGGATATTGGGGGTATTATTTACCGGATCAGGATCACGGCGCCGAGCACAGTGAGTTTGTGGATTTCTTTGCCACGTACAAAGCGACGCTGCCGGCTATCGGCCGTCTGATGAAAGTTTGCCGCGCCACCGTTGTTCCCTTGTTCCCGGTCTACGACGGCAAAACCAGCCTGCTGCATATTCATATTCTGCCGCCCATGGAAGCGTTAACGGATGCCGATGATGCTACCGTGGCGCGGCGCATGAATGAAGCGGTGGAAACGATGGTGCGTCCGAATCCTGAACAGTATACCTGGGTGCTAAAACTGCTCAAAACCCGCAAGCCCGGCGATCCCAACCCCTATAAACGCCCCTCTCGCTGAGATCCTGGCCGCTAAAGAGCGCGAACGCCGGCGTGAAGGGGCCGCACGGCGCGGCGCGGCCTGGCACCGTCATTAGCTGAACTTTAAACCGACCACGGTTCTTCCGTTGAATACTGCGCTTCAGCCGCGCGCAATTCTGCAGCCACACTGTTGCGCAGCTGAACCCTGCCTATCAACGACGCAAGGTTTCTCAGCCGAACAGCATTCGCACCGTTTCGATGATGAGCTGGAGGTTTAAGACCACCAATACCGCGGTGGCCAGCCAGCCAAGTACCATAAAAGGTTTGCAATTGACAAACTTGCCCATTCGCTTTTTGGATGAGGTTAAATACAGCAGCGGGATCATCGAAATCGGTAAGGCGATGCTCAAAAATACCTGGGTATAGACTAGGAGTTTCTCAACCACGTCCCCTTTGTCTCCCCATAGATAGATGCAGGCCACAACCGGCATGATAGCAATCAGGCGGGTAATCAGGCGCCGCTGCCACAGCGGGAGCCGGAAATTGATGAAGGCTTCCAGCACGATTTGCCCGGTTAAGGTCCCCGTAATGGTGGCATTCTGACCGGAAGCCAACAGCGCAACGGCGAATAACGTTGCCAGGGTGGCGCTGGCAATGGCGCCAACCATGCTGTGATCCTGTAGGGCATCGTACAGCTGGGCAAAGCGGCCGATATCATCCGGGTTTTTGCCAAAAATAGCGCGGCGCCAAGAATAAGAAGTAAGCAATTAATAATAAACGAGAATCCCAACTGTATATTGGAATCAATGGTCGCGTAGCGGATGGCCTCTTTCACCGCCCGTTCATTACTGCGGTCGTATTGACGCGATTGTACGATGGAAGAGTGGAGGTAGAGGTTGTGCGGCATCACGGTGGCTCCCACGATCCCCAATGCGATGAAGAAAGCGGAATCGCCGCCCGCCTCTGGCGCAGGCCGCTTGAGCAAACGTGAGACGGGCCGGCAGGGCGGGGTAGTCACGTTGGCTTTTCTTTTACAATGCGCGCAAAACCACAATACCGGGTTTGCTTTGCATATATTCCATAAACGGCGTATCCACCACTCTGCGGTTACGCTGTAAGGAAGACACATTACGATAATAGAGGTCGTCCCCTTTCCTGATGGCGATGCCCACATGGGAAACATCCAGTCCGTCAAGTTTGGAATAAATGCCAATATAGTCCCCTGAATGGATTGCGTTGAGTGCTGCTTGATCCAAGTCGCCCGCGGGGATGTAGGTAATGTCGCGCTCAAATACTCCGATAGCGGGAATAAATTTACCGCCCCCCGCTTTCAGATTAAGGTGTTTATGAACCACCTTGGCCTTAGGACTAATAATGTGCGCGGTGACGTCCACCGCATTGCGCGGCTGGCTCGCAAACCAATCCGTGAAGAAATGTTTACGGTTAACAAAGGCCACCTTGCCGTTTTTGTAGCGGGTTTTCACCAGTTGATTGAAAAAATCTGTTCTGTTTGCCGACTGGCTCAGCGCATTGACGTAATCAAGAAAGGTGAAGCAGTCGACGCCATTGAAATCCACCACCAGCTTTTCGGGCTCCGTCGCCGAGCCGATTAATGTATTGGCCTGATACGGCGTGCCAAGAAACGATTGCGAAACCTGTTCAATTAATTCCTCGCGGCTATCCTGTCTCTGTGCCTGTATATCATTAATGATATGCTGCGCTTTGTCCGCACTGATGGCATCCATGGTCAGCGGATATTTTTTGGGTGAACAGGCCGATAATAGAAGGCACAAGGGAATGAGCAGGTATAGACGCATGGTAATTTCCTTAAGGCGGTAAACGAAGATAAAGTTGAAGGGAATTCCCACTCAATGTCAAAACCAGCCTGCTTTCTGTGTAAGCGCCCCGTGGAGGACGTCTTGAATTATTGCTGGCTTTGTTGTATGGCCCGGTAAGAATATGTTCCACTACGATGCCTAGTGAACCCGCATCCTATAAGGGACGGCTGTCAGATCATGGATAATCCGGTGATGATAGTGTCCACTTAAATTTTAATGGACACTATCACAAACTTCAGAACCACTAATTTCATATCACTCAAACCGGGATGGAAATAAAAGTTATTAAAATCAATATAATGTGAAAATGCAATGAGCATAAGCGTATAACGTAGGTTTACTGTCTCATACAACAAACCCACCAATAATTCAAGACGTCCTCCACGGGGCGCTTACGCGCAGCGCAAAAGCGTAAAACATCGTTCGTCCAGTTGCCAGCTCTCGGCCACCTGACGGGCGAATCCCTCCGCTAGCCGGGCGACCCGCTGCGCCTGCTCGGTATCCAGCTGATAGCGGCGCTGCAAGTTTTCCAGGGTGCGTTGGCGGATATCCCCGCCGACCGGCAACGTCATCATGCCGTACATCATCCCCTTGCGCAGCGCGCCGCCCGCCAGGGTCATCGTCTTGATGCCAAGTTCGGCAAATACCGCCAGTAAAATCGCCAACCCGCTAGGGAACACCAGCGCTCGATCCAGCGTCAGTCCTTCGATTTCCAGCTCTTCGAGCTTGCCGCAGTGTATGGCGCGCTGTTTAAGCTGCAGCAGTTTGCTGAGCGTAATATGTTCGTCCATCCCCTGGGCGACCATAATTTCCTGCAGCGCCTGCACCGTACCGAAGGCGCCGACGCACACCTGCCACCCCCGGGCCAGCAGCCGGAAGGCTACCGGGCGGATTTTCTCGCGCCCCGCGCCCCACCACCAGCTCGGTGCCGCCGCCGCCGATATCCACCACCAGACGCTCATCGGAGCCGCCGGTCGTGTGGGAGACGCCCTGATAGATAAGCCGGGCTTCTTCTTCGCCTGAAATGACCTGCACCGGGCAGCCCAGAATATCACTGGCCGGGCCGAAAAATTCCGCCGCGTTAGTGGCCAGGCGCGTGGTGGCGGTGGCCACCACGCGAACGTGGGCGGGGGGATATCCTGCAAATGTTCGGCAAACAGGCGCAGGCACTGCCAGCCCCGCTGCATCGCGTCGCTGGAAAGCCGGTTATCGCCGTTAAGCCCGGCGGCCAGACGCACTTTACGCTTGATGCGCCAGCGTCTGGAGGGTGCCGGCCACCTCACGCACCACCAACATATGAAAGCTGTTGGAGCCTAAGTCAATGGCGGCATAAAGTGAGGAGGCGCTTATCATCTGCGTTTAGCCCGGACGTTTACGGTTATGGCGCGTCGCTGCAGCGGCGGGGACCACTGCCGGTGCGGGGGCGGGTCAACCGTTTTGGTGCGGGCAGGTCGGTCAGCAGCGCGTCGCTGTTGTATTTACTGACGGGGATCTGATGGCCAATATAGCTTTCTATTGCGGTAAGATTCAACGCATATTCTTCACACGCCAGGCTGATGGAACAACCGCTCTCGCCGGCACGGCCGATACGGTGGACGTAATCTTCGCAGTCGTCGGGCAGATCATAATTGAATACGTGGGTCACTGAGGGAATATGCAGTCCGTGCGCGGCCACGTCCGTCGCCACCAGAATATCCAGCGCGCCCTGGGTAAACTCTTCTAGTATGCGCAGGCGCCGCTTTTGCGAGACATCGCCGGTCAGAAGCCCGACGCGATGACCGTCAGCGGCCAGGTGGCCCCAGATATCCTCGCAGCGGTGCTTGGTATTGGCGAAAATGATACACCGGTCGGGCCACTCTTCTTCGACCAGGGTTTGCAGCAGCCGCATTTTTTCTTCGTTAGAAGGATAAAACAACTCTTCTTGTATGCGGTGGCCCGTTTTCTGCAGCGGCTCCACTTCGACATACTCGGCGTTATTCATATGCTTGAACGCCAGCTCGCGCACCCGGTAGGAGAGGGTGGCGGAGAACAGAATATTCAGCCGTTCAGCGTCGGCGGGCATACGGCGGAACAGCCAGCGGATATCTTTGATGAAGCCGAGGTCGAACATCCGATCGGCCTCGTCCAGCACCACCACCTGTATGGCGCCCATATTGACGTAATTCTGTTTGGTGTAATCAATCAGCCTGCCGGTGGTACCCACCAGGATATCGACCCCGGATTCCAGTATTTTCAGCTGTTTATCATAACCATCGCCGCCGTAGGCCAGCCCTATTTTCAGGCCGGTCGCCTGGGCTAATGGTTCGGCATCGGAATGGATTTGCACCGCCAGCTCGCGGGTGGGCGCCATAATCAGCGCGCGGTTGATTGGTTTGACGTCCCTCGGCGGCAGGGTGGGTGAGTAAATGATGAAACGTGGCCGTTAGAAAGGCTAGCGTTTTGCCGGTACCGGTTTGCGCCTGGCCCGCGACGTCTTTGCCCGCAAGCGTAATGGGCAAAGTCAGCGCTTGAATGGGCGTACAATTGTTAAAGCCTTTAGAATCAATCGCTTCAATGATTAACGGATGCAGGGCGAAGTCGGAAAACTTCTTTTCTGTTAAGTGTGTTTTGCTCATAGTGTGGTAGAATAACAGTTAACCATTGCATTACGAAAGTGTATACAGTGAAATAAAGTCAACCTGTTGTTGGTCATTGCTGCAACGGCAGGTAACGATAATTCTGTGGAGTAAAACATGAGCAATAAAATTATTCATCTGAGTGACGACAGCTTCGAAAAGGACGTATTACAGGCCAACGGGCTGTTTTTGGTCGATTTTTGGGCCGAATGGTGTGGTCCTTGTAAAATGATTGCGCCTATTCTGGCAGAAGTCGCTGATGAATTCGATGGCAAACTGACCATCGCTAAATTGAACATCGACGAGAATCCGGCCACTGCACCTAAGTATGGTATCCGCGGTATTCCCACCCTGTTGCTGTTCCGCGATGGTGAAGTGATAGCCACCAAGGTTGGCGCCCTGTCCAAAGGACAGTTGAAAGAGTTCCTTAACGCAAATCTGTAAGCGGTATTGCGCATCTTCCTCTGGGCGCTGGCGTTCATAAGCATTTCTCATATTGACCGCTAGACGCCCATCAAGAACCATGCTAAGTTTATGTCCACTGCATTGTGATCTTACCTGTAGTTTGAATCTGAGCTTTACTCTTTGCCCGCACCTCGTTGTAAGAAAGCACCAAACGTGACCAACGAGGGCGTCAGGCAGGCGGGATTTAAATTAATCCGTTTTAGGCACTCTTAATCTCAGTCTTCCTTGTTATTCATATTGCATGAGTCGCTATTCATCAGCCCAAACGGGATTTACCGGGATTAAATGCCATAGACAGGCACGGTTTTACGCTGCCATACCATCCACAAAATCAGTTCGAGATATACCCCGAGTTTAAGAACCCACCATTATGAACCTTACCGAATTAAAAAATACGCCGGTTTCAGAGCTAGTGACCCTCGGCGAGAATATGGGGCTGGAAAACCTGGCCCGTATGCGTAAACAAGACATCATCTTTGCCATCCTCAAGCAGCATGCCAAGAGCGGCGAGGATATCTTCGGCGATGGCGTGCTGGAAATTTTGCAGGACGGATTCGGTTTTCTCCGCTCCAGCGACAGTTCCTACCTCGCCGGCCCCGATGATATTTACGTTTCCCCCAGCCAGATCCGCCGCTTTAACCTGCGCACCGGCGACACCATTTCCGGCAAGATCCGTCCGCCGAAAGAGGGCGAGCGCTACTTTGCGCTGCTGAAGGTCAACGAAGTCAACTACGACAAGCCGGAAAACGCCCGCAACAAGATCCTGTTTGAAAACCTGACGCCGCTGCACGCCAATTCGCGTTTGCGCATGGAGCGCGGCAACGGCTCTACCGAAGATTTAACCGCGCGCGTTCTGGATCTGGCCTCGCCTATTGGCCGCGGCCAGCGCGGCCTGATCGTGGCGCCGCCGAAAGCCGGTAAAACCATGCTGCTGCAAAACATCGCCCAAAGCATCGCCTATAATCATCCCGACTGCGTGCTGATGGTGCTGCTGATTGACGAACGTCCGGAAGAAGTGACCGAAATGCAGCGTCTGGTGAAAGGCGAAGTCATCGCCTCGACCTTCGACGAGCCGGCGTCTCGCCACGTGCAGGTCGCCGAAATGGTGATAGAAAAAGCCAAGCGCCTGGTTGAACATAAGAAAGACGTTATTATCCTGCTGGACTCCATTACCCGCCTGGCGCGCGCCTACAACACCGTTGTACCCGCTTCCGGCAAGGTATTGACCGGCGGTGTCGACGCCAACGCCCTGCATCGTCCGAAACGTTTCTTCGGCGCCGCGCGTAACATGGAAGAGGGCGGTAGCCTGACCATCATCGCCACCGCGCTTATCGATACCGGCTCGAAGATGGACGAAGTGATTTACGAAGAGTTCAAGGGCACAGGCAATATGGAACTGCACCTGTCGCGTAAAATCGCCGAGAAACGCGTTTTCCCGGCGATCGATTACAACCGCTCTGGGACCCGTAAAGAAGAATTACTCACCACCCAGGAAGAGCTGCAGAAAATGTGGATCCTACGCAAAATCATCCACCCGATGGGTGAAATTGATGCCATGGAATTCCTGATGAACAAGTTAGCGATGACTAAAACCAACGATGAATTCTTTGACATGATGAAACGTTCGTAAGTCACAAAAACTCGGGTAGCGCCACGTGAGAACGTGGCGTTTTTCTTTTCTAATGCTAGGATAGTCACATCTTTGGTGTACCCGGCTACACGTGTCTGTGCCTGTCCGGGCGATTTTGATCCTATCTGCACGCCTGACGGAGATTCAGGTGGAACATAAAGAGATAACAGAAACCCTATTTCGTTGTCACAAAACTCAGTAACGAGTAAGGCATCGGAGTTGAGGCGTAAACCATGGTGACGCATTGAACGACCTGATGGATGCAGAGAGCTTTCTATTGTGAACATACTCAATATGAGTACTGATTTTGTTGCTATTTTTCTGTTTTCTTTGCTTTTTTTGTTTTTAGCGCGCAAGGTTGCCAAAAAAATAGGCCTGGTCGACAAGCCCAACTGCCGCAAACGCCATCAGGGGCAAATCCCCCTGGTGGGCGGTATTTCCATTTATGCCGGCATCTGCTTCGCCTTTCTTTATATGGATCATTATATTCCCCACGTGGCGCTGTATCTGATGTGCGCGGGCGTCTTGGTCGTAACCGGCGCGCTCGACGATCGGTTCGATATCAGCGTAGTGGTGCGCGCCATTATTCAGGCGCTGGTCGCGGTGGCGATGATGGTGTTCAGCGGCCGCTACATTAATAGCCTGGGCTACATTTTCGGGCCGTGGGAAATGGTGCTGGGGCCATTCGGCTATTTGGTGACGCTATTCGCCGTCTGGGCGGCGATCAACGCTTTCAATATGGTGGACGGTATCGACGGCTTGCTGGGCGGCCTTTCCTGCGTGTCTCTCGGCGCCATGGGCATCCTGCTCACGTTGGACAATAATCCGGGCCTGGCGCTGTGGTGTTTTGCCATGATCGCCGCCATTTTGCCCTATATTTTATTAAACCTTGGGGTGTTCGGCCGACGCTATAAAGTGTTTATGGGCGATGCCGGCAGTACCATGATCGGCTTCACGATTATCTGGCTGCTGCTGCAAAGCACCCAGGGCTGGGGGCACCCGATGAATCCCGTGACCGCCCTGTGGATTATCGCCGTGCCGCTGATGGATATGATAGCCATTATGTACCGCCGGATGCGCAAAGGCATGAGCCCGTTTGCGCCCGACCGGCAGCATATTCACCACCTGATCATGCGCGCGGGTTTCAGCTCGCGCCAGGCGTTTATCATTATTACGCTCACTGCCGCGCTATTGGCGTTTTTCGGCGTGGCGGGGGAACGCTGGCTGCGCTGGCCGGAGTCGGTCATGTTGTTGCTGTGGATCGGGGTGTTTTTACTGTATGGCTACGTACTGAAATGCGCCTGGCGGGTCGCCCGCTTCGTCAAGCGAACCAAGCGACGGCTTAGCCACTACAAAAAAAACACCACCTTAAACGGAAATTCGGGGCGAAAATGACACCTGCTAGCTCACCCTCCTCCGCCGGCCGGGGACAGGCTATCGACAATGAACTGGACTTGCGCGGTTTGCTATGCGCCCTGTGGCGCGGCAAGGTTACCGTCATCGCCTGCGCGCTCGCGTTTGCGCTGGGCGCGCTTATCTACTCCTTCGTGGTGCGCCAGGAGTGGACGGCCATCGCTATTACCGACAAACCGACGGTGAATGTGCTGGGCAGTTATTTCTCCCAGCAGCAGTTTTTGCGCAATTTGGATGTGAAAAATACCGCGCTGCCGACCTCTGACACCCCCTCGATTGCCGATGAAGCGTATCAGGAATTTTTGCGCCAGCTCGCATCCTACGATACCCGCCGGGATTTCTGGCTCGCCAGCCCCTATTATCAAACGCGCAAAAAGGGCGACGCCCACGCCGACGCGGTACTGCTGGATGAGTTGATTAACGCCATTCAGTACCAGCCGCGCGACGATGTGAAAAAACTCTGCCCGATAGCGCGCGGTTGGTGGCGGAAACCGCACCGGACGCCAATCAGCTGCTGCGTCGCTATGTGGATTTCGCCAACCAGCGCGCGGCCAACCATCTCAATGAGGATGTCATGGCCGCCTGGGCCGTGCGCACCGTCTCGCTCAAAGCGCAGGTAAAGCGGCAGAGAGGCGGTGTATCAGCGCGAGCGGCAACAGCTTAATCAGGCGTTGAAACTGGCGCTCGCGCAGGGTATCGACCGCCGCCGAGAATTTGCCACAATCCGAAATGTTCCTGCTGGGCCACCCGCTCTTGCAGGCACGTCAGGACGCTCTGCAGGCGGCCGGACCGGCCTATGATACCGATTACGACCAAAACTGCGCGATGTTGACTACCCTCAATGTAGGGCCGGTACTAAACAAGAGCTTTAAGACCTACCGTTATTTGAGGACCCCTGAAGAGCCGGTAAAACGCGATAAGCCACGCCGCCTGTTCCTGCTTGTTTTGTGGGGAGCCGTAGGTATGCTGCTGGGTGCGGGCGGCGCGCTGGTGCGCCGTCGTTAATGCCGCCGACAGGCATTAAACTGTCGGGATAGTCCGCTGCCGTTAAGCCGCGCGGCCCATTGTATTCCAAGCCGTTGCCGGCTTTGCTCAGAATGAAGGGAACTGTTGTGAAAGTGTTGATCGTCTTTGGCACACGCCCGGAAGCCATCAAAATGGCGCCGCTGGTTCTGGCTCTGACCGATGATCCGGCCTTTGAGACCCGCGTCTGCGTGACGGCCCAACATCGCGAGATGCTAGATCAGGTGTTGCGCCTGTTTGCGATCGTGCCCGATTACGATTTAGATATCATGCGCCCGGCGCAGGGCCTTGGCGAGATAACCAGCCGCATATTGACCGGCATGCAGCCGGTGTTGGACGACTTCCGTCCAGACGTTGTGCTGGTGCATGGCGATACCACCACCCTGGCCGCCAGTCTGGCGGCGTTTTATCAACATATCCCCGTGGGCCATGTGGAAGCGGGCCTGCGCCCCTGCGATCTGTCCTCTCCCTGGCCGGAGGAGGCGAATCGCAAATTGACCGGCCACCTGGCCCGCTGGCATTTCGCGCCCACCGACAATGCCCGCGCCAATTTGTTGGCGGAGGGGCTGCCGGCGGCGCGTATCGCGGTGATCGGCAATACGGTCATCGACGCGCTGTTTTGGGTGCGGGACCGGGTAATGAGCAATGCAGGGCTGCGCACCAGCCTGGATAAGCGTTACGCGTTTCTCGACGGCGTGCAGAAGATTATATTGGTCACCGGCCACCGCCGCGAGAGCTTTGGCGACGGTTTCAAGTGCATTTGCGCCGCGCTGGCGCGTATCGCGCTTGATCACCCCGACGTGCAGGTGGTCTATCCGGTGCATCTTAATCCTAACGTCAGCGAACCGGTAAACCGTATGCTTAGCGGTATCGCCAATATAAAATTAATTGATCCACAGGACTATTTGCCGTTCGTTTATTTAATGAATCGCGCCACGATTATTCTGACGGATTCCGGCGGGATCCAGGAAAAAGCCCCCTCTCTGGGAAAACCGGTGCTGGTGATGCGCGATACCACCGAGCGGCCGGAGGCGGTGGCGGCTGGCACCGTGCGGCTGGTAGGGACGGACGAGCAGGCGATTCACCAGGCGGTATCGCAGCTGCTGAATGATACCCAGGCGTATCAACGGATGAGCCGGGCGCATAACCCCTACGGCGATGGCCACGCCTGTGAGCGGATTATCACGGTATTAAAAAAAGATAGTAGGTGAATCCATGAGTTTTGACACAATTTCCGTTATTGGACTGGGGTATATCGGTCTGCCCACCGCCACGGCGTTTGCCTCACGCCGCAAACGGGTGATAGGAGTAGACACGAATCAGCATGCGGTGGACACCATCAACCGCGGCGCGATACACATCATTGAACCGGATTTGGACCGGGTAGTGACCGATGCCGTGCGCCAGGGTCTGCTGTGGGCGGTGAGCCAGCCGCAGCCGGCGGACGCGTTCCTCATCGCCGTACCGACACCCTTTCAGGACGACCATGAGCCGGATCTTAGCTATGTAAAGGCGGCGGCGTTATCGCTGGCGCCGGTTTTAGAGCCGGGGTGGCTGGTGATCCTTGAGTCCACGTCGCCGGTGGGAACAACCGAACAGATGGCCGGCTGGCTGGCGACCGCGCGTCCCGATCTGACCTTCCCGCACCAGGCGGGAGAGGCGGCGGATATCAATATCGCCTATTGCCCGGAGCGGGTGCTGCCTGGCAAGATCATGGTGGAGCTAATTAAAAATGACCGGGTGATCGGCGGCATGACGCCGCGCTGCTCGGCGCACGCCGCCGAGCTGTATCGCATCTTCCTGGAAGGGGAATGCGTGGTGACAAGTGCCCGTACCGCCGAAATGTGTAAGCTGACCGAGAATAGCTTCCGCGATGTGAACATTGCCTTCGCCAATGAGCTGTCGGTCATCTGCGCGGAACAGTAAATCAACGTCTGGGAGCTGATAGCGCTGGCCAATCGCCATCCGCGGGTCAATATTTTGCAGCCGGGACCGGGCGTCGGCGGCCATTGTATCGCGGTGGATCCGTGGTTTATCGTGGCCCAGAATCCGGCGCAGGCGCGGCTTATCCGCACCGCGCGCCAGGTTAATGACGACAAACCCGATTGGGTGGTGGAAAAAGTGAAGGCGGCGGTGACGGATTGCCTTAACGACAGCGGGCGCGGCAGCAGCGATGTGACCATCGCTTGCTTCGGGCTGGCGTTTAAACCGGATATCGACGACCTGCGTGAAAGCCCGGCGCTGCATGTGACAGAGCTCATCGCCCGTTGGTATCGCGGCCAGACGTTGGCGGTGGAGCCGAATGTTGACGCGCTGCCGGCATCGTTGGACGGATTGGTCACCCTGGCGGACAGGGATCTGGCGCTGGCGACGGCCGATGTTCTGGTCATGCTGGTGGACCATCGTCAATTCCGCGCCCTCGCGCCTTCCGCTATCCGTCAGCGCTGGGTGGTGGATATGCGCGGAGTCTGGCGATGAGACGCCTGCTGATTACCGGCGGCGCGGGGTTTATCGGCTCGGCGCTGGTGCGCTATATTCTCGGCGCCACCGCTGATCGGGTGCTGGTGGTGGATAAATTGACCTATGCCGGCAATCTGGACTCGCTGGCGCCGGTCGACGGCCATCCCCATTACCGTTTCGCCCGCGCCGATATCGGTGACGGTCCGACAATGGCGCGGCTGCTCGCTGAGTTCCAGCCGGATGCCATTATGCATCTGGCGGCGGAAAGCCATGTCGATCGCTCCATTGACGGCCCGGCGGCGTTTATCGATACCAACATCACCGGGACCTCGATTCTGCTGGAAGCGGCCCGCGGGTATTGGCAGACCTTGTCTACAGCCGCGGGCGCCGCCTTTCGCTTTCACCATGTCTCCACCGATGAAGTGTACGGCGACCTGCCCAATGACGGTAGCCGGTTTAACGAAAGCTCGCCTTATGCGCCCAGTAGCCCGTATTCCGCCTCGAAAGCCGCCAGCGACCACCTGGCGCGCGCCTGGATGCGCACCTATGGCCTACCGGTGCTGGTGACGAATTGTTCCAATAATTATGGCACCTATCACTTCCCGGAAAAGCTGATCCCGCTGATGATTATTAACGCCTTGGCGGGTAAACCGCTGCCGGTGTACGGCGACGGCGGCCAGATCCGCGACTGGCTGTATGTGGAGGATCATGCCCGCGCGCTCTATCAGGTGGTGACCCGCGGCCGTCCCGGTGAAACTTATGTCATCGGCGGCCATAACGAGCGGCGCAACATCGACGTGGTGGAAGCGCTGTGCGCGCTGCTGGAGCAGGCCAGCGCTACGCGATTGACGCCGGTAAAATTGCGCGCGAATTGGGTTGGCGGCCGCAGGAAACCTTCAACAGCGGCCTGGCCAAGACCGTGCAGTGGTATTTAACCCATCATGAATGGTGGCAGTGGGTGCTGGACGGTAGCTATCGCGGCGAACGTCTCGGCCTCGGGCCGGGCCAGTAAGGCGAGGAGGACAGATGAAAGGTATCGTTCTGGCGGGCGGCAGCGGCAGCCGCCTCTATCCGATCACCCGCGGGATTTCCAAACAGCTGTTGCCCGTGTACGACAAGCCGATGATTTATTATCCGCTGTCGGTGCTGATGCTGGCGGGGATCCGCGACATCCTGATAATCACCACCCCGGAAGAAATGCCGTTATTCAAGCGGCTGCTCGGCGCGGATGACGCGTTCGGTATTCGTCTGACCTATGCCGCTCAGCCCAGTCCCGAAGGGATAGCGCAGGCGTTCCTGATTGGCGAAAGCTTTATCGGCGACGACCGCTGCTGTCTGGTGCTTGGCGACAATATCTATTTTGGTCAGGGCGTTAGCCCCAAGCTGCGGCAGGTGGCCGCGCGCGCGCAGGGCGCGACGCTGTTCGCCTATCAGGTGATGGATCCCGAGCGGTTTGGCGTGGTGGCGTTCGACGACGATTTCCGCGCCGTCGCGCTGGAGGAAAAACCGGCCCATCCCCGCTCCCGCTGGGCGGTAACCGGTCTCTATTTCTATGATCGCCAGGTGGTGGAATTCGCGAGACGGGTCACGCCTTCGGCGCGGGGTGAACTGGAGATTACCTCGATAAATCAGATGTATCTGGAGCAGGGCGGGCTGCACGTCGAGCTGCTGGGACGCGGTTTCGCCTGGCTGGATACCGGCACCCACGACAGCCTGATAGAGGCTAGTACCTTTGTGCAGACGGTCGAGAAGCGGCAAGGGTTTAAAATCGCCTGCCTGGAAGAAATCGGCTGGCGCAACGGCTGGCTCGATGATGACGGCGTGCGGCACACGGCGCTGGCGCTGGCGAAAACCGGCTACAGCCAATACCTGATGGATCTGCTCCATGTCCGCCCACGCCAGTATTGATCTTCTGGCCTGGGAGAGCGACTTTTTCGGCCGCCGCTTGGGCCGCGTCGTGTTTGATGACGCCACGCCGCGTCTGACACCGTCGGTGCTGGCGGGATTTGCGTTGGTACAGGCAAAAGTGGCGGTGCAGACGCTGGTGCAAAGCCGCTTTCGGGCGCCGTGGTTCAGCGACGAAGAGCGCCAGCGCTTTTACGCGCAGTGGGTGGAAAACGCCGTACGGGGCAGTTTTGATCACCTCTGCCTGGTGGCGCAAGGACCCGACGGTATCGCGGGGCTGGTGACGTTCAGGGATATCGGGGGGCAAGCGGCGCGTATCGGCCAGCTGGCGGTGTCTCCCGCCGCCCGCGGTCGCGGCACCGGCAAATTCCTGTGCCGCGCGGCGTTGGGCTGGTGCCGCAGCCGCGGCTTCCGGCAACTGAGGGTGGCGACGCAAACCGCCAATCTGCCGGCGCTGCGGCTTTATCTGGCGAGTGGCGCACGGGTAGTGCATGCCTCTCATTGGTTATACCGAGGACCTCATGATTCCATTTAACGCGCCACCGGTGGTCGGCACCGAATTGGGCTTTATGCAGACCGCAATGGGCAGCGGCAAGCTATGCGGCGACGGCGGGTTTACCCAGCGCTGCCAACAATGGCTCCAGGAGCGTTTCGGCAGCGCGAAGGTGTTGCTGACGCCCTCCTGCACCGCCTCGCTGGAGATGGCGGCTATCCTGCTGGATATCCGCCCCGGCGATGAAGTGATTATGCCGAGCTACACCTTCATGTCCACCGCCAACGCCTTTGTGCGGCGCGGCGCGACGATTGTGTTCGTCGATATCCTCCCGGACACCCTGAACATGGATGAGGCGCTGATAGAAGCGGCAATTACGCCCAAAACCCGCGCCATCGTGCCGGTTCATTATGCCGGCGTGGCCTGTGAAATGGATACCATCATGGCGATCGCCGAGCGGCACCGCTTGTGGGTGGTGGAAGACGCCGCGCAGGGAGTCATGGCGACTTATAAAGGGCGCGCCCTCGGCACCCTCGGCCATATCGGCTGCTTTAGTTTCCACGAAACCAAAAACTATACCGCTGGCGGTGAGGGCGGCGCGACGCTCATTAACGATGCGGCCCTCGTTGAGCGGGCGGAAATCGTCCGTGAAAAGGGCACCAACCGCAGTCAATTTTTCCGTGGCCAGGTGGATAAGTATACCTGGCGCGATATTGGTTCCAGCTATCTCATGGCGGATATCCAGGCCGCCTATCTGTGGGCACAGCTGGAGGCGGCGGACATCATCAATCAACGGCGCCTGGTGCTGTGGCATCGTTACGCGTCTGCGCTGGCGCCGTTGGACGGTTTGACTCTGCCGTCGGTGCCGGCAACCTGTCTGCACAATGCCCACATGTTTTATGTCAAGTTGCGCGATATCGACGATCGCGACGGTTTCATCCGCCATTTGAAAGCGGCGGATATCTTGTCCGTTTTTCATTAAATACCGCTGCACGACAGCCCGGCGGGCCGCCGCTTTGGCCGGTTCCACGGCAGCGATCGCCATACTCAGCGCGAAAGTCAGCGCCTGGTGCGTCTGCCGCTGTTTTATAATCTGAGCGACGACGATCAGCAGCACGTCATTGACGCGGCGCACGGCTACTTCAACTGATATGTCGCTGGCGAACGCATCCGTCTGGACCGCGCTATCCACGCTTATCAAAATCGGCGCCGGTCTGCTGGTGGTGAAAGTACTGGCGGTGGCGTTCGGTCCCGACGGCGTGGGGCAGGCGGGGAATTTCCGCCAGTTGGTCACGGTGCTGGGCGTGCTGTCAGGCGCCGGCATCTTCAGCGGGATGACCAAACTGGTGGCGCAGCATCAGCATCAACCGGATCGGCTGCGCGCGGCGCTGGGCACCGGCTCGGCGATGGTCCTTGCTTCCTCGCTGCTGCTGGCGGGAGTGTTTGTTTTTGCCGCCGATCCGGTCAGCCGCGCGCTGTTCGGCCATGAGCGTTATCGGGATGCCGTCGTGGCGCTGGCGGTTATCCAACTTGGTATTGCCTGCGCCAACCTGGGGCTGGCGATTTTGAAAGGGTATCGGGACGCCGCAGGTAATGCGTTTGCCGTCAGCGTCGGCAGCCTGTTGGGCGTCGCCGCCTTTTTCGTCTGCTACCGGCTGGGCGGCTATGCGGGCGCGCTGGCCGGGCTGGCGCTGCTGCCGGTGCTGTTCATGTTGTGCTACCGGCGCCAGCTGCCTCTCTCATTCTTGCTGCCCGCCTGGGACGGCGGCTATGCCGCGCTGCTGGCCAAGTTCACCGTCATGGCGCTTATCACCGCGGTGACTCTGCCGGTGGCCTATGTGATGATGCGTAATTTACTGGCCCGCACGGAGGGTTGGGCGGCGGTGGGGATCTGGCAGGGCGTCAGCAGTATTTCGGACGCCTATTTGCAGTTTATCACCGCCTCGTTTACCGTTTATTTATTGCCCACGCTGTCGCGATTAAAAGATAAGCGGTCGGTGGCGGGGGAAATCGCGCGCGCGCTGCGCTTTGTGCTGCCGGCGGTGGCGGCGGTCAGCCTGACGCTTTGGCTGCTGCGGGACGTGGCGATCCGGCTGTTGTTTTCCGCCGAATTCAGCGCCATGAGCGGGCTGTTTGCCTGGCAACTGGTGGGGGATGTCCTGAAGGTGGGCGCCTATGTTTTTTGCTACCTGGTGGTGGCCCGTGCCGCGCTGCGCGTTTATCTCTTAGCTAAAATAAGCCAGTTTGTGCTGCTGACCGGTTTTTCCCATTGGCTTATTCCGCGCCACGGCGCGCTGGGCGCGACTCAGGCCTATATGGCCACCTATATCGTCTATTTCGCGCTGTGCAGCGGTGTGTCCCTACTTTATCTGTAAGCGCCCCGTGGAGGACGTCTTGAATTATTGGTGGGTTTGTTGTATGAGACAGTAAACCTACGTTACACGCTTATGCTCATTGCATTTTTACATTGTATTGATTTTAATAACTTTTATTTCCAGCCCGGTTTGAGTGATATGAAATTAGTGGTTCTGAAGTTTGTGATAGTGTCCATTAAAATTTAAGTGGACACTATCATCGCCGGATTATCCATGATCTGACAGCCGTCCCTTATAGGATGCGGGTTCACTAGGCATCGTAGTTGAACATGTTCTTACCGGGCTATACAACAAACCCACCAATAATTCAAGACGTCCTCCACGGGGCGCTTACGATACAACCACCACGCTCGAACAGAAAGTCGCCCACGTGGTGGCGTATAATTATCGGCTGTATCGCAAATATAACCCTGATGATAAGGGAAGCCACCCCTGGAGTTTAATTGGCCGGCTGCGCCTCGAGAGCGATGTGCTTTCCGAAGCCGCCTGTCGCTCCCTGGCGTCGTTCACGCAGACTATGCAGGAAGTGATTAGCCAGGCGGTGGAATATGCCTGGCAACAGGGACAGCTAAAGGTCGATACGCCACGGCAGGATTTGGTGTTTTTGCTGACCAATCTGGTGGACAGCTCATCGGTATTTGCCCAGGATGCGGGGAGTTTCGCTCGCCTGGAGCAATTTTTCACGCCTTCTCCCGCGTGGTGTTATCCGTCTATACCCTTGAGGTGCCGACGCGCGGCGGCCTTGCCGGACAATGCGCCGACACAGGCGCGGCCCAAAGCCCGACGCCCGCGATAAAGGCAATACGGCCACTGCCGAGACTCTCCACGCTGCCGGGACAATACGCTCTCCGCCGGGCGGCGCACGAATGGGGCATCGCCCGCCCGAGGGGCCTATTTGCCGAACATCTCCCGAATCCAGTTCGCCACGCCGTTGCTGTCTTTCTGCTCATCCTGCGGCGGAGCGCTTTGCTGTGGTTGCCCGTTCGGCGCGGCGTCAGGCGGTGGTTGCGCCTGGGCCGGCTGGCATAGCGACTGCGGATCGTCCGTCCACACCGGCAATGTACGCATTGTGCTGCCGCCGTTACAGACGAAATTCCCGGTATAGTCGATGGACATCTGGCTGATGCCCTCCGGCGGCGTCAAGTTCAGCGTTAACGGCGCCTGGTTTTCCAGATAACGGCGATACAGCGTCAGCGCGCCGTTGGCGCCGGTCAACTTGGCGGGACTGTTGTTATCGCGGCCGACCCAGGCGATGGACACCTCTTTGCCGTCGATACCGGCGAACCAGCTATCGCGTAGATCGTTAGTGGTCCCGGTTTTCGCCGCCAGATGCGAAGACGGGAATTTCACCGACAGCGAACGCGATGTCCCGCGCGCCACCACCTGTTGCATCGCATACAGCGTCAGGTAAACGGCCTGGGCGGGTACCACCCTCTCCGCCTGCGGGAAGCTTTGATACAGCACGGTGCCGTCCTCCCCTATCACCGATCGCACCGCCGACAGCGTGGCATGGTTACCGCCGCTGGCGATGGTCTGGAACTCCTGCGCCACTTCCATCGGCGTGAGGCTGATGGCGCCAAGCAGCATGGAGGGGACCGGGTTCAGCACCGAGGACGGTATGCCAAGCTTCACCAAGGTGGCGGTAATACGATCAAGCCCTACCGACAGGCCGAGATTGACCGTCGGCACGTTTAGCGAATTGGTCAACGCATCCACCAGCATCACTTTACCGCGGAACTGCCGATCGTAGTTTTTAGGCGCCCACAGGCTGCCGTTCGGCTGCTTAAGGGTAATCGGCTCATCGGCAATCCAGGTATTGAGCCGATATTTATCCGGCTCGCTCAGCGCGGTCAGATAGGTGGCCGGTTTTGCCAGCGATCCCACCGAGCGCCGCGCCTGCATTGCGCGGTTAAAGCCGGCGAATTGCGGCTCCGCCCCGCCGACCATGGCGCGTACTTCGCCGCTGAAGCGATCGACCACGACCATCGCGGCCTCCAGATCCTTAACGCCGCGCCCGGCGCGCAGCGCGGGCACGCCCGCCTCCACCGCTTTTTCCGCCGCATCCTGCGACAGGGGATCCAAGGTGGTGAATATCTTGACGCCGGACAGGTCGTTGATTTTGTCGCCCAGCTTGCTTTCCAGCTCTTCGCGAACCATCTGCATGAAGGCCGGCTGCGGCGTCAATACCCCCCCGCGCGGCTGTACCCCCAGTGGGCGGGCGCTGAGCATGTTATACAGCTCGCCGTCGATGATTTGCTGATTCTCCAGCAATTTCAGCACCAGATTGCGGCGCTCCATCGCCAGCTTGGGGTTGCGCCAAGGATTATACAGCGACGCCCCTTTCACCATCCCTACCAGCATCGTCTGCTGATCGAGACTGAGTTCATCCACCGGACGGCCGAAGTAGTACAGGCTGGCCAGCGGGAAACCGCGAATCTGATCGCCGCCGCTCTGGCCGAGATACACCTCGTTCAGATACAGCTCCAGGATGCGATCCTTGCTGTAACGGTAATCGACGATCAACGCCATATAGGCTTCATTGGCCTTGCGCCACAGCGAGCGTTCGTTGGTCAAAAACAGGTTTTTTACCAGCTGCTGCGTTAGCGTACTCCCCCCCTGCACCGCGCGACCGGCGGTAATATTGGCCAAAAAGGCGCGGCCGAGGGAGGAGAGGCTGATACCGTCATGCTCGTAGAAATGCCGGTCTTCGGTGGCTATCAGGGTATCCACCAGCAGGTCCGGGAAACCGGCGCGCGGCACGAACAGCCGCTGTTCGCCCTTGGGCGATTGCAACATTGTTATCAGACGCGGATCGAGGCGGAAAAAACCGAAATTGCGCTCGGTGTCCTGGTTTTTAATCTCCAGGAGCTGATTTTTGGCGAAGGTCATACGAGCATGGATTTGCCCCTCTTTGCCGTCCGGGAAATCGAACGGCCGGCGCAGCAGCTCAATGCTGTTGCCGCGCACGGTGAATTCCCCCGGCCGGGTAATGCGCGACACCTCGCGGTATTGCATACCTTCGAGCAGCGTCGCCATGTCGCTGCGGCTGTAGGACATCCCCGGCTCCAGACTCACCATGCGGCCATAAACCGCCGCCGGCAGTTGCCAGACTTTGCCATCGATGCGGTGACGGACCTGCGCATCCAAATACACGCCATAGATAGCGATAACGACGACGAACAGCAGCACGAGGCGGATAAACCAGCCCAGCCGCCGGCGTTTCTTGCGCGACGCGCCTCCCCTTCCCTTTCGCGGCGGCATCACGTACTCCTCTTCATCATCATCATCCTGCCAGCGGTCATCATCATCCCGCCGGCGGCGCGGTGCAGCCTTGTGCGGAGCCTTGCGGCCTGACGGTCGTCCATGACGTCCGATAGGTTCACGGTCATCCCCAGACATCGTTAATTACTCTCCCTACTGCCGACGGCTAAACCGTCTACTCTGTTCCCACCCCGGCCTGGCCGAAAGCGGAAACCTCTGAATTTCCCGTTATGACGTTTTACGGGTACGCCGGGTGGGCAGCGCCCGCGCCGGATCGTCCGGCCAGGGGTGTTTCGGATAACGCCCTTTCATCTCTATTTTGCACCTCGCGATAAGCACCGCGCCAAAAAGCCGCCAAATCACGGGTGATCTGCAGCGGCCGATGGGCGGGCAACAGCAGCTCCAGCACCACGCGTCCTTCAGCCACCCGCGGCGTCTGTTGTTCGCCAAACATCTCCTGCCTGCGGACCGCCAACACCGGCGGCTCGCCCTGCTGATAACGCAGCGGCAGGCGGCTGCCGGTGGCCACAGTGTAGTGGCTGGGCAGCTGACTATCCAGCCGTTGTCGCAACGGCCAGTCCAGCAAACGTAGCAGCGCCTCGGCGAGATTGATGCGGGCAAGACCGCGCGTGTCGCGTACGCCGGTCAAAGACGGCAGCAGCCAGCGGGGCAGCGCCGCCAACAGCGCATGATCGTCCACCGCCGGCCAGCCAGCCTCCGGCAGCCATTCGCCGGCGTACAGCAGACGCTGGAGCAGCTGGACGGCCTCACGTTCCCAGGTCAGCACCCCCAGTCCCTGTTCGCCTATCCAATCAAGCAGCGCCTGCGTCATCACCGCATCCGACGGCCTGGCCTGCGGTTGTTCCCGCAGCACCAGTTGCCCTAGCCGTTCGCGCTGTACCACCCGCAGGCTGCCTTTGACCTCATCCCAATGCATGGCGGTAGTGCGACTGAACCAGGCAGGCCGGGCGGCGGCCAGGCGGGCGATATCCAGCGGCAGCGCCAGACGGATACGGGCGTCCGGACTCTGGCTCAGTTGCAGCAGGCCGGGGGCTATCAGCCACTCTTGCGCGCTCAGCGCGTCATCCGGCGCCAGCGCCGCCCCCGCGCCGGGCGCGCAATTGACGCGCGCGCCGTCCAGTGCGGCAACGGTCGATGAAAGTGATCGCGGATATCCGGCGAGCCGCTCCTGGGCGGCTCTTCGATCATAGCCGCCAGCAGCGCGGCGGTAGCAACGGCGTCGGCGTCCTCGCCGGCGTGGTACAGCATCGCCCCCAGGCGCGGATCGCAGCCGTAGCCGGCCATGGCGCAGCCGGCGGGGGTCAGGCGCTGCCGGGCGTCAAGCGCCCCCAGCCCCGCCAGGGTGTCGACCGCGGCCGCCAGCGCCGGCGGCGCATCCAGCCAGGAAAGCTGCGCGCTTTCGCTGACGCCCCATTGCAGCAGCTCCAGCCAGAAGGGGGCCAAATCGCTGTAGGTGATTTCCGGCGCATGATGCTCCGGCGCGCGCTCACCCTGATCTTGGCTGAACAGATGCAGACACACGCCAGGCGACAGCCGTCCGGCCCGGCCCGCACGCTGCGCCATGGACGCCTGGCTGATACGCTGGGTGGAGAGACGGTCCAGCCCGCTGTCCACTACCAGGCGGATGCCCTCAATGGTTAGGCTGGTCTCGGCGATATTGGTGGCCAGCACCACCTTGCGGCGTCCTTCCGGCGCCGGGCGGATGGCCCGCGGCTGGGCCTCCAGGGGCAGGGCGCCGTAAAGGGGGCACAGCATAACCTCCTCCGCCACCCGCTCGCCAAGCAGCCCCTGCACCCGATTGATTTCCCCCACGCCGGGCAAAACAGTAGCAGCGAACCGGTTTGCTGCAGCAGCAATTGCTGCACCGCGCAGGCAATCGCCTCCTCCGTTCGCGTCTGGGGCGGCAGCGCCTGATAGCGCCGCTCCACCGGAAAGCTACGCCCGGCGGAGCGGATCACCGGCGCCTGCGGCAACAGCTGGCTGAGCCGGCGATCGTCAAGGGTCGCGGACATGATAAGCACCTTCAGATCGTCTCGCAGGCCGCGCTGCACATCCAGCAGCAGCGCCAGATCCGTCTGCAGGCTGCGCTCGTGAAATTCATCCAGGATCACCAACGAGATGCCGTCGAGCGCCGGATCCTGCTGTAATTGACGGGTCAAAATGCCCTCGGTAACCACCTCCAGCCGGGTTGCCGGACCGCAGCGGGTCTCGTTGCGCATCCGATAGCCGACCGTCTGACCCGGGCGCTCGCCCAGCTGTTCAGCCAGCCGCAGTGCCACGTTCTTGGCCGCCAGGCGCCGCGGCTCCAGCATCACCACCACCCTGCCCGGCAGACCACTGCGGCGCAGGATCTCCAGCGGCAGCCAGGTCGATTTGCCGGCGCCGGTCGGCACGTGCAGCATCACCTGCGCGGCGCTTTGCAAGGCGGCGAGCAATTCATCAACCACGGCACTGACCGGTAATAACGCCACAACGTCTCCGCGAAAAGGTTAACATTCCAGGGCAGGCATTGTAGCATCGCTGCACCCTGGAACAATGATCGGTTCCGCCCCGCGCGCGTAGCGAACGCGGCCGCGGGCGCCACCCCTTGATAAAGAGCCCGCTTATGCCCGCACTCAGCCCCCGCCGGCCCGCCGACGCGTCTTGCGCGCCGCGCCGGCTGTTTTTTGCCCTGACGCTGCCGCCCGCGCTGCACCGTCAGTTGGTGGACTGGCGCGCTTTCCCGCTGAAACCGGCCGGCCTGTCGCGCAGGCTAATCTGCATCTGACACTGGCCTTTCTGGGCAACGTCGGCGCCGCGCAAGAGCAGGCGCCGCGTGCCCCGCGAACTGCTGCAACGGGCGGCATGGCTGCGCGATCGGGCGGCCCGCAACGGTTGCCACCAAAGTTCGCTGCCGTTTCACCCGCATATTTCGCTCTGGCGACAGGCGACCCAACCGGTGGCGCTACCCCCGGACACGCCGGGCTGGACGATCCGCGTAGGCCGATTCGGACTCTGGCTATCGGCGTTTGACAACGGCCGCGTGCGCTATAGGCTGGTGCAGGACTGGCCCCTGCGCCGCGCCGGCCCACAGTAAGGAAAATCCATGCAATTCGAGCCTGCCCTCAAGCCTGCCCGACTCATACAACACTATAAACGTTTTCTTGCCGATGTGGTGACGCCCGATGGGGAAGTCTTAACGGTTCACTGTGCCAACACCGGCGCCATGACCGGCAGCGCCACTCCTGGCGATACCGTCTGGTACTCCACCTCGGACAATCGCAAACGTCGTTATCCGCACAGTTGGAAACTAACTGAAACCGCCAGCGGTCAATGGATAGGGATCAATACGCTGCGCACCGGAACGATTCCCTAGCTGGCGGGATACGCGCGTCTTCGCAGCGAAGTGCGATATGGCGCAGAGAACAGCAGGATAGATTGGGGTTGTAAGCGGGAAGCCGCCAAAATTTTGCGGGCTTACGCCATACGACTATGACAACGTAAGACCTTCAATCATGGCGTCCAGGTCGAGTTCTTTCCCTTCGCTGATAAAGGTGTAATGTCCGTTCAGAAAGATAT